>JAAYLN010000464.1 GCA_012521875.1 Lentisphaerota bacterium | reverse complement strand
CTTGTGGCTGGCCGCGGGCCTGACTCCCTGGTTTTTCTTTTCCGAGGGCCTGATGACTACCACGTCATCCTTCACGGACTACTCCTATCTGGTGAAGAAGGTCGTGTTCCGCATCGAGCTGATCCCCGTGGTCAAGGTTGTCTCGGCCTTCTTCTTCCATCTGGCGTCCGTGCTGGTGCTCCTGCTGCTTGCCACGCTGCTGGGCTCCCCTCCGTCCATCTACTGGCTGCAGCTTCCGTACTACAGCTTCTGCATGATCGCCCTCGTCCTTTCGCTGGGACTGCTGACTGCCTCGGTGTTGCCCTTCTTCCGCGACCTCAACCAGCTTCTCGCCATTGTGTTGCAGTTCGGCATGTGGCTGACGCCGATCCTCTGGCGCGTCGAGATGGTTCCCGAACAATACCGCTGGGTCTTCAAGCTGAATCCCGTCGGCTACATCGTCGAGGGCTACCGCGATGCGATTTTCGGCAGGATCTGGGTCTGGCAGCACTGGGCGACGACGCTCGGCTTCTGGGCGGTCACGATAGCCCTGTGGGCCTTTGCCCGCAACGTCTTCCGCCGGACGAAACCCCATTTCGCGGACGTGCTCTAGGGTGACCATGCAAACCGAATACGCCATCCGCTGCGAGCATCTGGGCAAAGTCTACAACCTCTACGGCCATCCGATGGAGAGGCTCAAGGAGGCCTTGAACTGGCGCGGACGCCGCTACAGCCGGGAGTTCCATGCGCTGCGCGACGTCTCGTTCGAGGTCAAACGCGGCGAGACGCTCGGCATCATCGGGCGCAACGGCTCGGGCAAGTCGACCCTGCTGAAGATTCTGGCGGGGGTTCTGACCCCGACCAGCGGCCGTGTCGACGTCAGGGGCCGCGTCTCCTCGCTGCTGGAGCTCGGCGCGGGGTTCAACCCCGAGTTATCGGGACTGGAGAACGTCTTCTTCCAGGGCACGCTGATGGGTTTTTCCCGCGACGAGATGCAGGAGCGGCTCGATGGCATCCTTGCCTTTGCGGACATCGGCGACTTCATCCGCCAGCCGGTGAAGCTCTACTCCAGCGGCATGTTCGTTCGCCTCGCCTTCGCCTGCGCCATCAACGTCGATCCGGACATCCTGATCATCGACGAGGCTCTGGCCGTCGGAGACGCACGGTTCCAGATGAAGTGCCATCTCAAGATCGATGAATTCCGCGAAAGCGGCAAGACCATACTGCTTGTTTCGCATTCTGGAAACGACGTGGTGAGCTTGTGCAGTCGCGCAATCTGGCTGGATGAAGGCGCGGTTCGCGCCGAAGGCCAGGCGAAGCGCATCGTCGAGGAATACTCCGCGTGGATGGTGCATGACGTCGGGGTTCTGGCTCCGCCAGCATCGGAGGCAACCGCGAAAGAGGGTGGCGATGAGTTCGATCTGGTTCCGATTCCGCCTCATGCGATGATCACCGGAGAAGGTGGTGCAGCCATCGTGGCCGCAGGGCTGTTCAACGCCCAGGGTCGGCGGATCACCGTCCTTCATGGGCCGGGCGCCGTCCAGATCGTCATGAAGGTGACCGCCGCCGTTCCTCTGAGAATGCCCTACTACAGTTTTCAAATCGTGAACGCCCAGGGCATCCGCCTGATGGGATGCAATACCGCCGTCCTGAATGCCGGGCCGCCGGCGCTGGCCGCAGGCGAGACTGTGGTGGCGAGCTTTTCCTTTACGATCCCCGAAATCGAGAACGGAACCTATCTCATCGCGCTCGGCATCGTCGACGGGACGTCGAGCAGTCACATCCGGCACCAGCAGGTGGCCGACGCCTATGAATTCCAGTTTGTCAGCGGAAGCGATTTCCAGAAGCAGAGCGTCCTGCTCAAGCTGCCGGAGTGCAAGTTCTCCGTCAACGCAGAAAACCGGAGACCGGATGTTTCCCTGTGAATCCACCCGGATCAGCGTTCCGGACCGCTGCTGGTGAAAGAATGAATGAGAACCATCCGTCCGCCCCGTGGCAAACCTTCTGGACATGAACGAAGAATTGAAAGACGACTACAATCCCGATGCCCTGACCGCAGTCAGGCCCGCAGGCGATGGCTTCGACATGCTGGTCACGCCCCGGTTTGTGGACGCATACGCCAACGGATACGAGACGCTGTCCACTCGAATCACGCGGAAGCATCTCTCACAAAAGGATCTCTTCATCGATGTCGGCGCCCACTACGGCTACTATTCCCTGCTTGCGGCCGCGGCAAATCCCACGCTCAGGAGCATCGTGATCGAACCCGTTTCAGAAAACCTGCAGGTGTTGCAACGGAATCTCGAATTGAACCATGTTGATCGGAACCGCTTCACCTGCATCAACGCCGCCGTCTCATCCAAACCGGGACGCATTTCTTTCTGCAAGTCAGAGGCGTCCGACAATGGCAGTGTCTATCCTCATCCGAGTTCGGGGATGATCGACCGCATCGAAGTCGCAGCTGTCTGTCTCGACGATGTCGCTGCCCAAACCTACGCGAACCGCATATTCGTCAAGACAGCCACGAACGGCCATGAACTGGAGGTGTTCAAGGGGTTTTCACGGACGCTGGCTTCCGACAGGGACGTGACGATTCTGCTGGAAATGAATCCGAAGATGGCGAAGATTGCCGGCACCAGCGTCATGGAGGTTCTCGACTATCTGCGTGCCAGATCTTTAACCCTCTTCGCCATCGACGATCACGAGGGGTTGCTCTATCCCCTGGAGAAACCGGCGAACGTCGCCCTGATGGAGGCGCGCCACGAATCGACCAGCTACAACGTCATCGCCGTCCGTAGCAGTCAGGCGCTGTCCGTGATGCTCTTCTCGCATTCGTCCCATTTGGCGGGTGCGGAGCGCACGCTGGTCGACCTCGCCGGCGGACTGGCCTCCCGCAGGATCCTCTGCACGGCCGTGCTGCCCGCCCCCGGCCCTCTGCGAGAGAGATTGACGAATGCCGGATGCGCCGTTCTCGTGCCTTCCGGCAACCGGTCCATGCAAGACGGATGGTGGTGGGCGAAGCGCGGACTGGAAGCCATCCGGTGCGAAATGGCCGCAGTCCAGTCGTCCGTCTCGGAGGAACTGATTCCGATGGTGGAGAAAATCTCGCCGGACGTGATCCTCTCCCAGACGATCGCCTCCCCCTGGGGGGCTCTGGTCGCCGAAGCGACCGGCATCCCGCACGTCCTTTCCGCCCGGGAATACGGGGAGCTGGACCACGGAATGTCCTTCTTCCTCGGCTTCCAGGAAAGCCTCCAGGCGCTCTATCAGGGAAGCGACGCCGTCTTCTGCGTCTCCGGGGATGTAAAAAGGGTGCTGTTTGAAGAGGATCCCGAGGACAAGGCCGAAGTCGTCTACAGCAACATCGGCATCCCTACGCCAGTCGCACGGCCAGCTCGACCCGACAACACCCCGACCTCCTCCACGAACGAGAGGCGGATCCCCTCGATCGGCATCTTCGGAACCGTTATCGAGAGCAAAGGCCAGATCGACCTCGTCCGTGCCTGCATCGAACTGGCCCGCAGCGGCATGCCGCTGCGCTGCCACATCGTGGGCATGATCGGCGATGAAGGCTACGCGGAGGCGATCCGCAGCGAAATCGAGCAATCGGGATTCGCCGATCTCGTGGTCTGGACGGAATTTGTTGAAGACCCCTATCCCCTCATGCAGAGCATGGATGAGGTCGTCTCCTGCTCAAGGCGGGAGGCCTTGGGGCGCACCCTGCTGGAGGCGGCCCTGCTAGGGAGGCCGATCGTGTATGCGCGTTCAGGGGGGGGGGCCGAGATCTTTGTGCACGGGGAGCATGGTATGGCATACGAGCCCGGCGATTCCCACGCCCTTGCCGTGGCGATCCGGACCGTCCTCCAGAATCCCGAAGATACACGCGCCAGGACGAAGCGGGCACGGGAATACGTGCGGAACCGTTTCGCATCGGACGCATTCGTTGAAACAATCCTCGACGGACTGCGAAAGGCCGCGCGTCAGGCCGGCAGATCGTGTGTCCGGCGAAGAGCAGTCGGCGGCCTTTTCTTGAAGGAAGGGCTCCCCGTGCCGCAAAAGATCTGGACGCGGCCTAAGCTGTACCATGCCGCCGAAACCGGCGAGTTTACAGAATCACACACGATATATGCCGACGAGATGCCGATCGGGCCCTTCGTGGTCGCCTTCGATATTCCGGTCTCCGGGTGCGCGCGGTTGCGGTTCGACTACACCGAGCGCCTTCCGATCTCCATGACGCTCGCTTCGGCTCGCATTTGGGCTGAAAACGGCGGTCTGCTGGCTCCCGAGGAGATCCTCCTCGAGACCAACGGCATCGCCACGGGCAAGCGGTCCTGGAATTTCTTCACGACAGACCCCCAGTTGGTTCTCCGGCTGAAGCGTCCCGCCGCGAGGATTCAACTGCTAGGCGAAACCAGGCTCCTGAGTGCCGCCTCCCTGCTTGATGTTACCAGGCGGCTGAATGATTTTACCAGACAACAGCAGGTACGCATCAACGCTTTGGAAACCAGTCTGAGCTGGCGTCTGACACATCCGCTACGCCGGATGGTGTCAAGCCTTCGGGCGATTTCCGTAGGTCGGCGCCGTGAAAGAGATGATCGATGAAAACGCCTGTATTCCGTTTTCTTAAGTTGGTTTTTAAGTTGGGTCGAACCAGTTGTTGGCTTATGCGTCAACAAGTCCGTCTCAGTGGTGGCATCTGGCCTGCCGTTCGCTACGCGGCAAAGCGAATACGCTCGCTTGGAATTCGCAAGTCGTTTCACTTGGTTTTAGATTATTCCCGTTCGTCAACGGGCATTGTCGAAACTCCCATTGACTTGGCGGCGGGGGGGCAAGCGGTGGCATCAGAAGGAGGCTGGTCGGGATACGCGCTGCTGTCCGACAAGTTGTCCACACCCCGTCCTTCTCCGATTTGTTCTCCCGTGAAGCTTGCAGAGGTACCAGAAGAAAGATTCAACGAGGTATTGGAGCGCTTCAACTTTCCAGAGTACCACAAGCCCATTGTGTCGATCATCATACCGTTCCACAACCAGGTCAAGTATTCTGTGGAGTGCCTGCTCTCCTTGTCGGAAACGGACGATGCCAGCACGCCGTATGAAATCTTGTTGGCGGACGATGCTTCGAGTGAAAACAGTGTCACAGGACTTATGAATGTCAGACATGTCCGTTATCTCCGCAATCCGAGCAATCTAGGGTTTCTACACACCTGCAATCGGGCGGCGTCCGAAGCCAAAGGCCAGTATCTCGTATTTCTCAATAACGACACGCAAGTAACCCCAGGCTGGCTTAGTGCTTTGCTCGAAGTGTTCAAGGAATGCCCCGATGCGGGTGCTGTTGGGCCTAAAGTGCTCTACCCGAGCGGGCACTTGCAGGAAGCCGGAGGGCTCTTGAGGGGCGACATGACAACGGAAATGGTCGGCGTGAACGACAATCCCGATCATCCGTGTTTCAACATCCGCCGTGCAGTTGATTATTGCTCCGGCGTTTGTCTGATGGTTGAACGTGAAGTATTCCTGTCTGTCGGCGGATTTTCCGACGAATTTGCGCCAGCTTACTACGAGGACGTGGACCTTTGTTTGAAGTTGAGGACGACCGGGCGTCGAATCTACTATCAGCCAAAATCGGTCGTCGTGCACCATTTGAGCAAGTCGCACGCGACTCCTGGCAACACCCTGAAGAACAAACTGATTTGCCGAAACCGTCAAAAGATGGTTGAGAAATGGCAAGCCTTCGTCGATCATTCGGCACGGACACGTCAAATCGCCTTTTACCTGCCACAGTATCATCCCATACCGGAGAATGACCGCTGGTGGGGCAAGGGCTTCACCGAATGGCGAAATGTTGCCGCCGCCACGCCTGTTTTCGATGGCCATGTTCAACCAAGACTCCCTGGTGATCTGGGTTTCTACGACCTTCGTGTGCCGGAAGTCATGGAGCAACAGGCTGAATTGGCCCAACGGTATGGTATCACTGGGTTTTGCTACTATTACTATTGGTTTGGAGGCAAGCGGCTTCTGGAAATGCCGCTTGAGCGAATGCTGGACACGGGGAAACCCGACTTCCCCTTCTGCCTGTGCTGGGCAAACGAAAACTGGACTCGCCGCTGGGACGGTCAAGACAAGGAAGTTCTGCTCGAGCAATCCCATTCGCCCGATGATGACGAAGCGATCATTCGCGACTTGATCCGTTATTTGCACGATCCCCGGTACATTCGCATCAACGGGCGCCCCCTGCTGTTGGTGTATCGAACGTCGCTGCTGCCCGACATGCGCAAAACCGGCGAACGGTGGCGCCAGGCATGCCGGAGGGAAGGCCTTGGGGAAATCTATTTGGCAGGTGTAGAGTCGCTTGGCGTCAATTTAGAAGGCGATCCCGATGCTGATGGAATCGATTTCACGGTTGCATTCCCCCCGCATGGCACGCCCTATCCCAATCGATCCAAGACGCTGAAACTCCGGCGGGAAGCGCTCGTCTACAACTACCTTGACATGATCCAACACTTTGTAAACCGGAAGGACTTCAGCCCGAAGCGCTTTCTAAGCGTCTGTCCTGGATGGGACAACACACCCAGGCGGAAGACGGGCAGCACTATTTTCACGGGTTCAACACCCGGCTATTTCCAGGCGTGGCTGGAGTGGACGATCGACCAGACGCGCCGCTTCCACCAAAATGACGAACGGCTGGTTTTCATCAACGCCTGGAACGAATGGGCGGAAGGCGCCGTGTTGGAGCCGGACTCCCTGAATGGCCACGACTATCTGGAAGCCGTGCGCAATGCCATCCACAACTCGACCGTGCGATAAACAACCATGCCTGAAAACTTGTCCAACCCAACCGAACTTGTCTTGATCGGCCATCCGTTCGCTCCCAGCGGAATGGGGCAGCTCTTACGCTCCGCCATTGCCAGCTTCCGGGCAGCAGGCCGCTCTTTCCGCGTTCTGGATTGCCATGGTTATTTCCCCGAAGATCGAATGTTGGCTCTTGATCTCGTACGTAAGCCCGGGGAAGGAATCAACATCTTTCACATCAACGGAGATGAAGTCGAGCCGATCCTGAACAAGTTGGGCTCCCCCCCGGCAGGATCATTCAACATCGTTTTCCCAGCGTGGGAGCTTCCTGTCTATCCCGAAGGATGGGCACGGCAGCTCGACCGATTCGATGAAGTATGGGGATTCTCCGAATTCGTGGTTGCGTCGCTAAAAGCGGCGGTGAATCGTCCGGTGTTCTTCGCCCCGCTTTCCGTGGCCCCGGCGATACGCCACTACCATTCCCGCCTGAAATGGGGCATTTCGGCTTCGGCCATGGTCTTTTACTTTTCGTTTGACTGCTCGTCTTTTCCCGAACGAAAGAATCCTTGGGCCGTCATCGAGGCTTTTCGACGATTGCGGCAGCGCCGTCCCCTGGCGGACGTGCAACTGGTTCTGAAGGTCGGTGGCGGCTCCCGGGATCCTAAGGCGTTGGAACGACTGCGTACGGAAACTGCGGCGCTCGGCTCATCTGCACTCCTGATTGATCGAACGCTTGACACAGAAGAGGCCAAGAGCCTGCTGATGGCTTGCGATTGCTACGTATCGCTTCACAGATCGGAAGGCTTTGGATTTTGTCTTGCGGAAGCCATGTATTTTGGTAAACCCGTCATTGCCACGGCTTATTCCGGCAACATGGACTTCATGACACCCGAGACGTCATTGTTGGTCGACTATCAATTGGTGCCAGTCCAGACGGGTGCATACCCCCATGGCGAAGGACAATGTTGGGCTGAGCCCGATATCGAGCAAGCGGCCGGGCATATGGCCCATCTAGTGGACAACCCCGAAGACGGACGAAGCATTGGCAAAAGAGCCAGTGCGCGAATTCGGTGCACGTTCAGCCCATTGGCAACGGGCTTGCAGTATGTCGAGCAACTTAACCCACGGGGGTCGATTCCTTCATAGGCCGTTCACGCTTGCATCCAACGCCACGTTTTGTTTTGCCATTGCCGCCGACGAGTTTGCCGAAGCCTCTTGAGACAAATGATGATGAAAATCACTAGCATCCCATAGGCGGCTGAAAACGGGCATATTGCCCCCTTTCCCCCATTGATTTGCAGGGATTTATCGCGATTTCAAAGGCGTTCCCGGAAAACGTGTTTGCCTGCGCGATCGGCCCGGATGCCCGAAAACAGGGGTTTTGGGGCATGTGCTATCCCACGGGCCGGCTCGCGAATGGCTCGAATCCTTGGAAATAGAGCTGTTTCCCGGAAATTACAGGGCGCTTTGGGCCGCCTGCTGTTCCATACTTCCGCAGGGCGTGGAGCAGGTCGATCTTCATCCAGACTGCGGGCCTGACGACCCGGACGAGACGGGAAAAGCTCAGTCCCCATTCCGAGACGTGCTTGAGGAAGCGCAGCAGCAGATGCGCCAGCAGCCCGACCCAGACCTGCCACTTGACCGCGTTCTCGTTGTACCCGACGAAATCCTTGAGCTGGAGCGTCTGCTTGAGTTCCTTGAAGAACGACTCGATGACCCACCGGGCGCGGTAGAGCTCGTAGACGGTGCGGGGGCTCCACGCGAAATGGTTGGTGATGAACGTCATTTCCCGATCCTGCCCGTCCACCTCGACGACGGCGGCGACGCGGCGCAGGGGCCCGGGGTACTTTCCCGCCGTCAGCCTGCCCCGCAGGCGTATGGTCTGGTCCTTGAGTATGCGCCGGTCCGGATGCCCTCTCTCCTCCAGCACCTCGAAGTCCATGTTCTCCTTCTCCCGCAGGACGAAGAAGATGCCGCGCGCGGCGAGTCCGTGCAGGAAGAGGAAGTCGACGTAGGCGCGGTCCGCCAGCAGCACGTCGCCG
>JAAYLN010000208.1 GCA_012521875.1 Lentisphaerota bacterium | reverse complement strand
ATTTTAGATTTGTGATTTTAGATTTGTGATTGCGGAGCGGCTTCCATATTCGCTCCTGCAGAGGCGCGCCAGCACAGGTGGGGCGACGCCGTCCCGGCTAGCCGCAGCGATGGAGCGTGGGAACCGGGTAGCGGCTTAGGCGCAAGTCTATTATCCGGCACCCCGGCCGGCCAAAACCACTCTTAATCTCACTCTAACTAAATCGGCACACCCCACCCGCTTACTCATTCGCTTTCTATCTTTCCTTTCGCGGCTCCTAATGGCCGCGGGCTTGGCCTAGTTTGCGGTGCCCTGCGTGCGGCTAGCCGGGACGGCGTCGCCCTACCTGTGCTTGCGCACTTTTGCAGAAGCTACCCAAATGTGGCAGCGCAAGCGCGAAGCACCCACTTAAACCACCCGCTTAAACTCACTCTTAAACGGTACGCTTCATCCCGCTTACTCCATATTCGTGTCATTCGCCCGTTCACGGCGCCCCTTTCGCGTTTTTCGCGTTTTTCGCGGTTAAAATAGAAATCTCTTCGCGTTCCTGTTGTTTTGGCATTTTCCTCATCTGCGCGGGCCGGGTCCCGCGATAGAAAGCGCGTCCGGGTCCGCGCACTCAAAACCGCTTGCGCACGTAGTGCGCCACGCGGCGTGGCCCAGCGGGCGTATAGGCATCAATACCGGGTGTCCGGCCGGGTAGACGCGGCGTCCCCGCCGCGTGCGGGGGTGCAAACGCGGCGGGGACGCCGCACCCCTATCAGCCCCGCCAGACACACGGCGGTGTTGGGGAATTCGGGCGCCAGCCACCGGCAGTACCAGCAGGCACGGCAGTACCGGCAGTGCCGGGCTCGAGGACGAGGACGAAGACGAGGACGAGGACGAGGACGCGAGGATGCTGTACCGTGAGCCTGAGCCAGCGCGGCGGGCGAGGTGGTTCAGTACAGGCGCCAGCGAATGTGAACGGAAAGCCGGAACGCTGGAGCCCGCCGCCGGTGCTACGTAGCCTTGGCGAAGTAGTATCCCCGGCGGTAACGTTCTCCGCCTCATGCGCTCCGCAAAAACCGCGGAGACCGCGGGCTCCAAGGCGCATCGGAAGCGAACGCGAGGGTGGAACATTCGCTTGATCTTCCGCTTTCGACAAAGCGTAGGGACAAAGTGTGGAGACGAAGTGTATCCGACAAAGCGTGGAGATTAAGTATTGAGACAAGGTGTAAGTGCGGAGCACCCACTTAAACCCCGCACTTAATCCCACTCTTAATCGGTACACTTCATCCACCCGCTTACTCTTTCGCTTTTGGCAATGATGGGACGAGTGGGACGAATGGGACGCAGGTTTGGAGACAAGGTGCAAGCGCGAAGCACCCACTTAAACCCACTCTTAAACTCACTCTTAAACGGTACGCTTACTCCACCCGCTTAATCTTTCGCGTGAATTCGCGTGCATTCGCGGTTCCTGTTCTCCGCGCCTCTGTGCCTCTGTGAGAAAAAACGGCGCCGTCGCCGAAGGCGACAAAGTTACCGACAAAGCGCGACAAAGTTGATGACAGCCCTGAAGTGGCGCGATATACGAGCCCAGAGCAACGCCCTGGGTTGCTTGTCAGCCCTCACGGCGACGGCACGACGCGGTTGCGGAGTGTGCCAATCCCCCCGATCTCGACCTCGAGCAGTTCGCCGGGCTTTAGATAGCGCGGCGGGGTGCGGGCGCTGCCGACGCCGCCGGGGGTGCCGGTCAGGATCACCGTGCCGGGCTGTAGCGTCATGCCGGACGAGAGATAGCTGATCAGGTAGGTCACGCTGAAGACCAGCAGTCCCGTATGCGAGTCCTGCAGCGTATCACCCCCCACACGCCCGCGGATGGAGCAGGCGGCAGGATCGAGCTCGGTCTCGATCCAGGGGCCCAGCGGACAGAAGGTGTCGAACGACTTGGCACGGCACCACTGCTCGTCGCCGCGCTGGCAGTCGCGGGCGCTGACATCGTTGGCGCAGGTGTAGCCCAGCACGTGATCCAGCGCCTGCGCCTCGCTCACGTCGCGGGCGGTCTTGCCGATCACCACCGCAAGCTCCGCCTCGGCATCCACCCTGTGCGGCGCGATCCGCGGCAGTACCACGTCGGCATCCGGGCCGATCACGGAACTGGTGGCCTTCATGAACATGACCGGCGCGCCTGGCAGCCCGCCGCCCCACTCCTCGGCATGCGCCTTGTAGTTGCGTCCGATCGCCAGCACGTTGACCGGCACCAGCGGTGCCAGCAGGCGCGCGCCGGCCAGCGGTATGTGGCGCGCCGTCGGTTCCAGACCTGCGAAGAGGTCGCCTATGGCGACAAGGATCTGCTCCCCGTCGATAATTCCGTGATGGAACTCTCCCTTAGCATCTGCAAAACGCACAATCCTCATAATTTCTCCTCTTCATTGAACCCCTTGCAAAACCCCTTGCCTGCATACGTGGCACGGGCAGCCTGCCCGTGTTTCATGGGCGGGACGCCCATGCCACGAGCGGGTTTGCTTGCGACTCCCTTATTCGTCTCCAGCAAGGCGGCCGGCAAGCCCCAGCCGCGCTGCCGCGTGTGAATCTCGTTGAAGACGAGCAGCAGGACATCGGCCTCGGCCAGACGGGGATGCGCCACCACGGCATCGAAACCGATCGACCCCAGATCCTCCGGCTCGGCGTGCTCGCGCCGCACACCTGTTAGGCGCTCGTGGTAGTGGTGCCGGCAGTAGAAGAAGAAGTCCACCTCGCCGCGGATTCCCGTGCGCGCCAGGGCGTCGATCAGCGTGAAGGCGAAGCTGTCGCCGGCCATGGCGATGCGCAGCACGGCGTTGGTGGCGGGCGTTTCTTCCAGCAACGGGAACGGCACCTGCCGCCTGCCGCCCTTTGGAGCCGTCCACAGGTTCAGCAGATGCACCAGATCGTTGTCCGTACCGAGCGGCGAGCGCATACAGTGGCCGGTAGTAACCGGCAGGCGCGGCAGGGCGGGGGAGACCGGCTGTCCGCGCAGCACCTGCCAGACGTGATCGAGCGCGCGCTGTGCCCCGTAGTGGTTCCAGTGGGTGCCGCCCGGCGGGAAGAGGTCGACGCCCTCGCGCTTCCATGCGAGGAAGTCGGCACGGGCGTCCACGTAGGCCCCCTCCGTCTCCTGCAGGGCCGCGACGAGCTGCTGGCAGGCGTTGGATTGCGCCGCCACTTCGGGCGGCAGGTTGCGGTACTGTGCGGGCAGATACTCGGGATAGATCTCGGCCTTGCTGGGGGCGATCAGCACGGCGAAGGCCATGTTGCGCCTGTGGCAGAGCTGCTGCAGGCGCTCCAGCTCCTCAGCAAAGGCCTCGGCCTCGCCCGGCTTGAAGGCGGGGCGGCGCGTGCGTTCGCGGACATAGGCCTTCTCGAAGAGCCAGCCATCGGTGCCGACCAGCACGGTGGAGTTCGCGCCGCCCGGCGGGCGGCGGAAGATGGTGGTGTTGATCAGGTTGGCGGTGCGGATGCCGATGCCGCGCCAGCCGAGATTGCGGGCGAGCCATGGTTCGACGGCGGCGACGAAGGTGCCGTCGAACCACGAGCGCGCCGTCAGTCGCGGCACCTTCACCTGCCGCTCGGCCCCGCTCAGGTGCGCATCGGGCGGGAAACCGCTCCAGGTGCCGCAGAAGACCAGGATGAAGGCCGCCGCCAGCCCCGCCAGCGAGAAACCGCGCGCCAGCGCGACCCCGCGGGAGGGGTTGCGCGGTGCGGTTGGTCTGTCGGGGTGGCGGTGCATCTCAGAAGCGGAAATAGATGAAGGGGTTGAAGCCGCCCAGCAGGAGCGGGAGGGTCGAGAGTCCGATCAGCGTCATCGTGGCGGCGGTACGCAGCAGGATGCGGCCTGCCGCGCCGGGCGTGCCGTCCGCCACCGTCCACTCGTGCGACGGCTCCCGGCCTATGAGGAGCGGTGCAAAGGCGAGCCCCGTGCCCAGCAGCATTGCGGTCATGGTACGCGGGTCGGTGAGCGCCGGTAGCGGCGTGGCGGCGGCCGTGGCCGCCAGACCGGTCAGGGCGCGGAGGTAGGTGGCGGCGGCGGGTAGTGTTTCGGCGCGGAAGAAGACCCAGCCGATCAGCACCAGCAGGAAGGTGACGGGTACCGCGAGTACCGCAGGGCGCTTGCGCGGCGCGTGGCGCGGTCCCGCCAGCTTCTTGTCCGCCACGATCCAGAGGCCGTGCCAGGCGCCCCAGACGACGAAGTTCCACGAGGCGCCGTGCCACAGGCCCGAAAGCAGGAAGACGACCCAGAGGTTGAAGTTGCGGCGGGCGGGTGACACGCGGTTGCCGCCGAGGGGGATGTAGAGGTAGTCGCGCATGAAGTTGCCCAGCGAGATGTGCCAGCGGCGCCAGAACTCCACCATGCCGCGCGAGATGTAGGGGAAGTCGAAGTTCTCGAGGAAACGGAAGCCCATCATGCGGCCGAGGCCGATGGCCATGTCGGAGTAGCCCGAGAAGTCGAAGTAGATCTGCAGGGCGTAGGCGTAGAGTCCGGCCCAGGCGGCACCGGCGCCCAGCGTGCCGGGGGCGGCGGCGAAGGCCTGGTCGGCCAGCAGCGCCAGCGGGTTGGCCAGCAGGCACTTCTTGGCCAGCCCCAGCGCCAGACGCCAGGCACCCGCGAGCCGGTCCTCGGCGTCGCATTGGCGGCTCTCCAGTTGGGTGGCCACGTCGTGGTAGCGGACGATGGGGCCGGCAATCAGTTGCGGGAAGAGGGCGATGTAGAGCAGATAGCGCCCGAAGTTGGCGGCCGGCTGCGCCGTGCCACGGAAGACGTCCACCAGATAGCTAATCTTCTGGAAGGTGAAAAAGGAGATGCCGATGGGCAGCGCCACGCGCGTCCAGGCGAGCGGTTCGCGCCCCGCCAGTGCCAGGAGGGCGTTGAGCTGTTCCACGCCGAAGTTGGCGTACTTGAAGTAGAGCAGCAGGGCCAGGTTGCCCACGAGGCCGATCGTCAGCCAGCGCCGCCGCCCCGCCGTGGCACCGGTGGCCTCCGGCACCAGGCGCTGCCCGATCACGTAGTCCAGCAGGCAGCCCGCCACCAGCACAAGGACGAAGCGCGGCGCCCCCCAGGCGAAGAAGACAAGACTCGCCGCTAGCGCGACGCCGTTACGGGCGCGCGCCGGCGCGAGGTAGTAGGCGGCCAGCGTCAGCGGCAGGAAGAGATAGAGGAATGTCAGCGAGCTGAATACCACAAATCACCGCCGCCGCTGTACGCCACGCTAGGCCTTGAGCTTCAGCTTGTAGGTGCGGATTTCGAAGGGAGTCAGCTCGACCTCCACGCGCTGCGCGTCGCGGTGTACCGCGCCGTCGTTCCACTCCATGAGGTCGGTCTCGACCAGCTCGGCGCCCGCGGGCAGCGTCAGCACGCCCTGCGAGCGGCAGCCGCGCGTCTCGACCAGCCGCAGCACGAGGCACTCCTCGCGCTCGGCCTTCTTGAGCACCTCCAGCGAGAGGCCCTCGCCCTCGAGCGTGCAGGGCAGGGCCGTGCCGGCACGCGCCGCACGTCCGTTGATGGCCACCGGCGGCTGGTTCAGCATGGCCGCCTCGGCCATGACGTCCGAGTCGAGCAGCGTCCCCTCGTGCGGCAGCAGCGCGTAGGTGAAGACCTGCCCGCCGATATCGGCATCCGGATCGGGATGCACGGGCGAGCGCAGCAGGCTGAGGTCGATGCAGCGGCCATCGAGCTTGTAGCCGTACTTGCAGTCGTTGAGCACGGCGATCCCCGACTGGTTGTCGGAGAGGTCAACGTAGCGGTGCGCGGCGACCTCGAAGCGCGCCATGTCCCAGCTCGTGTTGCTGTGGGTGGGGCGGCGCAGGTAGCCGTACTGGATATCGCAGGTGGCCTCGGCGGCGTCGATGCGGGTATCGAAGGAGACGCGCAGCATGCGGTGAATCTCCTGCCAGTCCACGCGGGTCTCGAAGCTCAGGCGGCGGCTCTCCCTGGAGAGGGCGATCCGCTGGCGGATCCTGGTCTGCTCGCCGATCGCCAGCTCGAATTCGAGCGTGTCGCGCACCGTGCCGGCGCGGAAGACGGGATCGGCGACGGAGCTTGCCATGCCGACGCATGCCCGCTCGTACCAGGGGTCGATCTCCCAGGCATCATAGGCGTGGGGACGGTCGGCATAGAGCGCAAACTGGTTGGCGCGGCCGCCCTCCGGCAGCAGCTCGCGGCCGGTGACCTTGTCGAGGATGCCGGTGATGACGGCATTCTTGTCGAAGGTGTAGCGGATGAGGTCGTTCTCCAGCACCAGGGCGCCGGACGCCGCGCGCGGGGCGGCCTTCCGCCCGGCCGCACCGCGCCGCAGCGTGGTGAAGCTGTAGGGCGGCAGCGTCAGGCTCACGAGCACGCCCTCGGAATCGTCCTGGGCCGTGACTTCGGTGCCGTCCTCCGTCAGGATCCGGCATCCCTTCCACGAGGCATCGAGCCGGAAGGGGGCCGTGTAGGGGGTGCCGAGGCTGTTGAAGAGCGTCACGCTATCGGCATCGGTCTTCAGCAGGCGGCGGGCGGCGCGCTCCATCAGCTTGTCGCAGGTGGCGAGGCCGGCGGCATACTGTTCCTCGGCCTCGACATAGACCTTGTTGATGCTCGAGCCCGGCAGGATGTCGTGGAACTGGTTGGTGAGCAACTGCTTCCAGACGGCATCGAGCGCGGCCTGCGGATAGAGTTCCAGGGGCAGCATTGCGAGGAACATCTCCGTCTCGCGCAGCCGCAGCTCGAGCTTGCGGTTGCCGCGCTTGGTACGGGCCTGCGTGGTGTAGGTGCCGCGGTGGTACTCCAGATAGAGCTCGCCGCGCCACGCCTCGAGCTGGTCGGCGCTGGCCTGCAACCGCTGGAAGAAGGTGTCGGCCTTGCCGAATGTGACCCGCGGCGAGCCGTTGAGCGCCCGGCAGCGCAGGCCGTGCTCGACATGCTCCTCGCGCGGTCCGCCGCCGCCGTCGCCGACCCCGAAGAGGCTCATGAAGCCGTCGAGTATGCCGTTCTCCTTGAAGCGGTTCTGCGCATTGCGCAGCGCCGCCGGCTCAAGGAAGCTGTTGTAGTTGTTCTCGGGCGGGAAGTGGGTGACGATCTCCGTGCCGTCGATTCCCTGCCAGCGGAAGCTGTTGAAGGGGAAGGTGTTGTGCTGGCTCCACGAGATCTTCTGCGTCAGGAAGACGTCGACGCCCGCGCGCCGCAGGATCTGCGGCAGGGCGGCGGAGTAGCCGAAGACGTCCGGCAGCCAGAGGTTGCGGACATCGACGCCGAACTCGTCGCGGAAGAAGTTCTTGCCGTGCAGCACCTGGCGCACCAGCGACTCGCCGCTGGGGACGTTGCAGTCGGCCTCGACCCACATGGCGCCCTGGCACTCCCAGCGTCCGTCGGCCACCGCCTTGCGGATCTTCTCGTAGAGCGCGGGATAGTGCTTCTTCACCTCGGCGTAGAGGTGGGGCTGCGAGGCGCCGAAGATGTAGCCGGGATAGCGCTCGATGAGGGAGATCTGGCTGGCGAAGGTGCGTGCCGCCTTGCGCGTGCTCTCCGCCACCGGCCAGAGCCAGCCGACGTCGATGTGCGCATGTCCCACGGCCGTGACCTCGAGATCCGCCGGATTGGGCGGCACCGCATAGGCCTCGGCCAGGACGCGGCGCGCCTCGCCCGCGCCGGCAATGCCGCGGCGCTCGAAGACGGCCGTCGAGCGCACCATCGTCTCCAGCATCCGGTTGCGGCGGGGGGAATCCTTCTCCAGCGATTCGAGCAGGTTGAGCAGTATCGCGAGGTCGATCCAGTAGTGCCAGACCTCCGTCTCCAGACGCACCAGCGACATCTGCACGACCTTGCCGCAGTAGCTGCCATGCCGTTCGGGTGCGCCGCGGCGGGGATCGCCGACACGGTTGATGCCGAAGAGCCCGTAGGCCGCCGCCTCGACCCAGAGGTCGACCTTCTCGCCGCCCTGGCAGGGCTCGAAGAGGCGGCAGATATCCTTGCTGTACCCGCGCGCGAAGACCGAGCCGTTGGTCAGGCCGTAGAAGGGCGTGCCTTCGGCGTCGAAGACCAGCGACTCGCCGTTGGCATCGAAGCGCAGCGCCACATCCGCGCCCGCCCAGGCCCGCGGTACGCTGCCGGTGAGGTGGAACCAGGCGTTCTGCCAGGCGGTCCCCCACTCTTCGCCGACCTTGATCGGGCGGTAGTCGCCCGCGCGGCCGCGCCGCCTGGCAAACGGCACCGGCTCATCCGTGACGCGGCATTTACCCGTCAATGGCACGCTATCCGAGATGATCTCGGCTGGCAGACGTCCCAGGAACTCGCGAATGTGCGCGACGTGCAGATCGTGTAGTTCTCTACGCATTATTAGGCTCCACTTAGATTGATAAGGTTGATGAAGGGGCGCTCCAGGCGATCGGCCATCCGCAGGAAGCCGAGATCGGTCTGGTGTACGCCATCGACGCTGCAATTGCCGTAGTCCTTGCCGAGGAGCGTGCCGCCGTCCACGAAGGCGATCAGCGTGTCCCCCGCCCGGCGCAGGCGGTTGACGGTGTTGCGCTGGTAGTCGCGCGTCTCAAGCCGCCGCTTGCGCTCACCCTCGTTGTAGGCCTCGGAGGCGAAGATGACTCTGGAGACGACCATGATGCCGGTTCTGGGCCAGCGGGCGCGGACGATCTCGATGAAGGGTACCAGCGTCTCGCGCACCTTCTCAAGGCTGCCGGCGTTGGCCTCGTAGTCCATCACGAAGAGCGCGGGGGCCGGCAGGGTGGCGATCACGCGCGCCACGCCGGGCTCGCCCTTTCCGCTGCCGGAGAAGCCCAGATTGATGAAGGGGGCGTCGATGCGCCGACTCAGGATGTTCGTGTAGGCCATGCCGGGGCGCGAGGCGCAGCCGCCCTGGGTGATCGACGTGCCGTAGACCACCACGGCCTTCTTGCAGGCATGCGCCGGCGGCGCGAAGACGCGGCTGCCGTCATCGAGGCCGACCTCAAGCTCGGCCACGCCCTTGTAGAGCGGGAAGTTGATCGTCACGGTACGGCGCTCCGCCGTCGGCAGGGTGCAGAGGGTGGACTGGTAGGCGTCGCGGGAGCGGTCGAAGCGCGCGGTGCCGGCGTAGATCATGTCGCCGACGTCGCCGATGTAGGCGTCGAAGCCGGCCTCGCCCGTGGCCGGCATATGGTCCATCGCATGCACGCCGCGCAGCTTCACGCGCAGGCTGATGCGGTGCGAGTTGGTGCGGAAGCGGAGCTGCACGCCCGCCGTGTGCCAGGCGAGGTCGTCGACCGCCGGGGTCAGCTCGCCCCCGTGTTCCAGCGGCATGCGGCGGAATGTGCCCGGGATATTCCAGCCCATGCCCTCGAGGCGGAAGGGCTTGTTCCAGGGGGAGTACCATACCAGGCCATCGGCATCGGCCGTGCTGACGCGCATACGGGGATCGTGACGCAACGCGGCGTCCTGGGCTTTAGGGCTCTTCTTCGCTTTCGCCTTCGTTTTCATGCGGAAACCTTTCGCTTGACTATGCAGCGGCTGACGCCCGGCAGTCCGGCCGGGTTAGGCGCCACCGTTCAAACAGGCGGCATTATCGCCGATCCATGAGGAAATTACACGCAGAAAGTGGCAGGGGATTTTAGATTTGTAATTGGTCTCGCTCGTCCTCATTATCGTCTTCGGTAGCGCTGCTGGTAATTTGAACCGCCAAGACGCCAAGGACGCCAAGAATGAGGGGACAGGGGGCAGGGGAGTAGCAGTAGGCAGTGGCAGTAGGCAGTAGGCAGTGGCGGTAGGCAGTGGCGGTAGGCAGTGGCGGTAGGCAGTGGCAGTAGGCAGTAGGCAGTGGCGGTAGGCAGTGGCAGTAGGCAGTGGCGATACCGTCGATAGCAAGCCCCGATTGTCGTCGAAGTGTCGGTGCCATCGACAGCCAGCCTCGACGGGGGTTGATGGGGGTCGGCTGTGGTCGATGGGGGTCGAGCGTTTGGGAAGTGGCAGGGCGGGCGCGAAGGAACGAAAGGGGGGCAGGGCAATGTGGGGCAGGCATTCCTGCCTGCCCGCGCAGACAGGAATGTCCGCGCCACCTTGGGGTGCTGTCGTCGCCACCAGTCGGCAGTCCCGGTAGTGCCGGTAGTCCCGGCAGTGCCGGCGGTCTCGAGGACGAGGACGAAAATCCACACACCAGCTCTCCTATCGCCCCGTCTTTGGCTTTCGACAAAGCGTAGGGACAAAGTGTTGAGACGAAGCGTAAAGAGACAAAGCGTGGAGACAAAGTGTGGGAACAAGGTGCGGGGACAAGGTGTGGGGACAAGGTATGGGGACGGCACAAGGGCAGCGCAGCGCTTTTACCCTCTAAATTGCGAGCCACTGAGTGGTCGCAAT
>JAAYLN010000207.1 GCA_012521875.1 Lentisphaerota bacterium | reverse complement strand
TGCCGCCTTTATCGTGCGCAACCTGCCGGCGGCCACCGCCGACCTGCGCTACACGGTCGAGTTCCGCTACGACGACGAGACCACCGCCGGCTGGCTTGCCGTCACCAACGGCGCGCCATTGGCCCATGTGCTGGCTCCCGGTGCCGAACAGCCGTACCAGCTCGCGATCCTCTCCGCCGGGCTCGCGCCCGGCGAATACGCGGCCACGATCCATATCGAGGCCATCGCCGCCAACCACCCCGTGATCGACATCCCCGTTACCCTGACCGTCGAGGAGACGCTGATGCTCGAATACCACAGCTTCCGGGTGGAGGATATCACGGAGGAAGATATCCATCTGGGCGATGATGACGGCTATCTGGAGCCGGGCGAGAGCGCCAACGTCTACGTCAGCCTCCGCAATGCCAACCCCTACGCGACGGCCTTCGGGCTCGAGGCCACGGTCAGCCTCGTCTCTCCGGACGATGGCACGGTGACCCTGGATAGCAACCAGCTCTCCTGGTGGATGCTTTCCTCGGGCGCGGTGGGCGAGTCGGACATGGCCTTCGCCGTGACCTGGGCACCCGAGATGACGGCACCCTATGCCGAGTTCCTGGTTGACGGCACCGACGCCCTCGGCGCGCCCTTCAGCTTCAGCTTCACGATCACCAACCGCATCTACCACTCGATGTCCGGCCTGGTCCAGAGCATCAACACCCTGCCGCTCACCCCGGCCGGCAATATCTCGCCCGTGATGGGGGCGGTGGTCACGGCCGAGGCGCTTGACGGCACGATCCTGAGCAGTACCGTCACGGGAGCCGACGGCATGTACGCGATCCACGGCCTGAATCCCGATGAACCCTACTGGATACGGGCGATACCGCCTGCCGATTCGTCGCTGGTGCCGCCCGCCGGTGTCAGCGTGACGCCCTCCGCTGAGCCGGACTTTGATCCCGAGGCGGAGACGCTGGCCTACGACATAATGATGGCCAATTATGGCGCGCCCGACAAGGTGCCCTGCCTGCGTCTGGACGGCTTCACCGTCAGCGACGCCACCTACGGCGACGGCGACGGCGCCATTGATCCCGGCGAGCGGCTGGAGGTGACGGTTAGCTTCAATAATAATGCGCTGGTCGCGGCCATGAATGTGACCGGCCTGCTCGTCAATGCCGTCTTCGAGTGTCCCGACTGCATGACGGTGGTCGCCGGCAGCATCGGGGAGCCGGCCGCCATTCCGCCCGGCGCAACCCGTCCGCTCACAGCGGCCTTCGAGGTCCAGGTGGACGCCGCCGCCACCGCGGGCAGCTACCAGCGCTTCTGGGTAACGGCCGCGACGACCAACACGCCGGTACTGGCCTGGCCCTTCGACATCCGTCTTGATGTTGATCCGCGGTTCGACGTGCATGGTACCGTGACCTTCAGCGATGGCAACACTGCGGACAAGCTGGCGGCCGTCCGCATCGAGGCGCGCGACGCCAGCGGCAAGGTGGTCACAACGGCTACACCCGACCCGGCTACCGGCGCCTACCTCCTGCGCGGATTGCGGTCCGGGGAGTACACGATCCTTATAGTAGCGCTGCCCGATGGCTACGGGGAGCCCGATCCGGTGCCGGTCTCCATGGTCGACGGCGACGAGAATGTCGACTTCTTCATCTCCCCCTGGGGTGTCCAGACGCTCCCTGATGCGCTGGTTCTGGAGATCGACGAGGGGGCATCGGCCACCCAGGCGCTGACCATCAGCAACCTCGAGACCGATCCGGCCCTGGTGGATCTCCATATCCGCTACGCCCGCACGGTAAGCGGCTTGCTGCCCGCCGGCGAGGCGTCCGCGCTGCCTCTGGCGGCCAACCTGCCGACCGACTGGACGACCCTGGATGAGGAAATCTTCCTCGGCGACCGGTTGGAGATCCGCTTCCGGGACGGCGTATCCATGGCCGAGCGCGAGGCCTACCTGCAGCGGCACGGCCTCGAGGCCGTCTTCCACTACACGCTGGTGCCTGCCGTGCTGGCGCGTCCGAAGGCCGGGACGCTCGCGAAACTGGGCGGCGCGACCGCCCTGGCGGAGCCGGAAACCGTGGCATACATGCAGCCGAGCGTGCGCCTCACGCGCGATGCGCTCCCCTCGGATCCCTTCCTGGAAGAGCTGTGGGGGCTGCGCAACGTGCGCCAGACCGGCGGCACCCAGGGTGCCGACATCAGTGCCGAAGGCGCCTGGGACCGCTCGACGGGCGCTGACACCATCATCGTGGCCGTCTGCGATACCGGCGTGATGATCAATCACGAGGATCTCGAGGCCAACATCTGGGTCAACCCAGGCGAGACTGGCATCGACGAAAAGGGCCGCGACAAGGCCACCAACGGGATTGACGACGACGGCAACGGCTACGTTGACGACGTCAACGGCTGGAATGTGGCCAACTGGAACAACGACGTGTCCGATGTGGACGGACACGGCACGCACGTGGCCGGCACGATCGGCGCCGTCGGCGACAACGGCCTGGGCGTCTGCGGCGTCAACTGGCGCGTGCGGATCATGCCCGTGCGGTTTGTCGACGACGGGGGTAGCTTCGCCTCCAGCGCCGATCTGGCCAAGGGCCTCGAGTACGCCATTGTCAACGGCGCGCACGTCAG
>JAAYLN010000465.1 GCA_012521875.1 Lentisphaerota bacterium | reverse complement strand
GAATCGAGCGAATCGAATCACTCGAATCTCTCGAATCCATCGATTCTTTCGAAAAGCTTGGCGCTACGCTCCATCAGTTGCGGCTATTTCTCGCGATAAAGTGGGGGGCTGTGTACTATTCTGCCGTCGTCTCCGGCTCGTGCGTAAACAGCTTGAACACCAGATCCTTGGCGCGCCGCCTTCCACGCTCGCGACCTTCGTCTCCGCCGTCATCCGTGAGATTCTCGCCGACCGAATAGACGATGCGCTTTTCGGCGGAGTAGCGGAAGGGCTGTCCGTCGAAGGGATCGCGCGGCACGGCGGGCAGGTAGTCCGGCACCAGCGCCTCCAGCGTCGCGGGCAGGTGGCCTGCAGCCTCCTCATACGCCCGGCAAGCCAGTATCAGCCGCGTGGCGGCGAGGTGGCACTCCTGACGACATCCATTCCGCACAACAGCATCCAGCGTTCCGGCAGTAGCAGACCAAAGTCTTTCTCCCAGGGCATTGGCCAAAGGCAATCGTGATCGGTGTGGCTGAATGCGCTTGGCCAACAAGCCTTCGGCAGTGCTTGAATCACCGGAAATGGCGGCGGACGTAGCACTGGCTCTCAGGGGATGGTCGGCATAGGCGCATGAGGCATAGGCAGCAAGCAGACGGTAGTTTGCGGCCATCATGCGCATGGTGCGGTTGTACTGTATGAAGTAGTTCGGTGTGCAGGCGATACGAGTCACAATCAGCAACACCGCACGTTTAAACTTACTTACGCCCCAATAGTCCGCATAGGAGAGATAGGTTCCTCCGCTCCTTGTTTGCTCCAGAAGCTTCATGCTGAATACATACTCGCCTCTTGCAGAGTTGGCCATTCCCTGCCTTAAGAAGCTCAGTTCTGCCAGGGCAGCGGCAAGCCGCCCGCGCTCGGTTGCATCGCACCGCGCATCACTGGCCAGATCCGCAGCGCGCTCTAGCCCCAGTCCCAGTACGGCGTGGGAACACAGATATTCAATAATGCTTTCTGACGCGGATACGAGCCGGTCGCCAAAACCAAGCAACAGCAGTGTGGCATCGACCGCCTCACGCATGTCGCCACGAAGCTGGTCGTAGCGGGCCTGTGTGGCAAGCAGTCTGCCTTTGTCGATAAAGGCATGGACGGGATGATTCAGGATACCTTCCGGGCCTCCCTCAAAGGCTGGAGCCTGGCACTCTCCGCACGCGACACCGCGCCTGATCCAGGCGACCACTTCCCGGTTGGTGGCAATGAAGGCGGACACCTGGGCTTCATCGTTAGTTTGGCCCAGGAGATATTGAGACAGGCTGAAATCAGGATGGTTGCGCAGAGCATTGGTGGCCTGCAGGAAGTAGGTGTAGGCGTTCTGTTCCAGCGGCACCTCTGTGCGGGCAATGGCCAGGTCGGTGACGTCGGGCGGGGCGGTGTCCCAGACCGGCGCGTAGATCAAGGCCACAAGGAGCAGCAGGACGAGCAGGATGACGATTAGGATCGTCGGGCCGGTTTTCTTTGCAGGCCGTCGTTTCATGATGGCTCAAGGATAGCATTGACACGGTGCGGGGGACAAGGGGGGATGGTGGTTCGTGGTTCGTGGTTGATGGTTGGTGGTTCGTGGTTCGTGGTTCGTGGTTCGTGGCTGGTGAACAAACCGCCAAGACGCCAAGAACGCCAAGGGGGAGAAGGAGCGGGAGAGGGCACTCGTCCTCGTCCTCGTCCTCGTCCTCGTCCGATTCCTCGTCCTCGAGACTGCCGGTACTGCCGGTACTACCGGTACTGCCGGTACTACCGGTACTGCCGGTACTACCGGTACTGCCGGTGCTACCGGTACTGCCG
>JAAYLN010000450.1 GCA_012521875.1 Lentisphaerota bacterium | reverse complement strand
GTTCACGGCGCAGGGCGATGGCGGCGGTGTTCTCCTCGCGCTGGCGCCGCCGCTCGGCGGCCTCGGCGGTGTTGGCCTGCTCCTCGCCCTCGAGCTCGGCGAGGGAGCGCATGCGGTCGTAGCGCCTGTTGACCGCCCTGGCCCCCTTCTCGGCGGCGGGCGGGAGCGCGGCCAGTTCGCGCTTGCGCGCGAGCTCGATGCCGGCGAGGCGCTTTTCGGTCTCCACGCCCTGGCCCTCGCGCGTGAGGGCGCGGAGATCGCGCATGTGGGCCACGGCGCCGCCAATCGAATCCCGCATCTTCTCGAAACTGCTGGCAAGGTTGTCGACGCCGCTCCGGGCGTTGCCCAGCTCGATCTCCTTGTTCAGTTTGGCGGCTGCGCTCCCGGTCTCGAGATAGCGTTTTGCCGCTATTACAAGCGCCGCCGCGATCGCCGCGAATGCCGCGATGGAAGTCGCCGCGGCCACGCCGATCCCCTTGAGCGCGCCGGCAAGCGCGATGGCGCCGGAGGCCGTGCCCTGGAGCGTGCCGGAAGTCAGCCCGCTGACTGCGGAGAGGGCGTTGAGCCCCTGCATGGCGCTGTCGGCGGCGGGCTTGACCTTCTTGAGCTGCTCCTCGGGCTGCTTGTCGCCGGGGGTGCCGTACACCGGCACGCCGTTTCTGGTGCCTATCTGCACCATGTCTATCACGCCCGCCAGCGTGCGGCCCTGCCGCGAGGCCTCCTCCAGCGCCGCGCCGGCATCGCGGGCGGAGCGCGCCAGCGCCTCCAGCGGGGCGGGGCTCGAGGCCTGGCTGACGGACTGGGCCATGCCGCCGGCGGACTGCGCCGCGCTGTCCATCGCGTTGCCCACGGTGCCGAGCGTCGCGCTGGCGCGGCCTATGCCGGCCTCGAAGCCGGCGGTGTCGAGCTTGAGATAGGTCAGCAGCGTCATAGGCCGGGTATCTCCTGGCCGGGCTCGATGCCCATCTCGTCCATCCAGTCCAGCAGCTCCATGTCGGCGGTTCCCAGCGCTTCGCTCCCGGGGTGCCCCGGCCGCGGCTGCCGCACCAGCATCTTGAGCGTGGCCAGCGGCAGACCGTCGCGGACGTAATCGTACGTCCAGCCGAAGCGGTCAATGGCGGCGGCGGCCAGTCCGATCAGCCAGCCGTCGGGCCAGCCGCCGAAGCGTTTCCCTCGGCCCCGCCTTCCCCGTCGCCGCCGCCGTCATCCGGCGAGACCGCGCCGAGGCGCTGCAGGGCGGCCGTCACCTCCCCGATCAGCCGCCTGGCGGTGCCGATGGGCAGGGCGTCGGCCCAGGCCTGGGCGCAGGCCTCGAAGCGCTCGCGGCCGCCCGCCGCCAGGATGCGGCGGCTCTCGGCGGCGTCGCGCGTCAGTGCGTAGAGCGTCGGCGCCCAGCCGCCGATCGCCGCGGGCGGCCTGCCGTCGTAGAGCGGGCTGCCGATGGCCTCGAGGATGCCGGCCATGCCGAGCGTGATCTCCCTCACGGCGGGGGCCTGCCCCGGCGCGGGATCCGGGGCGTTGAAGGCGTCCAGTGCTGCTTTCGGGTTCTTCATGCGTCAGTCTCCGGTGGGGGGCGTCCGTCAGGCCAGGGTCATGTTGTCGTGGTGGATCGCGTCGATGGTGAAGACCACCTTGCCCTTGTGCCGCTTCGCCTTGCCGACGTGGTTGATGAAGTATTTCTTCTGGTCGATCGTCAGCGTCGAGGCCTTCTCCGGCAGGGTGGCGCCGGCCTTGGCCACGATGGTTAGCTTGGCGGTCTCGTTGCCGTCGTTGACCACGAGGCCGTCGACGGCGCCCTCCTGGTTCTCGCAGAGCTCCGTGATCACGTCGTCGTCTTAGGCCACGTCCGTGACGGTGCCGGTCTCGGCCATGGTCTCCGAAATACCTCAGACGCAGCCTGCGCCGCCCTTGATCGTGTAGTTGTCTGCCATTTTGCTTGGTCTCCTCGGTTAGGTTTCGAAGGCGTATAGCACCTTGTAGGCGAGCGCGTAGCCGTGCAGGAACTCTCCCGGACGGCTCTGGAGGGCTGTCATGCCCGCGTATTCGTAGCTTCCGGTCAGCGTGCCGGCGGCGTCCGCGCGCGCCAGGAACGTCCGCACGGCCTCGGCATCGGCCAGGGCGGGGGGCGGCTCGCCGGCGGGTCTGGCCGCCAGGCCGCGGCTGCGCACCACGCCGAGGCTTATCTGCCCCTCCACAAGCGGATCGCCGGCCAGCCCCTCCTGCCCGGCGGGGGCGTCGGCATGGTAGAAGATCACGATCTCCAGCCCGCCCGGCTTGCCCGCGGCCAGCAGCTCCATGGCGTGCGCCGGATCGTCCGCCACGGCCACCGCGGCGCCGCGCTTCCCGCCGAACTCGGCGCGGAGCAGCTTCGCCATGGCACCGAGGATCGCGCCGGCGCTGCTGTTGGCGTGCCGCGTCATGCCAGGTTCCCCTTCAGCCCCGCGATCCTGGCGGGCTGGCCGATGAAGGCCGGCTCGGTGTCGCCGTCCAGCGAGACCTCGCCGGCGGCCAGCGCCTCGAGCCGCTTCTCCAGCCGGCTGGCCGCGGCGGTGTGGGGGTTGGCCTCGCCGGTGAAGCCGCGGCGGTTGTAGAGTATCTCGAGGATGAAGGTCTTGCGGGCGTGGGCCGCCACCAGCGCGTGCCGCTCCGGGGCCTCGCCGCCGAAGGCGCTGCGTATGCGCTCCTCGGCGGCGGCCTGCACGGCGGCCCAGGCGTCGTCGTCGGCAATGCCGTCGCGGTTGTCGTCGAGCGCCTCGGTCAGCAGCGCCTGGGGCATGTCGCCCAGCAGTTCGGACTGGTCCACGCGCGGCTCCCGTGGCTAGGCGGCGGGTTCCGCCGGCACCAGGCTCTCGTCCCAGTCCGCCACGGAGGCCAGTCCGCCGGCGTAGCCCAGGAAGGGCATGGTCAGGAAGGCCTCGCCGCGCCCGTCCGCGCCGAAGAGCGCCTCGTTTTCCAGGAAGACGTTGTCGTCCGTGGGCTGGTTCTTGGCCACGAGCACCGGCTCCTTGCGCTTCTGCACGCAGACCGCGCGGATCCCGGCCACCTCGCCCAGCAGGAACCACCTGCCAGCGTGCGTGCCGACCAGGTCGTTGCAGACGCGGAAGTCCACCAGCCCCTTGAGGGGGTTGCTCTCGCTGGCCGTGCCGGCGGCGCTGGCGACGATCTCGCCCTTGAGGATGCGGCGCGCCTTGCTGGCGTTGGACGGCCCCACGATCAGCAGCCGGGGCAGGACGTTGGCGCTCTGGTCCGGCCCCGCCTGCGCGCTGCGCAGCGCGGCGATGCCCGCCTCGAGCGCCGCGTCGCCGAAGGCCGTCGTGACGGCATTCGTCCAGGGCGCGGTGCCGTCGGCCAGCGGGCGACCGGCGCAGAAGAAGCGGTTGCCGTCGGCCCAGGCGGCGTTGCCCAGCAGGGTCTTCATGGCCAGGGCGCGCCAGAGGTCGCGGGCGGCGTTGCCCATGCTGCGGAAGAGGGGCGAGAAGAGCCCGTAGCTGTCGTCCTCGATGGCCGGCACCGGCACGCCCACGGTGGCCTCGTAGGGCTCGTTGGTCACCGTGATGCGCCCGATGTCCAGCGAGTGGATCACGCGGCTCCCCACCCACTTGCGGAAGGCGGGAATCTGGCCCAGCCAGGTGTGGTCCTCGCTCGAGTGCGTGGAGGGCACCTCCATTATGAAATCCTCCGCGCGGAGGTTCTCGGTGTCGCGCTCGTCCGGCGCGGCGTTGTAGGCTTCGTTGAAAGTGGCGCGGAAGCCCCTGAAGAGTATGGCGCAGTTTTCGCGGGTTGGTAGCATGGTCTCGGTTCCTTTGCGGGCTTTTAGACTGTGGGCGGTTTTAGGACATGCCCGGGTCCGGCGTCGGTTTACAAGAGTGGTTACGGGCCTATGCGCACCCATACGTACCTGGGGTACACCGCCACGATCCTGCCGATGGGCGAGCTGCCGGAGGCGGCGGCCGTCCGGGCGGTGTTGTTCGTGCCGGCGTATGCCATGGCCGCGGTGTGCGCGGCCGTGATATCCCCGGCGTTGTCCAGGCCGTAGAGGCCGGCCCGCACGCGCACCGGGGTATTGGAGGCGGCGCTGTTATGCGCCACGCCCACAACCAGGTTGGTGCTGCCGTCCACGTAGCGGTAGGCCAGGCCGCCGGTCTGCCCCACCACCTCGCCGGCGCGGATGGTCTCGGCGGCGGTGAGCACCGCCTCGGTCCAGGGCGTGCGCGGCGTGTCGCGCTCGGCGGCCTGCGCCTCCGGCGCGCGCCCGAGGCACAGCAGCGTGCCGGCGGCGATGATGGCGCGGAATAGTGTGCTGGTCTGCTTCATTGGGTTTTCCTCCCTCCCTTCCTGCCGCCCCTGCCGGCCTTGGCGGCCGGCGCCTCCGGCGCGGCCTCTTCCGGCTGTTGCGGCTGTACATCCTGTGGCTGTCCGTCCTGCGGCGCCTCCTGCGGCGGCTCCGGCGGCGGCTCCGGCGCGGGCGGCGTCACCGTCACGGGGATGGGGCCGTCCTTCACCGTGGTTGTGCGCGAGGCCGTGATGCGGCGGGGCGGGGTCGAGTAGCGCACGCTCACGGCTTCACCCCCTTCTCCTTTGCGTAGGCCTCGGCCGAGAGGCCCAGCGCCTTGCACACCGCCAGCTCGGTGGCGTTGAGCGCCACGGTGCGGCCCTCGTCCACCTTCACGGGCGTCAGCGGCGCCATGGGCACCAAGGCCGGCAGCGCGGCGATGTGCTCGCGCAGCTCGGCTACCGTCATGCGGCCGAGGAGCGTGTCGGATAGCGCCACCACCTTGCCCTCGGCGCGCGCCGCCTCGATCAGGCGCCGCTTCTCCTGGCCGTCCAGGCGCGCCGTCAGCCCCGCGGTGCTTGCCCGCACCGCCGTGGCCACGATCTCGCCGATCACGCCGGCGCTTAGCGCGGCGCCGTCCGGCTCGGGGTCGCCGCCGGCCGCGGGCGGCGGATCCGCGGGCGTGTCTTCAGGCTTCTTCAGGCGCGCCTCGAGGGCCGCCAGCACCTCCTCGTCGGTCGCCGTCGCGGGATCGAGGCCGAGGAGCTTTGCGATGATTTCTTTCCAGTCCATGGTGTCTCCGGTGTCTCCGTGGGAGGGGGCGTTCAGGGCGGCGCCCAGCGCGGCCTGCTCGAAGGCGATGTCCGGCACCGCGCCCGTGCGCGTAAGCGCCACGGAAACGATCGCCGTCACCTCGCCGTCCTTGTCCAGCAGGGGCGTCGCCGAGAGGTCGCAGTAGTTGGCGGCATTGCGCAGCCCGCTGGGAGTCCAGCGGACCACGTCAACGAACACCCCCTTGCCCTCGACCGCCTCGACCTTCAGGAACGCGGCCACCTCGCGGGGCTCGCGCGTCTCCCTGTAGGCCTTCGATCCAGGCCAGGTGTTGTGCTCGTAGTCCAGCGCCACCTCGCGGAAGGCGTAGGTGGGCTCGCTCATCGCCGCCAGCAGCCGCGGCCCCACCCGCACGGTCACATTCTGGCTGTTGGGGTTGTCGCCCCAGCCCAGGATGCGCATGCGCGTCGGCAGGCTCCCCTCCGCGGCCTCGCCCACCGTGGCAAGGGCCACGGAGGTGACGACGCGGGGCAGGCTGCGCGTGGATGCCGGGTGTCTCTTCATGCGCGCCCATTGTGCCCCGCGGGCCCCGTTAAAGTCGCGCACGGGTGCGGCTTATGCGCGCGCGCCGTTTATGGACAGGAGTAATAGGGGCATGCCGCCCGCAGGCAGTGGCGGCCGTCAGCCGCGCACCTCGAAGCCCGCCTCCCCGGCCGACCTGCGCAGCGCCCTCTCCCCGGCGCGCCGCATGCGCTCCTCCGCCGCCGGCGTCGGCTCCAGCTCGCCGCCCCACTTGCCCGTCACCGGCACGAAGGGACGCGCCGGCGGCCGCCCCGGCCTCTTCTCCGAGCCGAACTGGTGGAAGCCCGCATACGTCGTCGAGCTCACCAGCTTCGCCCCGTCCTCCCGCACATGCGCCACCGAGAGGCTCTTTATCAGGTGGGATTCGTCGATCAGCGGGCGCGGATCGGGCCGCGGCTTCCTCATCCTTTCCGCCTGCCTCACGCGCCTCTCGTGCGCCTTGCGCCGCTCCTCCGAGAAGCCCGCGATGGTCGCCTCCGCCAGCGGCGGCCACTCCGCCGGGCGCAGCCGCGGGCTCCTGAAGTTCTGCTCGGCTATCTGCCTCGCCGCGTCCACCATCCCGCCGGCCGCCTCCTTGCGCGCGGCCTCGTCCGCCACGCTCTCCAGCGCCGGCAATATCCTCGCCAGGTCGCGCATGTCGAATGTTATCTGCATTCCCCGTCCTCCGCATCCGCCTCCGCCGCGGCCGCGTCGGCTGCTTTCATCTCGGCCAGCATCGCCCCCATCTTCTCCACCTCGCCGGCGAACCACTCCAGCACCTTGGCGCGCTGCGCCTCCTTCTCCTCCTCCGTCATGTCCGGCACCGTCGGCCGCCACTCCGCCGGCGGCTCCGGGCCGCCGTTGAACAGAAACTCCTCGATCGCGAGGAGCCTCTCCCGCATCTGCCGCCGCAGCTCGCCGTGCTGCTGGTCGTCCGGATCCGGCATCGTCAGCTCCAGTTCGGTGGTCAGATCTATCCACTCTTCGCGCGTCATGTCGTCAATTCCCCATGATCTCGATATAGCCCATGCCGCGCTGTCGTGCCAGCCACGTCTTCCACGCACGCACTAGTTCTTTCAGCGCGTCATCATTCTCTGTATTCCGGGCGGTGGTGAAATCCTGCCACCACTTGTCCAGCCACTTCTGCATCTTTTCATCCCGCACGCGCATCCGCACCCGCCGCCAGTCGCCGGCGACCGTGATCGCCTCGATGCTCTCGATCCTGGTGCCCGTGGCCGCCAGCGCGTCCTGCGGCGAAATCAGCACCGAGCCCGAGGGGTGGCTGTGGATCACCCGCACCGAGCGTTCCGCCGCATCCTCCGGGATGTCCGGCATGCCCACGGAGTGTGCCGTGCCCGTCTTGTGCCCCAGTTCCTCGCCCGTCCAGGCGTCCAGCGTCCAGGCCTGCTCGTTCACCGGCCGGCCCTCCTTCAGCGCGTTATTCCGGTATTCGGCCACCCTCGCCCTGTAGTCCTCGCGGACCGGCCCCCACAGCCACTCGCGCACCGTGATGGTGCGCTCGGTGTTGTTTACAATCTCGCCGGTGCCGATGCGCCGCGTCTCCATCAGCTCCCCGAACTGCCGCATGTCATCCGCCGTGAGCCCCTCCGCCTTCGCCAGGTCGCGCAGGTCCATCGCCAGCGAGTCCGGGCGGAAGTGGAACTGCCGCGCCGCGTCCATGCCGGCATGGGCCGCCATCCACCTGTCCCGCATGTCCTTGTCCCACATCGAGCCCTCGCCCGCCGCCACCGCCTCCCGCGCCGCCTCCTCGTCCAGCTCTATCACTATGCAGCGGCAGTTGAAGTCCCACGGCGGGTAGTGGTCCTTCCAGAAGGGATCGTCCGCCGGCAGTATCACGCCGTCCAGCTCCGCGTGCCGGTCGCGCACTCTCCCGTCGTCCATCGTGGTGTACTTCCAGTAAGGGAAGAGGTCCGCGCTGGCCTTCTGCTTCCGGTAGCGCGCCGCGGCGTAGGCCTGGAAGCCGTTGGTGCGCAGCACCGTCTCGGCGCGCCTGCGCGCCGCCGCGCTGTCGCCGCCGCCCAGCTCCGCGGCTATCTCCCCGCGCAGCTTGTTCCAGTCGCCCCCCTCCGCGAGCCTCGCCACGGCATCCTGCACGCGCTTCAGCCGGTTGAAGTCGCTTATGCCCTGCACCGCGAAGGCGCGGGCGCGCAGCTCGGGAAACATCTGCACCAGCGTCTCCGTGTCGGTGCGGGCGCGGCTGCGGGTATACTCGCTCGGTTTCATGGTGTCCGTGGTTGGTGGTTGATGGTTACTGCCTACTGCCTACTGCAACTGCCTGCTGCCTGCTCCATCGTAGCCCCGCCGCGCGGCGGCGTCAAGCCGGCGCTCATCCGTGCTCCACCCCCAGCCCGTTGGCCAGGTTGTAGCGGCGGCGCGCCTCGCCCCCCTCGTCCCAGTATTCCGGATCCTCCATGCACTCCTGCAGGTGCCGGAACCACGAGTCCAGATCCAGCATCCAGCAGCCCGGCGAGACCCGCACGCAGTCTATGAACCCCGCGTTCGAGCGGCGCAGCAGCGTGTCGGCACGCACCGCCCGCCCGCCCGAGACGAACCCCAGCATCGCCGTCAGCTCCGGCGTCATCCGCACCAGCCGGTAGGGCAGCGGCACCGGCGCGTAGGTGCCGTCCGGCTGGCGCGACCAGCGGCACAGCACATGCCGCGCCACCTCCCTGCGCGCCTTCTCCGCCGGCACCCAGGCATGCCGCCCCGGCGCCACCCGCACCATGTCCGGCGCGCACGCCTCGCGCACCGCCTCCGGCAGCCTCGCGGCACCGCCCGCCCCGCGCTCCGCCGCCGGCTCCACGCGCTCCCGCGCCCCCGGCCCCAGCTCCAGCTCCGTCTGCTCGTATTCCATGCCTAGTCCCTCCCCTTCTTTAGCGTGGATTCGCGTCCATTCGCGGTTCC
>JAAYLN010000206.1 GCA_012521875.1 Lentisphaerota bacterium | reverse complement strand
GGGGGGGGAAGAGGAAGTTCTAAAGTTCGGGAGTTCCAAAGTTCTAAAGTTGGGCTGGCGCCGGTGATGGGCGGAGGTGGCGGGAGAAGTGGCGGGCGGGAGGAAACCGTTTGCGACACAACTCAGTTGTATCGCAGAAGAGGGTAAAAGGGTGAGGAGTGTGCGCTGAGCACCGCACTAAACGCCAAGGCCACAGCAACGGGAGGGACGAGCGTCTGCTCGTCCAAAAGAGGAGGCGCCTGCTAAAGCACCCGCATCAGCGCGCAAGCGCAGGTAGGGCGACGCTGTCCCGGCTAGCCGCGCGCCGGCCACCGCGAAAGCCGCCAGGGCCGCCACAAACGGTACGCTTGCCGCCGTTAACGGCGGACACAGTACCTACCGGCAGTACCGCGATAGCTTTGCTGCCGCCCCTGTCCGGGCTGGCGGTACATTCCCCGCATAAGGGCCGCAGTCGCGTCGGAGTACCGGCTATAAGCAACTCACCCGAAAGTTATTAACAGCATATTATATTCTGTTAATAAAATATAAAATAAAGTGCGGTCATTTTATAATTGCGTGCGTCACCAACTCTGGTTCTCAGTCTGGTAGACGCGGCGTACCGCCGCGTGCATGCATGGGCGCCCCATTCCCTGCTGGTTTTGTATCAGGAACTCATGAAATCAGGAATTTGTTTGTGGAGACCGCGCAGTCTTGCACCCTTCTTGAGTTCCTGATTAATCCGCGCGGGGAATAAATCACCAGTCCCCACTGCCGGTACTGCTGCCGGTGGCTTGCCCTGTACACCCCCACTACGCCGCATTACTGGCAGGGCTGCATATCCACGGTGTCAGATCCGCACTGCCCGCCTCCGGCGGCGGCATGCTCACCGGCGGTGGCTGCGGCCGCGCGGTTCAGATTGGCTGCGGTCGCGCTGGCGCTCAGGCGGCGATGGTCTCTCCTGTGGCGTCAGCTTCTGCTTGGGCGGCTCGGTTCTAGACGGCTTCGGGTGCGGGCTCTCGCGCGAGACAGATGGTCTTTCTGGTGCTCGTGAAGGCCTATCCATGCGCGGCGTCGCGGGTCGTACCGGAGCTACCGATGGCGTCGGTCTCGGTGCCTCGGCTCGGGGCGGCCCTGGCCGCGCGGGCTCACGGGGGAACGATGGCCTCTCCGGTGGAGGCGGTGGTGTCGTGATGCGCGGTGGTTCAGGACGCTGTGGCCGCGACGGCTTGTCCGGCGGTGGTGGAGAGGGCTTATGTATTGGCGGCACGGGTCGTGGTGGCTGAGATGGCTTTAGAGGCGGGCGGGGAGAGGGCTCGTGCAGTGGCGTCAGCTCGGGGCGCGGCCGCAGGGGCGGTTTGCTCGGCGGTGGCGGAGCGGGCTTATGCACTGGTGGCGGAGCGGGCCGTGGCGGTCGCGGCGGGGGCGTGGGTTTTTGCGGCGGCGTGGGCTTGTGATCCGGCGGCAGTGTGGGTCGCGGTGGCTGCGGCGGCTTGCCTGGCGGTGGAGCGGGCCGGTCTATTGGTGGTGCTGGCCGCAGCGGTAGAGCGGGCTTGTGAGGTGACGGGGGAGAAGGTTGGTGATCCGGCGGCAGTGTGGGTCGCGGTGGCCGTGGCGGCTTGTGCGGCGGCGGTGCCGGCTGTGGCGGGGTAGGTGGTGGAGGAGCGGGCTTATGCACTGGCGGCGGTGGCGCTAGGGCCGGTCGCGGCGGTGGGGCATGAGTTACGGCAGGCGCGGGTGGCCGCGGTCTGGCCGACCGGCTGGGTTTGTGGCGGCGCACCGGCACCGGCGGGCGGCAGGCCGGATGACGATGGTGCGTACGGAAGTTGCCGCCATACCCGACATGGAAGATGCTGCAGGGCGTATAGGCCAGTACGGGCTCGCGCAGATAGATGGTGGAGCGTACCGCGCTGTAGTCAGGGTAGGTGGTGACGACCTTTTGCTCGGTCACAACCACCGTCTCGGGCTCTGTCACGACCACGGTCTCAGGCTCGGTTACAACCACGGTTGTGGCCTGCCCGAGCCGGACCGGCGTGGCGTAGCCGACCTGATCCGGCGCAGGGCCGGTGAAGGAGCCGACCGCCTCGCCGGCAAATTCGGTACCGTCAACCATCAGGGGGCGTAGATTGCGCGCCGTAAAGGCGCTGTTAGGCACAAAGGCATACTGCTGCCAGCCAATGGCGTAGTTGGTCACACCGATAGACTCGAAGAAGGCGTCGCCGGGCGGCAGTGGCGCCCAGCCGCTGTGGGTGGGTGTCAGGCGCCAGTCGACCCAGGCGGGGCACCATTGTGTTCCCGGCACCCAGAGCCAGCCGTAATCCGCGGTCTCGAACCAGCGTCCGTGGTGGAAGGCGATGGCACCCCAGATGTACTCCGAAACCCAGAACCAGTTGGCATCGTCATGGCGCGTCCAGCTTCCACCGTCCAGATAGGGCCGCCAGTCGGGATCCTGCTGCATGACGGCGGGCTGCCAGGCCCAGGCCGACTCGCCCAGCATGAACCAGGCCCCCTCATCCTTCAGTTCATCGAAGAAGGGCGGTGTTTCGTTTTCGGCGACTGCGACCGCAGCGCCAAGCGCTGCAGCCGCAAGCAGCATAAAGAGGGTGTGTCGATGCCTTTTCATGGTCAGCTCCCGGTTTAACTACTCATAAGACGGCCTTGGGGGCGTGATTATTCACGCGGCGGGGGGTGGAGGCAGGAGACAGGGGACAGGAGACAGGAGACAGGGGGAGTGGCAGTAGGCAGTGGCAGTAGGCAGGGGAGGTAGGGGCGGCACGCATGCCGCCCGAACGGAGCGCACGGGGCCCCGCCGTGAACGGCGGGCACAGGACTGGCACGCGGCGGGCATGGTAGTCGCGGCGTCACCGCCGCGTGATGGGGGCGCCGGGGCCGTAATGCGGCATGGCGGGTGGTATGGGGCGCCAGCCACCGGCAGTACCGGCAGTACCGGCAGGGTCGGCAGTGCCGGGACTCGGGCTCGAGGACGAGAAAGCGCCCCGCTCCAGCGCCCGGCTTTGCCGGGCCATTCTCGTGGAGGCGAACCTCCGTGTCCGCCTGCAGAGACAGCTTGCGACAAAGCGTAGGGACGAAGTGTGGAGACAAGGTGTGGAGATAAGGTGTGCCTCTGACCCATTCCAACTGCCTGCTGCCACTGCCTACCGCTACTGCCGCCGCCCCGCTCCGGGGCAGCGGCTCCCCTGACCCCTCCTGGACGCTCGCCGCCTGCGGCAGCGGCTAGAAGCGCGCGAAGCGCGTAGGGCGGATATGCACCGCCTCTCCGGCCTTATACGTCTGCTCGTCCTGACGCTCGCGGGAAAGCTCCACCTCGATCCTCTGCCCATTATCGCTGCGCTGGAGCTCGATATGCACCACAGCCCCAATCGCCTGCACACGCAATATTGTAGCCGGCACGGTCTGGCCGGGGGTGCCGGTGCCGCGCTCGAGGAGCAGTTCGTGGGGGCGCGCGTAGAGCGTAAGGGGGGCGGTGCCTTCAGCCCCGCAGGCCGCGGGGCCGGTGAGCAGCTCGGGTGTGCCGTCGCCGGCGGCGGGGCACGCGGGGAAGCGGTTGACACTGCCCAGGAAGGCGCACACAAAGGGCGTGGCGGGCTGGGCATAGACCTCCTCGGGCGTGCCCATCTGCACAATCCGCCCATGATCCATCACCACCACCCGCTCGGCCACCTCCATGGCCTCCTCGACATCGTGGGTCACGAAGAGGCTGGTGATGTTGATCTCGTCGTGCAGCCGGCGCAGCCAGCGGCGCAGCTCGCGGCGCACGCTGGCATCGAGGGCGCCGAAGGGCTCGTCGAGCAGCAGCACGCGCGGCTCGACCGCCAGGGCGCGGGCCAGGGCCACGCGCTGGCGCTGGCCGCCGGAAAGCTCGGAGGGCATGCGGTTGCCGAAGCCGTCGAGCTTGACGAGCTCGAGCAGCGCGTTGACGCGCTGCCGGATCTCGGCGTTCGCGGGGCGGTTGCGGCGGCGCACGCGCAGCCCGAAAGCGATGTTCTCGAAGACGCTCATGTGGCGGAAGAGGGCGTAGTGCTGGAAGACGAAGCCCACCTGGCGCGCCTGCGCCGACTGCCCGGTGGCCTCGACACCGCCTATGCGGATCGTGCCGGCATCGGGCCGCGCCAGCCCGGCCAGCAGGCGCAGCAGCGTGGTCTTGCCGCAGCCGGAGGGGCCGAGCAGCGCCAGCAGCTCGCCGTCGTGGACATCGAGGCTGACGTCCTTGAGCGCCTGGAAGTCGCCAAAGGCGTGGGAGAGGTTGCGGATCTCAATGTTCATGGCGTGACAGGATGGCCTTGACGACAAGGGGCACCACCGCCAGCAGCGCCAGCAGCGAGGCGACTGCGAAGGCGGCGGCGGACTGGTATTCGTTGTAGAGGATCTCGACGTGGAGCGTCAGGGTGTTGGTAAGGCCGCGGATGTGGCCGGAGACGACCGAGACGGCGCCGAACTCACCCATGGCGCGGGCGGTGCAGAGGATCACGCCGTAGAGCAGCCCCTGGCGCACGTTGGGCAGCGTGACGCGGCGGAAGGTCTGCCAGCCGCTGGCACCGAGGGTCAGCGCGGCCTCCTCCTCCTCGGTACCCTGCGACTCCATCAGGGGGATCAGCTCGCGCGCCACGAGGGGCAGGGTGACGAAGAGGGTGGCAAGGACGATGCCGGGGACGGCGAAGATCACCTGCACTCCGCGGGCGGCGAGCCAGCCGCCGAGCCAGCCCTGCATGCCGAAGACCAGGATATAGACCATGCCGGAGACGACCGGCGAGACGGAGAAGGGGAGGTCTATGAGGGTGATCAGCAGTTGGCGGCCGGGGAAGCGGAACTTGCCGATGGCCCAGGCGGCGGCGAGCCCGAAGATGACATTGAGCGGCACGGCGATGGCGGCGGCCAGCAGGGTGAGGCGGATGGCCGCCAGTGCCATGGGGTCGCTGATGGCGGCGAGGTAGTGTTTGATGCCCTGCTGCAGGGCGCCGGCGAAGACGATGGCCAGCGGCAGGGCCAGGAAGCCGAGCAGGAAGAGCAGCGCCACCAGCGTCAGCAGCAGCGGCACGGGGCGGATGGGTGGGCGGAAGGGGTTCATCGGCGGCGGCGGCTCCAGGCTTGCAGGCTGTTGATGGTCAGGAGCATCACGAAGGAGAGGGCCAGCATGGCGACGGCCAGGGCGGTGGCGCCGGCGTAGTCGTACTGCTCGAGGCGCGTGACGATCAGCAGCGGCACGATCTCGGTGCGCAGCGGCAGGTTGCCGGAGATGAAGATGACCGAGCCGTACTCGCCGATGCCGCGGGCGAAGGCCAGCGCGAAGCCGGTGAGCACGGCGGGCAGGACGGCGGGGAGCGTGATGCGGCGGAAGGTCTGCCAGGCGGAGGCGCCGAGGGAGGCGGCCGCCAGCTCGGCCTCGCGGTCGAGGTCGGCGATGACCGGCTGTACCGTGCGGATGGTGAAGGGGAGGCCGATGAAGACCAGCGCCACCAGCACGCCGAGGGGCGTGAAGGCGACCCGGATGCCGAGGGGCTCGAGCAGGGCGCCGATCCAGCCGTTGCGCGAGAAGAGAGCCGTGAGGGCGATGCCGGCGACGGAGGTGGGCAGGGCGAAGGGGAGGTCGACGAGGGCGTCTATGAAGCGGCGTCCGGGGAAGGTGTAGCGCACCAGCACCCAGGCGGCGATGAAGCCGAAGACGGCGTTGATGAGCGCCGCGCCGAAGGCGGCGAGGAAGGAGAGGCGGAAGGCGGCGGCGGCGCGGGGTCCGGAGACGAGGCGCCAGAAGTCGGCCCATGAGAGGCCGGCGGCCTTGAGGACGGCGCCGCCGAGGGGCAGCAGCACCAGCAGCCCGAGGTAGAGCAGGGTGTAGCCGAGGGCCGGGCCGAAGCCCGGCAGCAGCGAGTGGCGGCGGAAGCGGAAGCGGCGCATGGCACGGGGGCTAGCGGAGGTAGATCTGGTCGAAGGTGGCGTTCTCGGCGAAGTGCGCCGCATGGGCGCGCTGCCAGCCGCCGAAGACCTCGTCAATGGTGAAGGTGGGCTGCGCGGGGAAGTCGGCGGCGCAGCGCTCCCAGGCGGAGCTGACGGCGGGGCGGTAGAAGTGGCGCGCGGCGAGGGCCTGGCCCTCGTCGGAATAGAGGTGCCGCAGGTAGGCCTCGGCGAGGGCGAGTGTGCCGTGGCGTTTGGCGTTGGCGTCGATCACCGCCACGACCGGCTCGGCGCGGATGCTGACGGAGGGCGAGACCAGCTCGAAGTTGCCGGGGTGGAGGCGGCGCGTGACGAGGAGCAGCTCGTTCTCCCAGTTGATGAGGACATCGCCGATGCCGCGCTCGATGAAGGTGGTGGTGGCGCCGCGGGCGCCGGAGTCGAGCACGGGGACGTTGCGGTAGAGGCGGGCGACGAAGTCGCGCGCGGCGCGCTCGTCGCCGTTATTGGCGCGCAGGGCGTAGCCCCAGGCGGCGAGGTAGTTCCAGCGCGCCACGCCGGAGGTCTTGGGGTTGGGGGTGATGACCTTGACACCGGGGCGCACGAGGTCGCTCCAGTCGCGGATGTTCCGGGGGTTGCCCTTGCGCACGAGGAAGGCGAGGGTGGAGTAGTAGGGGGCGCTATTGTGCGGCAGGCGCGCCTGCCAGTTGGTGGGCAGGAGGCGCGCTCGCTCGGCGATGGCGTCCACATCATAGGCCAGGGCCAGTGTGACGACATCGGCCTGGAGTCCGTCGATGACGGCGCGCGCCTGCTTGCCCGAGCCGCCGTGCGACTGGCGGATTTCCGGCGCGACGCCCTCGCGGGCCTTCCAGAGCTTGCCGAAGGAGGTGTTGAACTCCTGGTAGAACTCGCGGGTGGGGTCGTAGGAGACGTTGAGGAGGATGGGGGCGCGGGTGCGCGGGGCGGCGGCGAGCGGCGCTGCGGGCAGCACCGCCAGGAGCGCCGCCGCGCTCAAGAGGCACGCGGCATGCCGTGTGCGGATGGAGGTGGCGGCAGTAGCAGTAGGCAGTGGCAGTAGGCAGTTGGGATGGGTCGAAGACACACTTTGTCTCCACACCTTGTCTCCACACTTTGTCTCCACACTTTGTCGAAAGCGAAAGATTAAGCGGGTGGAGTAAGCATGCCGATTAAGAGTGGGATTAAGCGTGGGTTTAAGTGAGTGCTTCGCGCTTGCACCTTGTCCACACACCTTGTCTCCTACACTTTGTCTCTTTACGCTTCGTCTCCACACTTTGTCCCTACGCTTTGTCGAAAGCGAAAGGTGGGGCGAAAGGAACCGCGAAAAGACGCGAAAGGGGAGGAGGATGGCGAAGTTCATGGCGGGGGTGGAGGGATATGGGGAATGGGTGGATATACGATAGGTTTTTACGCGAAAGACTGCAAGCCCACAACTGCAAGGCGGCTGGGGGGCGGGGGAAGGTAGGGGCGGCACACATGCCGCCCTTACGGAGTGCGCGGGGAGGGAGGCAGGGGACGCGGGCTCAATAGGCACACGGCATGCCGTGTGCGGAGGCGTACCCGCCGTAAACGGCGGGCACAGGACTGGCAGGCGGCGGCCACGCGGGCGTCCCCGTGCGGGCATTATTGCCCGGCGCGGGTAGCGATAGCCCCGAACTTGCACAGGGCCTGGCAGAGGGAGCAGCCCATGCATGCCGTCTCATTGATTCTGGGCTTGGCCGTCTTGTCCGGCGATTCTATCGCCGGGCAGCCGCACTTGAGGCAGGCGCGGCAGTTGCGGCACAGGTCGGGATCAATGCGGCGCTGGGGTGCGATGCGGCGCTTGAGGTGCAGGGGACAGGGGGCGCGGGAGATGATCAGCGAGGGGCCATCGGCGGCCAGTTCCTCCTCCAGTATGGTGTGCAGCGCGGCTTGGTCGTAGGGATTGCAGACGCGGATGCGCTCGCGGCCGCAGGCGGCCGCCAGGGCCTCGATGGAGGCGGCGTGCGTGGACCGGCCCATCAGCGTGGTGCCGGTGCCGGGGTGGTCCTGGTGGCCGGTCATGGCTGTGATGCGGTTGTCCACCACGATCAGCTTGGCGGGGCTCTGGTTGTAGACGCTGTTGAGCAGGCCGGTGATGCCGGAGTGGAAGAAGGTGGAGTCGCCGACTATGCCGACGACCCGCCGGGGCTCGCCGGCCTGGGTCATGCCGTGGGCCACGGTGAAGCCGCCGCCCATGCAGAGTATGGTGTCGGTCTGGTTGAGGGGCGGGAAGACGCCGAGGCTGTAGCAGCCGATGTCGCCGCTGACGACGACATCGAACCTGGCGAGGGCGTGGAAGAGGGCGCGGTGGGGGCAGCCGGCGCAGAGGATGGGCGGGCGGCCGGGGAGGTCGGCGGCTTCGGGCACGGGCGCGGGGAGGTTGGCGCTGCGGCCCTCGAGGCGCGCGCGGGTCTCGGCGATGCGCGCGGGGGTGAGCTCGCCGCAGCGCGGCACGAGGTTCTTGCCGTCGCAGGCGATGCCCAGCGCGCGGATATGCTCCTCGAGGATGGGTTCGCCCTCCTCGATGACCAGCAGGCGTTCAACTGTGGCGGCGAAGTCGCGGATGAGCCCGTCGGGGAAGGGGAAGGCCCAGCCGAGCTTGAGCATGGGGGAGTCGGGGAAGATCTCGCGCGCATGCAGGGCGGCGACGCCGCTGGAGACGATGCCGAGGGGTGCAGTAGGCAGTGGCTGTTGGCAGTCGGCAGTGGCAGCAGGCAGGATGGTGTTGAGCGTGGTGCGCCGGGCGGCGTCGGCGGCCTGGGCGTCGAGGCGCTCCTCGATCCCGACGCGCAGCTTGCGGCCCCAGATGGGGAGGGGCACGAACTGCGGCGGGTTCCTGACGAACTGCACGTGGTTTTGGGGGCGCGGCGCGGCGCGCGCGACGAGGCAGCGGGAGTGGCTGACGCAGGTGGTGGTGCGCAGAATGACTGGGCAGCGGTACTGTTCGGAGATTTCGAAGCCCTCGCGCAGGAAGTCGTAGGCCTCCTGGGCGTTGGCAGGCTCGAGGATCGGCACCTTGGCGAGGCGGGCGTAGTGGCGTGTGTCCTGCTCGGTCTGCGAGGAGTGCTGGCCGGGGTCGTCGGCGACGCAGATGACCATGCCGCCGACCACGCCGATGTAGGAGAGGGTCATGAGCGGATCGGCGGCGACGTTGAGGCCGACGTGCTTCATGGTGACGATGCTGCGCCCGCCGGCGAGGGCGGCACCGGCGGCGGCCTCGAGGGCCACCTTCTCGTTGGGCGACCATTCGCAGTAGAGGCCGGGCGCGGCGTGGCGCGCGAGGTTCTCGAGAATCTCGGTGGAGGGGGTGCCGGGGTAGCCGAAGGCCGCCGAGGTGCCGCCATCAATGGCGGCCAGGGCGAGGGCCTCGTTGCCGGAGAGGAGCTGCCGGGTGGGCTTCATGGAATTTCCTTGTAGAAGACGCGCCTGGCCTTGCCCTCGGGGCGCGGCAGGGTGCCGGGTGCCACCACCTCGCCGTCGGGCGAGAAGTTGAGATCCTCCTTGAGCTGCTTCTCGACCTGGTAGCCGGTGACGCCGGGGTGGGCCTCGACCGTGACATGCAGGCGCTTGATGCCGTGGTGATCCTCGATGATGAGCTGGTAGTTGGGCAGCACGCCGGGCACCTTGAGCAGCGACTGCTCGACCTGGGCGGGGAAGAAGTTGACGCCGGAGATGATCAGCATGTCGTCGAGACGGCCGCTGATGCGGTCGAGGCGCAGATGGGTGCGGCCGCAGGCGCATGGCTGGCGCGAGACGACGCGGCTGAGGTCGCCGGTGCGGAAGCGGATGACCGGCAGCGCCTCGCGCGTGAGGGAGGTGACGACCACCTCGCCGACCTCGCCGTCGGGGAGGGGGGCGCCGGTCTCGGGATCGACGATCTCGATGACGTAGTGATCCTCCCACTGGTGGAGGCCGCTATGGTCGGGGCAGTCCATGCCGAGGGTGCCGATGCCGCCGGTCTCGGTCATGCCGTAGATGTCGAAGACCTCGATGCCGAGGCCGTCGTAGATGCGCTGCTTCATCTGGTCGGAGAAGGTCTCGGCGCCGAAGATGCCGATCTGGAGCGCGGGCAGGGTCTCCCTGGCCTCGGCGAGCACCTCCATGATGCGCAGGGCATAGGAGACGACGCCGGTGAGGATGCGCGTGCCGAAGTCGCGCGCCAGCTTGATCTGGCGCACGGTGTTGCCCGAGCCGCAGGGGATGATGAAGAGGCCCGCCTCGCGCGCGCCGTGGTAGCAGCCGAAGCCACCGTTGAAGAGACCGAAGCCCGGTGTGATCTGGCAGACGTCGCCGCGCACGGCGCCGGCCATGACATAGCAGCGCGCCATGCACTCGCCCCACTGGTGCAGGTCGTTCGCGGTATAGGGCATGACCACGGGCGTGCCGGTGGAGCCGCTGGACATGTGCATCTCGGCGAGGTCTTCGCGGTCGGCGCACAGCATGCCGAGGGGGTATTCGCGGCGGAAGTCATCCTTGTTCATGAAGGGGAGGGCGGCGAGGTCATCGAGTCCGCGGAAGCCGCGCGGGTCGACGCCCGCGGCGGCGAAGCGGCTGCGGAAGCCCTCGTTGCGTTCGGCCACGTGCTGGACGATCTTGCGCAGGCGCTGATCCTGCACGGCGGTGAGTTCGTCGCGCGAGAGGGTTTCGGCCCGGGGGTTATGGTATTGAGTCATTTGCTTCTATCCTTCCAAAATCGAATGCCGCGAGGTTGCCGGGGAGCGTCTTGGGCGGCACGCGTCCGCGGATAGCGTTGTGCCAGGCTTCAAGGGGGATGTCGGCGAGGGCGCGCGAGAGGATGCCGGTGAGCATGGTGTTGGCGAGGCGGGGGGCGCCCATTTCGCGCGCCCTGGCGGTGCAGTCGTAGTAGCAGCGGTTGGGAAAGAGGCGCGCGATGCGTTCAGCGACATCGCCGGGATAGACGGCGCCGCCGGAGGAGACGGTGACCGGCACGAGGCTCTGGCGCGAGATGGCGGCGAAGCCGCCCGGCCGCAGCATGTGGGCGTGGCGGATGGCCTCGATATGCTCCAGCGCGCCGAGGACGTCGGCGGTGCCCTCGAGGATCAGGGGGCTGAGGACGGCGGGGCCGTAGCGCACCTGCGCGGTGACCGAGCCGCCGCGCTGCGCCATGCCGTGGATTTCATTGGCGGCCACCTCGAAACCGGCATTTGCCGCCGCGTCCGCGATGATCTTGGCGGCGAGCAGGATGCCCTGCCCGCCGACGCCTGAGAGGAAGATATTGCCCATGGGAGGTGCTAGCCTATGCCTGGCGCGGACAGCGCCCGCGCTTCTGTGTGTAGATACATGGGGGAGGATAGCAGGTGAGGGGAGGGGGCGCAAGGAGGAACGCGCGCCAGGCGGCGCGCGGGGGTCAGGGGCACGGGAGGGAGGGGCGGCACGCATGCCGCCCGAACGAAGCGCACGGGGAGGAAGGCAGGGGACGCGGGCTCAATAGGCGCACGGCATGCCGTGTGCGGAGGCGTACCCGCCGTAAACGGCGGGCACAGGACTGGCAGACGGCGGGCATGCGGCAGGGACGCGGAGAGATGGGGCCATGCCCCCCCGTGTGGCCCCGCCCAGCTCTCGGCACTACCGGCAGTACCGGGCTCGAGAACGAGGACGAGGACGAGGACGAGGACGAGGAAGCGCCCCGCTCCCCGCCCGGCTCCGCCGGGCCATTCTCGTGGCACCGGACCTCCGTGTCCGGTGATTGGAGCAGCTTGTGACAAAGCGTAGGGACAAAGTGTGGAGACGAAGCGTAGCCGACAAAGCGTAGGGACAAAGTGTGGAGACAAGGTGTAAGCGCAGAAGCACCCGCTCAATCCCACTCTTAATCTCACCTTAATCGGCACACTTGTCTTACTCCACCCGCTTACTCTTTCGCTTTCGACAAAGTTACCGACAAAGTTCGCGACAAAGTGGCGTCTCTGACCGGCGACCTTCGGTCGCCAGTCTGAACCCTGAACCCTCTTTGTCCGCGACAAAGTGCAGGCAGTCCTGCTAGAATCCACCCCAAGATGCGTATCGTTGAAATCTTCTACTCGCTGCAGGGCGAGGGGGTGCTGGCGGGTGTGCCTTCGGTATTTATCCGCACGGCGGGGTGTAATCTGGCCTGTCGCTGGTGCGACACGCTCTATGCGCGTGATCCGCAGGCGGGCATGGAACTCCCGCCAGGTGCGATCATTGAGCGGCTGGCGCAGTGGCCGCAGGCGCGCCATTGCGTGGTGACCGGCGGCGAGCCGACCCTGGCGCCGGAGCTGCCGGAGCTGACGGGTCGGCTGCGCGCCGCAGGGCTGCATATCACCATCGAGACCAACGCCACCGCATCGCCGGAGCCTTTCGACTACGATCTGGCCTCGCTGAGCCCCAAGCTGCGGCATGCCGGTTCCGGCACGCCACCGATTGATCCGGCGCGCCTGCGCGCCTGGATCCGGCGCGGACGCGAGGCGCAGCTCAAGCTGGTCTGCAGCGGCGCGGAGGATCTGCCGGAGATAACAGCCCTGCAGTCGGCCTTGGCCGACTGCCTGCCGCCCGACCGCATCCTGCTGATGCCGCTGACGGATGCCGTGGCGCGGACGAACCGCGCGCGGTGTGAAGCGCTGGCGCAAATCTGCCTGGCGCATGGCTACCGCTATGCGAGCAGGCTGCATGTGGAGCTGTTTGGAGGGAAGAGGGGGAGGTAGCGCAGCCGCCGGAGCGGCACGCGGGGACACAGGCTCAATAGACACACGGCATGCCGTGTGTACCGAGGGGGCGCAGGGAGTAGGGGCGCCACGCCGG
>JAAYLN010000205.1 GCA_012521875.1 Lentisphaerota bacterium | reverse complement strand
GTCCTGCACCAGGCCGCTCTCGAGGATCTGGTCGTTGACCAGGGCGGCCACGGTGCGCAGGTCATCATCCGCGACAACCCCGGCAGCCTCAAGGTGGTCGACCCACCAGCGGGGTGAGGGGTTCGGGATTCAGGAAATCCTAAACTTTGTCGCGAGCTTTGTCGGTAACTTTGCCGCCTTTGTCGAAAGCGGCAGGGAAAGCCCACGCGAAGGTGCGAAGACGCGAAGAACTGGAACCGCGAATGGAAAATGGAGTAAGCGGGTAGATGAAGCGTGCCGTTTAAGAGTGAGTTTAAGTGTGGGTTTAGAGTGTGCGCTCCGCGCTTGCACCTTGTTCCCACACCTACGTCCCCTACGTCCCCTACGTCCCATTCGTCCCATCCAAGCGAAAGATTAAGCGGGTGGAGTAAGTGCGCCGATTAAGAGTGAGTTTAAGAGAGGGTTTAGAGTGTGTGCTTCGCGCTTGCACCTTGTCGATAGAATTGAGGACGAGGAATCGCGGTAGGGACGATCCATCCGCATCTCATGCACTCTCCCCGCGCGCCCCTTGCCACCAGCCGATTACCGCCTGTGCCGCGGTCTGCGGGCAGGCAAACGCTGCCGGCAGCCTCATCATCCCCCTGCCCGCTCCAGATTCAGCGCCAGAAGCCGTTCGAGTATCTCATCGTCGGAGAGATCGGCGGGCCAGCCGTAGGCGGCGGCGACGGCGGCAGCCTCGAGCTCCAGATCCTTGAGCCGCAAGAGGGCGACATAGAGGAAGTTTCCGGAGCCGCAGGCGGGGTCGAGAATCTTCACATCGCGCAGCCGCGTCAGGAACTGGTGCAGGATGCTGTCGGCCTCGCCCTGCGCCTTCTTGAGGGCGGCGGCACTCAATGGCTTGTGGTTGGACGTGGCGCGCTCACCCTTGCCCGCCTTCTTGCCGGTAGCCAGCAGGGTTCCGATTGTTGCCTTGGTTGCTTCCCAGTCGCGCCGCAGCGGGGTCATGACCACGGCGTCCACCACCAGCTCGATGTCCTCGCGACCGGTGAAGTGCGCGCCGAGCTGCGAACGCTTGGCAGGGTCGAGGCCGCGCTCGAAGAGGGTGCCGAAGATCGAGGGATCAACAGCACTCCAGTCGAGCGACGAGACGGCGCAAAGCCGCTTCAGGTCGTCGCGGGTGAGGCCGGGGACGGTGCGGTCGTCGAAGAGGCTGCCGTTGAAGTGGCGGATGGTCTCGAGGCCGAAATCGCCGCCGGAGGCCATGGCCTCGAAGAGCATGGACAGGTTTCTGCCGAAGCGCGCGGGGGCGCTGCCGGTCTTCTCCAGCAGGCGGGTGAAGATCATGCCGGGCAGGAGGGCCGTGTCCTCGGCGAAGAGGCAGAAGACGATGCGGTCGAGGAAACGGGCCACGGTACCGGGGTCGAGACCACGCTCGCGCATGGCGGCGGCAATCTCGCCGATACGGACGGCGGCCTCCTGGGTGACGGCGGCGCTGGTGCGGCCGGGGTGGAGCGCCGCGGGATTGTGAAAGACCGCCCGCATGATCTCGATGTTGCGGGGTTCGGCTAGGGCTTCGAGCGGAATTTCGTGAACGTCGGAGACGGTTCCGGTGAAGTTGGTGCGCACCACGATGCGGTCCAGATCGCAGAGCACCAGCAGGGGCGGATTCTCCAGCACATTGCGGTAGCGCAGGAGCTAGTCAAAGGCGGCATCGAGATTCTGGTGCTTGCCCTTATACTCCCAACCGAAGAAGCCGCGCTTCCAGACATCGGCGAAACCGTCGCCCCCGCCATGCTTGGCGGCACCCTTCTCGAAGCAGAACGACTCGCCGGTGGGGTCGGCCGCGGCGGGCGTGGGATGGTCGAAGACGCGGCAGAGGTCGAGAAAGTGCTCCTGCGCGGCGGAGCGCTCCTTCAACTCCACCTTGCGCCACTTGGCAATGAACTAGTGGACAGTCATGGGCAACACAATACCACGCGGACAAGGCGGGAAACAAGGCGGATGTGGATGGTGATGGCAATTAGGTTGGCGACAGGGTGTGCGGAGAAGTTCTAAAGTTCGAAAATCAAAAAGCTCATTGTTGTCGGTCGTGGATGGCCTGCTCAATCACGCCATCCACATAAGTCACAACATTCGCGGGAAGGTATTGTCGAATAAAGAACACATATGACCGGGAATCACGGTACACCCGCGTTGCAGTGCTTGTTGAACCAGTACAAATGAGATCGTAAAAATTAGTGCTGTTCGGTTGAATACGCGCCGCATGCACGAGATTTGAAACAAACGTACAGACAATGCCCTCATCATCACTTGCCGGGAATATGGACTTCTCGGGATAAACGACCGACCAGTTGTTAAAAGCGACGTCTGCCAACGGGCGATTGGTCACAAATGCCCACGAAAGAAAGGCCTCGCCCTCGGATGCTGCCGCATTCCACCAATCGTTTGTTGATGCCATGAAAACGCATGCCGTGTTTGAAGCAATCGATGGTAACAGGCCGAATCCCGCCACTTGAACATGAATCCGGTTTGTTCCCGGCGAGCCTAGCCAATAGGAGACAACATCAATAACCGCCTGTGTGCAAGATTGTCATTTAAATAACCAATTCCGGCCACATCACACATCATGGCCTGTTGTGGAAGCGTTTGCGAGAGACTGGCGAACCATGGAGCACGATCAACTTGTGGAGCACCACCTTTTGCAATAAAGGCGGCAAGCACCCCCATAGCACAGACAACAACATAGCCTGCCACGCGGCTTAGCCGTGACAAACAGGAAGAACATGCTTGGTGAAAACACGAGATATGTGTGTCATTATGGCTCCTTTGGAAGCAGAAACCTCAAGTAACTATCGTTACGCCAGAACCAAGTGCGCTCTGCAGTAAATTCCATGTGCCAACAGATGGGTGTTTCATCCCCTCTATTCATGTGGTATGCCGGGTTTACAAACTTATTATGCATCATGGAAGTGCCATTCAAAAACGACTGACTAACAAGTCCCAGTGTATGACCAATTTCATGAACAGCAGTACCTGCTAACATTCGCCCCCAATCAGCTTCCGTCAGGGGAAGAGCAACGTTTGCCCAATTTGGCTCAGCTCCGATGAGATCTCCAACAAACTTGCCATGCTCCATGAAAACTGCATGTCGCGTGCTGATAATAAAGACGCTTGCCTCGCCCGCCGTACAAGCATTGGGAAATACTCCGGAGTTTGCTAATCCCAGCGGTCCGTCCGGATTGTTTCCCGCAAGAATACGTACATGCTTATAATCACCATGCACCAGCGTGTTATTATCTACAACCCGTATGTTCATTGCTGTCGGGAACTTGTCTTGCACTCGCGCCGGTATAGCAGCCAGAGCTTTTGCCGCATTGTCCAGAGAACAACCGGAATAAAGATTCGTTGAGCACCCCCAATGATTAAACGAACGGGCGCACAATCGTGGGTGGTATCACTGCGACCCTCGCCGCATAATAATATAAGTAAAATAGTGGTCGCCAGCCTACTCAAACTATTGCGCGCAACCATCCTGAATCGAATATCAAGTAGAGCTTGCATGTCAGGCTATTCCACAATGATGATTGCACCATCGGGCAGGAGGCGGATTTTGCCCATCTCCTCCGCGATGTCCGCTCCACGGACTGTCATCCGCAGATGACTCCAATTTGCCGGATTTAGCCAGTCAGGCTGGGTCGTTAGTGTGAGTCCATCAAACTCGAAAGCTCCTGCATCGTCGCAGCACTCGACGGCTGTTGGCGCACCCTGCACACTAAATCGGATGAACATGTGAAGTGTGCGCCGTTAGGGTGTTAGGCTGTCCGCAGGGGCATAAACAAAGCGTTTCCTGAGCCCGGCGGGCCGTAGAAACCACTCGCCGCTGTGCCATCCGACGATGAAGGCCGTCTCCCCTGCGTCCAAGGTGCCATCCATCGGTTCAGCGTCGCGGCCAAAGGCAATCTGCACATTGTTTGATGCAGTGGCGTTGAAGGCGAGTTCCAGACGGAAGCGCCGTATGTTGCCTTTTGCACGGGGCGGTATGGCGATGTCATGGAACACCTCGCGGTCGGCGAAGATGGGCGGCGGCAGGCGCGGCACTTCTAACGTGGCGGCGGAAACGGAGACCACCGTCAGTAGGACAACTAGCGAAACTAAGCCCCGCATTAAGTCGGTGCTTGCGAAGCATCTTTGATGCAGTGCCAAATTATAGGCATGCATTAATTTATAGCATAGCACGTTTTATGGCCGGAGACAAGCGATTGAACGCTATAACGCTAGGTCGCGCCCTCGTTACGTTTTGTTTGTGGTTTTGCCGCATGTGCGGTACCCTATATACCCATGAACCCCACCACTCCAGAACCCCGGCGCAAACAGCCCCGCGAGCAGACGCTGCCCGAGGAGATCGCCAATGCGGTGACGCACGGCATCGGGCTGCTGCTGAGCGTGGCCTGTCTCGCCGTCGGCGTCGTCTTCGCCTCCATCTACAGCACGCCGGCAATCATCACGAGCGTGGCCATCCATGGCGCCACGCTCTGCATCCTCTATCTCTCGTCCACGCTCTACCACAGCCTTCCGCCTGGCAAGGCCAAGCGTGTCTGGAACATCTTCGACCACGCCTCGATCTACCTGCTGATCGCCGGCACCTACACCCCGATTACCCTGGCACTGGCCTACCAGCAGCCGGGCTGGGGCTGGAGCCTCTTCGGCATCATCTGGGGGCTGGCTCTGGTGGGCATCGTCTTCCAGGCGCTCTTCATCCACCGCTTCCGGCTCTTGTCGACACTCACCTACCTGGCCATGGGCTGGCTCGTGATCGTCGCCATCCGCCCGATGTGGCGCTTCCTCGGCCCGCAGGGCTTCCTCTGGATCGGCCTCGGCGGCGTCTGCTACTCGCTGGGCGTGATCTTCTACGTCTGGAAGCGCCCGCGCTTCACCCATGCCGTCTGGCACCTCTTCGTGCTGGCCGGCAGCCTACTGCACTTCCTCGGAATCCTCTTCCACGTCGTCCTCGGCTCCACCGCCTAGCGGCTCATCAACAGGAAGTCCCAGCAGCGCGCCGGCCTCGGCGCGCGGAAGTTCCTCGACCGAACGCAGCTTGCGCTGCATGGCGCGCGTGCGCCGCGACGAGAGATCCAGCGTGTTGGAGACGGTCTGAATCTGCCGCTTGATCAGGTCGAGGTAGTTGCTGAAGGTGCCGAATTCGGTCTTGACCGCCCCCAGCACCTGCCACACCTCGCCGGCCCGCTGCTCGATGGCCAGCGTCTGGAAGCCGACACGCAGGCTGTTGAGGATCGCCGCCAGGGTTGTCGGCCCCGCCACCAGCACGCGGTGCTTGCGCTGCAGCGTGTCGTGCAGTCCCGGCAACCGCAGAACCTCGGCGAAGAGCCCCTCGGTCGGCAGGAAGAGGATGGCAAAGTCGGTGCTGGCCGGCGGGCAGATATACTTCCTCTGTATATCCTGCGCCATCCTCGCAACAACCGTGCGCAGTTCGGCCGAGGCACTCTGCACGCTTGCGGCGTCTGCCGCGGTGGCGGCCTCTACCAGCCGCTCGTAGGACTCCTTGGGAAACTTGGCGTCGATCGGCAGCCAGACCGGCGCATCACGGCCGCGTCCCGGCAGCTTCACGGCATACTCGACCTGCTCGCGCCCCTCCGTGATGCGCACGTTGGCCTCGTACTGCCCCGGCGTGAGGATGTCCTCCAGAATCGCGCCCAACTGGTACTCGCCCCAGGTGCCGCGCTCCCTGACGTTGACCAGGATGCGCTTCAGGTCGCCGACGCCGTTGGCCAGCGCCTGCATCTCGCCCAGGCCGCGCTGCACGGCCTCCAGACGCTCGCCCACCAGCCTGAACGATTCGCCGAGGCGCTGCTCGAGGGTGCTTTGCAGCTTCTCGTCCACCAACTGGCGCATGGCATCGAGACGCTGCTCGTTGCTGGCCTGGATTTCGGCGAGCTTGCGCTCGTTGCCGGTCTGGATCGCCAGAAAGGCGTCCTCGCTCTTCTCGACGAGGCGGTTGACGGTTCCGACGAGCCGGTCGCTGTTGGTGACGGCTGTGCGCACCAGTAGCAGCAGCACAAACACCAGCAGCAGGAACACTCCCACTACCAGCACCGCCAGCAAGATCAATTCAGTGCTCACCGATCCATCCATCCCTTCCGGCACGCCCGCCCTACCGCAGCGCCAGCGGCGCATACTTGCGGGCGGCACTGCGCGCCGCCTCGACAATCTCCGCCTCGCCGGGAATCACGCGGTCACGCATGAGCACGCGCCCGTCGCAGATCACCGTCCGGACAACAGAGGTGTCGGCGCTGTAGACGAGGTTGGAGACGAGGTGGTGGCCGGGCACCATGGCGGGATGATCCAGATCGATCAGCATGGCATCGGCCAGACGGCCGGGCTCAATCACGCCCGCGTCGATGCCGAAGGTCTCGGCCCCGTTCCTCGTGGCGCAGTCGAACACCGTCCGGGCCCGGCCGGCCACGGGGCTGCCGGCCTCGAGCTTGGCCGAGAGGGCGGCACTCTTCATCTCGTCGAACATCGAGAGATTGTTGTTCGAGGCGCAGCCGTCGGTACCGATGGTGGTGCGGCAGCCGGCCTGCTCGACCACGGCGGCGAAGCGGAAGCGTCCGGAACCGAGCTTGGCGTTGGAGACCGGCATGTGTGCCACGATTGCCTGGCGCTCGCGGATCAGGGCGATGTCGTCGTCGCCCAGATGCACGGCATGCGCCAGGATCGTGCGCGGCCCGAGCAGGCCGCACTCATCGAGCCAGGCAATGGGGCTCATGCCGTGCTTCTCAAGGCTCGTCTCGTACTCTTCCTGGGTCTCGGCCGCATGGATGTGGATCCGCTGTCCCGTGGCGCGCGACAGCCCGGCGATGCGGCGCAACATGCCACCGCTGACGGTGTAGATCGCGTGCGGCGCGTAGGTGATCTGGATGCGGTCGGGGAGCTGCGGCATCAACGCCTCCAGCTCCTCCGACTGGCGCCGGCAGGCGGGTCGCACCACGCCGGGGCTCGCCTCGATGAAGAGCCTTCCGATGGCGGCGCGCATGCCCATCTCGTCTGCCACGCGGGCCACGGTGACGGGCTCCCAGTACATGTCGTTGAAGAAGACCGTGCCGCCGCGGATCATCTCGACGATGGCCAGCCGCGTGGCGCAGGCCACGTCTTCCGGCGTGAGTTGAGCCTCGGCGGGCCAGATGTGCTTCTCGAGCCAGGGAAAGAGCTCGATGTCGTCGGCAAAGCCGCGGAAGAGCGTCATGGCGGCGTGGCCATGCGCATTGTAGAAAGGCGGCAAAATCGCCTGCCCGCGGCCATCGATCACCTCGGCCCCGGGCGCCTCGATACCGGGTGCGATGCGCGCAAAGCGGTGTGCCTCGATCAGGACATCGGTTTCGCGCCCCTCGTGGAGCACCTGGCGGATCAGCAATGGCTTCACGCAGAGCCCGCAGTGTTAGGAGCGCACCTGACCGGTGCCCTGCACCACATACTTGTACGTGGTCAGTTCTTCCAGCCCCATGGGCCCGCGGGCGTGCAGCTTGTCGGTACTGATGCCCATCTCGGCACCCATGCCGAACTCGCCGCCGTCGGTAAAGCGGGTCGAGGCGTTGACGTACACGGCGGCCGAGTCGATCTCGCGCCCGAACAGCCTGGCGGCGCCCTCATCGCGCGTAATGATGGCGTCGGAGTGGTGCGAGCCGTAGGTGTTGATGTGATCGATAGCCTCGCCGACATCGTCGACGACGCGTACCGCCAGGATCATATCGAGATACTCGGCCGACCAGTCGTCTTCCGTGGCGGGCTTGAAAGCGGGCACGATGGCGTGAGCCGCCTCGTCGGCGCGGATCTCGATCCCGCGGCGCTGCGCCAGTTCGGCCAGACGCGGCAGGAAGGCGGCGGCGATGCCCGCATGCACAAGCAGGGTCTCGACGGCGTTGCAGACGCCCGGACGCTGGCACTTGGCGTTCTCGACGATCGGCAGCGCCATGTCGGGGTCGGCCGACTCGTCCACGAAGATGTGGCAGATGCCCTTGTAGTGCTTGATCACGGGCACGCGGGCCAGCTCGACGACAGTACGGATCAGCGACTCGCCACCGCGCGGGATCACCAGATCAATGCGGTCGTCCATCTGCACAAGTTCGCGGACCGCCTCGCGGTCGGTGGTCCTGACCAACTGCACCACCTGCTCCGGCAGCCCCGCCTCGGCGGCGCCGATGGCCAGCGCCTCGGCGATGGCCTGGTTCGACTGGATCGCCTCGCGTCCGCCGCGGAGGATCACCGCGTTGCCGGTCTTCAGGCAGAGGGCGGCGGCATCGGCGGTGACGTTGGGACGCGACTCGTAGATGATGGCGATGACGCCGATCGGCACGCGCTGCTTGAGAATGATGAGACCGTTGGGACGGCGGCGGCGGCTGATGCAACGCCCGACCGGATCGGGCAGGTCGGCCACCTCGCGCAGTCCGCGGATGATGCCGTCTATACGCTCGTCGGTCAGCGCCAGGCGATCCAGCATGGCCGGCACGAGTCCGGCCTGCCGTCCGGCCTTGAGGTCGAGCTCGTTGGCGGTCTTGATCAGGTCACGCCGCGTATCAACCGCGGCGGCCATGGCACGCAGGGCGCTATTCTTGCGCCGTGTGCTGACTGTCGCCATACGGCGCGCCGCCTCGCGGGCCGCGTCGCCCATGCTGCGCATCGTCTCTTGCAGAGTCATCGCCGCCACTCCTTAAAGTTTGGTAAAGGTTAGTTACAGGGTTGCACCGGGAATAAGTGTGCCCACATCCTTGCCGGCCACGATATCAACCAGCGTGTCCTTCTTGCGCCCGTGGCCGATGACCACCGAGCACCCCGCGCGCGTGGCGATCTGCGCCGCCCGCAGCTTGGAGTCCATGCCGCCCTTGGAGAGCGCGCTGGCACCGGGATTGACCAGCTTGTAGATATCCGGGCCGATCTTGTCGATCAGCGGAATGCGCCGGCGCCGCGAGCCCTCCGTCCGCAGCACGCCATCGACTGTCGAGAGGATGACGAGCAGGTCGGCGCGGATCAGCTTCGAAACCAGTGCCGCCAGGTAGTCGTTGTCGCCAAAGGTGAACCCGGCCTTGAGTTCCTCGTCGGCCACAACGTCGTTCTCGTTGATGATCGGTATGACATTGGCGCGGATCAGGTGCTCGAGCGTGCGCTTGGCATTGGCGTTGCGCACGCGGTGATCGAAGTCGTCGTGGGTGAGCAGCACCTGGCCGATGCGGATCTTGTAGGCCATGAAGAGCTTGGTGTAGGCGGTCATCAGACGCGCCTGCCCTACCGCCGCGCACATCTGCAGGTCGGCAACCTCGGTGGGGCGCTCGCGGATACCAAGCGCCTCCATCCCCGCGCCGACAGCGCCCGAGGTCACCACAACCATCTCGTAGCCCTTGCGGCGCAACGCGGCGATCTGCGAGACGAGACACTGCATCCGTGCCTGATCCGGACGCCCCGTGCGCTGGGCAATGACCCGTGTGCCGATCTTGACGACAATGCGGCGGGACTCGGGCAGAAACTGGCGGTGCTTGTAGTCGGTATTCATGGGACCTGCAGGCTGGTGATAGAGACGTATTTAATAATGTACCCCAATCCCCTATTTGACTCAATAGCTATTTGGCGGAAAGGGTTTCGGGGTGGAGTTAAACCGCCAAGACGCCAAGAACGCCAAGAAGAGCGGGGAGAACAATCACACTTGGACTCTGGGTTGAGCCGCCAAGACGTCAGAAGGATTGGTTGAGAGAACAACGCGTTTGAGCCCCCGTTTTAACAGAGGAACGTTGAAATTGATGAGTAGGCCCAGAGGAAGCCTCATGGCCTTGAGATAGGAGATAACTGGAGCGACATGGATGGGAGCCAGGGCTTCGACCGTCTTTAGTTCCACAACCAACTTGTTGTCTACAAGCAGATCCAACCGACCCTCACTGACCAGATGTCCCTTGTATTCAACTCTTATCGGTTTTTGCCTCTCAAACGGTATCTTCCGCAAACTCAATTCCACCGCCAGCGCTTCTTCATAGACGCTTTCCACATACCCCGGCCCCAGTATCCTGTGTACCTCGATAGCCGCGCCAATCACCGCAATAGGCAGATCATCGATCTCCTTGTCTGGTTCAATCATCATCTCTCTCCTACTTGGCGTCCTTGGCGTCTTGGCGGTTCAAATCCCTACCGCTTTAATAGCCTGATATAGGCTGCCGGCCTGCGCGTAGCGCTGGGGTATGCCCAGGCGCTCGTAGAGGCGGGCGGCCCAGTTGCGGCGGGCATACTGCGGCGTCACCAGGCAGACCGGACGCGGCGCGACCAGCCCGGCCGTCTCGTCGAGATCGAGCACGCGCATCACGCCGGGCAGATAGGCGCCGTCGCGGTGCGAGCGGGGCTGGTTCTCGGTGACCACACCGGCAATCGTCTCGTCGAAGGCGGCCTGGTAGAGGCAGGCGGCACCGGCATCGCCCCGGCCGTAGAGATAGAACTGCTGGTCGCGAAACTCCGGCAGCCCCCGCAGGAACGGCAGTACCCGCGCCATATCCTGCAGGAGAAGCAGGCTCGGGGTCAGGCCGACCAGCGCGCCGCCGCGCAGGATGTCCCACGTCATGCACGGGGTGCTGGCGTTCCAGCCGGCGGTACGCCCCTCGATCACCACCAGGCTGCATCCGCCTCCGGCACCGGCCAGATGTCCGTAGAGGTCGTGGGCGGTCTCGTCGGTATCGCACCAGGCAACAAGCACCTTGTTGTTGTCCGATGGATTCATCAGCGCCTTGATCCAGATATCCATCCCCTCCAGCTCCCCGCGCCAGATCAGGCGGCGGCCCGAAGCGGCGCCGTCGCCCTCGACCCAGTCGCCGACAAGCCGGCACGTCAGCGGTTCCTCGGCACGGTCGAGCAGGAAGCAGACCTCGCGCCGCAGGCGCGTTACGGCCTCCGCGCGCAGCGCAGGCCACTCATCGGGATTCTGCGGCAGGGGGAGCGAACCGAGCGGCGAGAGCATCTCCGGGATCAGGCGCATCTTGTTGGAGGCGGGCGCGGCTCCGTTGAAAATGGTCACGGTACGCTCGTCCACATCACGCTGCGGCAGCGCCAGCGGCGGGCGCGTCTCGCCGGCCACATGCCTATCGAACCAGGCGTTGATGGCGGCATGGGCCTCGGCGGTGACCGCATGCGGTCCGGGATAGACAAAGCAGTCGCAATGCTCCTCGCAACCGTAGAGGCGGTAGATGCGGCGCGTCTGCTCGACCAGCGCGTGGTATTCGGAGGCTGAGAAGAGCAAATCCCCGGAGGCGTTAAGGTAGAGCGCCGGGCGCGGCGCGATCAGCGCGGCGAACTCGCTCATGCAGCGCTGGTGGCGGTTGATCGGATACATGCAGTCGCAGTGGCCGTGGAGGTGGCGGTCCTCGATCGAAGCGCGCGGCATGGTGACGCCGCAGGCCGTGGCCAGCGCCCGGACACGCTCGTCCGCCACCGCCAGGAAGAAGCTCTGGGCGCCGCCGCCGGAGGCGCCGGTGGCGCCGATGCGCTGCGGATCGACCCCGGGCAGCCCGGCCAGCACGTCGAGCGCGCGCAGGCCGTTGTAGAGCTCGCCCCCCGCTGCCGTGTAGCCCATCGAGATCCAGTCGTAGCGGCGGCGGCTGTAGGTGCCGTGGTGGTCGCCGCCGGAGTCGTGCTGCTCGATGGTGTCGACGATCATCGTCACGTAGCCGCGCCGTGTCAGCATGACGACCCGCGGCTGGTAGTAGAGGATGCCGATTCCGGCATGGCCGCAGAGGTGCAGCACGGCGGGAAGGCGGCCGGGCGGCAGCGGATCGGGATAGTAGATCGTCGCGCTGATCCAGCAGTCGGGCAGCATCTGGTAGGCGATCTTGCGCGCGCGGTAGCCCTCGCCCTTGAACTCCCCGAAATCGCGTACCGCCGGATCGCACTGCGGCGCGGTCGAGGCAAGCCCCATCGAGTCGAGATACTGCTGCTTCAGCACGGGACGGACACGCTGCCACTCGTCCAGCGTATTGATCCCCTTGAACGCGTCGGCCTCGATACGCCGCGCGACATTCTCGTAATGGCTCCAGAGTGTGATGCCCATGATTCTCTCCTAGTTTAGAATCAGCGACTTCAGCGGCAGCTTGGGAACATGGTGCCGGTCGTCGGCCGCGCGGTAGTATGCGATATTGCCGTCGCGGGCCTCCTCGAGCAGGCAGTTCTCGGAGGGCTTGCCGAGCGCCACGGCGTAGAGCAGTTCGAACCCTTCGGGGATGCCGAGGGCCTTGATGATCTCCGCGCGCTCGATGGAACCTATCATGCAGCCGCCGAATCCCTCCTCGGCGGCGGCCAGCAGGAGCGTCTGCATGGCGATGCCGGCATCGGCCTGGGGCGTCGCGCCGCCGGGTGCCGCCAGCACCAGCACGTAGGCGGTTGGCACCTCGTGTTCCGCGGGGCGCCAGCCTTTCAGCAGCGCGGCCCAGCGGGTGTGGGGGAAGACCGCCGCGCAATCTTCGGGCGTATGGACCAGCCAGTAGCGCAGCGGCTGCAGGTTGCCGCCGCTGGCGGCCAGGCGGGCCAGATCAACCCAGGCCTCGAGACGGGCGCGCCCAGGGCGCGGTTCCGGATGAAACCTTCTGAAGGAGCGGTTGCGTGTGATCAGTGTTTTCAGTTGCATGGCGGTGTACCTCATGAGATCTGCGCATGGTCAGCCGCCACATCTGGACACACGGGCCTCATGGCACAGTCCAGCGGAAGAGGCGGGGTTCGTAGGGCGTGAAAGTCCGGTCCGTCAGTCGCGGCAATTTCCCGCCGGCAAACGCCAAATCGAGACTGTTGGCCGTCGCGCTCAGGTTCAGCGCCACCAGCAGGTAGTCCGTGCCGCCCGCCGCGTTCACCTGTCGCCTCAGCGCCAGGGCGAAGCTGCCGGGATAGCGTTCGCCGTGCGGCACCGGCAGTAGCGCATCGGCCGGTTCCCATTGGACAAAATCGGGGTAGAAGGCGTTGATCTCGCCCTCGATGCCGGCGAGGAGCGACCATTCGCGCGTCCGCGACTTGGGAATGTTGCCGTGGCCCAGATGGATCACGTTGCCGGCCATGCCGCGGATCAGCGAGAGATAGATGCCGGCGCGGAGCTCTTCGGCCGAGCGCGTCAGGCCGCTCGGTAGCGAGCCGCCAAGCCAGACGAGGATCGGCTTGTCCCGTCCGGCATCGGCGCGCGCCGCGGCAAGGTCGCGGTCGAGCTTCGGCATCAGGCAGGTGGCATATCCGCTGCTCCAGAAGGCGGTCTCGAGGACGTCGCAGCTCCTGGCCAGAGCCTTCTGGTGGCGCTGACCGTCGTTCTGGATCGAGAAAAGCACTCCGGGATGCGCCGTTTTCAGCAACTGGTAGAGGTGCGCGTAGAAGGGCGCGATATTATCCATCACCCGAACGGAGGCGGGATCGTCCGGACGGGCGAGGATGACGGGGAACTGCGCCTCGTAGCAGATTCGATAGAGCGTGCGCGGCGTCTTTGCGCCAGCCTTGACAGCCTCGGCGGCCACCGCAAGATGCCGGGTGTCGTCGTCCAGGTAGCGGTAGCCGACGACCGGCGTGTCGGCAAAAGACGAACCGGTGCAACCGCGGATGTCAAGCAGACTCCGCGGCTGCGAGACGACGGGATATACCGGGACGCCGCCGACCGTCAGCACGGCACCTGTGGCCGACAGCGCACCTTCCGGAGCGACAGCCTTGGCTTCCGGAGCACCGGCCGGGCGCAGGACAACGAGCGTGGCAGCCACGGGACGCCCGTCGCGTTCGACCGAGAACCGGTAGTCGCCGGGAGCGATCCCCTCCAGCGGGAGCTGTCCCGTCGCCGGCTGGTCGTCAAGGCGCTTCACCTCCTCGCGCCCGACAGCCGACAGCCGCAGGTTGACGCGTTCCGTGCCGCGCGTCGCGTAGTGAAGCGCGGCACCGTTGGTCAGTTCGTAGTAGTACTGATCCAGCACGAGCAAATCCACCGCGCGCCCGCCGAGCACCCCGCTCCGTTGCGCCAACACCGCGCCGGAGGCAGCGTCTGTTACCGTCAGATCGAGGGTACGGATCCCCTTGTGCGTCGCCTCCTGCGCCTGCAGCGACTGTGTCTGGAGCAGGCTGTCCCCGCGCTTCGCCAGCAGATTGCCGCCCACCCCTGCGGGTTGACCGTCGATGCGCAGGCTGACGGCAAGCGGGACATCGGCCCGGCTTGTCACCCGGAACCGGCAGTGATCCCCGCGGATGACGAACTCATCGATCGAGGCCGCCGGACGCGTCTCGCCGAACAGCAGCGTGCCAAATTGCGACGCATTGTGAAGATCTGAGACGGCGGCCCAACTCTGTCCGCAGACGAAGTTGGCACCCCAGCGCTCCCCCTTCCTGGGGTAGGAACGTCCCAGCCCCTTGAACGGAACGATGAACTCGACGCGCCAACCGTCCTCGCCGACCACCGGTTGGCAGTTGATCGGCACAGCCGGGCGCCACGAGCAGTCGCCGCCCCTGGCCTGATAGACAACGCCAGAGGGATTGGCGGCGATCTGGTAGTAGTCGGTTCCGCCGGGTTCGGGGGCCAGAAAGAGTTCCATCACCGAACCTCCGAAAATCTGCGCCGGGTGGTCGGGTGTGCCGACGGCCTTGATCGCGGCGCGGTTCGTGACGGCCTGGCTCACCGTGATGTAGAGATTCGTCGCATCATAGCGGGCGCGGACGAAGGCGGGCGCGGCGGGCAACTCTCCCGTGACACCCAGAAAGCCGCCATCCTCCCCCGCCGGATCCAGACACAGCAGCCGCCCCGGCGCCGGCCACGCGTGCGCGCAGGCGAGCAGCAGGCCTGCCAGAATGAACGAGCGGCGTGTCCGCATGACGTCAATCCACATTGCTAGACCTGGCCCAGTCCGCTTGTCACCTTGAAGACGGCGGAAAGGATGCTGATGGCGACGAAACCGACGCCGCCGGCGACGAAGATGATGAGAATCGGCTCGAGGGCCGTGGTGAAGATCTTGATGTTGCGGTCCAGCTCGGCCTCGAAGCGGCGTCCGATATGCCCCAGCGCCCCCGGCATGTCGCCGGTCTGCTCGCCGATGGCCAGCAGGTCGGTCATCACCCGCGGGAAGACCTTGCCGGCCGCCAGCGGGCCGGAGATCGAGGTGCCGTCCGTGACGCGCTCGCGCGCGTGGCGCAGCTCGTCGGCGATGATCGTGTTGCCGACGGTCTCCTCGGTGATGCGCAGGGCGTCGAGCACGTTCACGCCGTTGGCCATGAGCGTCTGCAGCGTGCGGGCGAAGTTGGCATAGATGCTGTTGGCGATGATGCCGCGTACCAGCGGCATGCGCAGCTTGAACTTGTCGAGGCGGCGGCGTCCGCCGGGGGTGCGGAAGTAGCGCCCGATGATCCCGGCGAGCATGACGATGCCGATGCCCACCGCCAGGCCGTAGCGCTGCGCGAAGTCGCTCGTGGCGATCAGGATGCGCGTAGAGAGCGGCAGGGCGATCTTCATGGACTTGAAGACCTCCATGAACTGCGGCACGATCTTGGTAATGGAGAAGATGACCACGCCGACGCCCATGACGAGGACGATGACCGGATAGGTCAGGGCCTGGATGATGCGCGAGCGCATGGACATGGTGCGCTCGTAGTGCTCGCCGAGGCGCTGCAGCACCTCCGGCAGGGCGCCGCTGGCCTCGCCCGCACGCAGCATGTTGCCGTAGAGCGGCGGGAAGGTGTCCGGATGGGCGCGCACGGCATCCGAGAGCGCCTCGCCCTGGATGATACGGTCGCGCAGGTCGGCCGCGATGTGCGCCTCGGCGCCGTCACCCCGCCCGGCCAGGCAGTTCAGGGCGTTGCCGAGCGTCATGCCGGCCGCCAGCAGGTCGCTGAGTTCCGTCGTGAAGAGAAGGACCTCGCCGGGCTTCATGCGGTCGTTGCGCTTCGAGAGGCGCCACCAGGCGCCCGTCTGCGCTGCGGCCGCGGACTTGGCCTCGTTCACGGAGACCGGCACCCGCCCCAGCTTCTCGATCGCCAGCAGGGCGCCGCGCCGGTCGGCAGCCTCGACGGTGCCCTCCACGCGTTTGCCCGACTTGTCCAGGGCCACATAGGCGAAGTTGGCCATGCCTACTCGCTCTCCTCGGTCACGCGCAGCACCTCCGCCAGCGAGGTGCTGCCGTTCAGCACGCGGCGCCAGCCGTCGTCGCGCAGGGGATACATGCCCTGCTCCAGCGCCTTGTCGCGGATCTCCGTCGAGGAGGCGCGCGCGATGATCAGCGACTCGATCGCGTCCGTCACCTGCAGCAGCTCGAAGATGCCGCCGCGGCCGCGGTAGCCGGTCTGGCCGCAGGCCTCGCAGCCTGCCGACTCGTAAATCTGCGCGCCGGGCTTGACGAAGTCCGGCAGGACGATGTTGCCGTAGTGCCTCTCCGCCAGCGGCACGGGCTTGCGGCAGGCGGTGCAGAGGCGGCGCACAAGGCGCTGCGCCATGACCGCCGCCACGGCCGAGGCCACCAGGAACGGCTCCACGCCCATGTCGATCAGCCGCACGAAGGCGCCGGCGGCATCGTTGGTGTGCAGCGTGCTCAGCACGAGATGGCCCGTCAGCGAGGCGTTGATGGCGATCTCCGCCGTCTCGGAGTCGCGGATCTCGCCCACCATCACAATGTCGGGATCCTGACGCAGGAAGGAGCGCAGGATGCGCGCGAAGGTGAGCCCGATATCGCTCTTGACCGCCACCTGGTTGATCCCCGGCATCTCGTACTCGATCGGATCCTCGGCCGTCAGGATGCGCACGTCCATGCGGTTGATCTCGTGCAGGAAGGCGTAGAGCGAGGTCGTCTTGCCCGAGCCGGTCGGCCCCGTCACCAGCACGATGCCGTTGGGGCGGTGGATGATCCGGTCAATCTGCTCGAGGACTTCGGGCCGCATGCCGAGGTCAGCCATCTTGACGAAGTTGCCGCTCTTCTGCAGCAGACGCAGGCTGACGCTCTCGCCGTAGGTGGTGGGCATGGTCGAGACGCGGATGTCGAGATCCTGGCCGTTGACGCGGATGCCGATGCGCCCGTCCATCGGCAGGCGCTTCTCGGCGATATCGAGGTTGGCCATGACCTTCAGGCGCGAGGTGATGGCTGCCTTGAGGCGGTTGAGCTGCGGCGGCACATCAACCTTGTGCAGCATGCCGTCGATGCGGTAGCGGATGCGCAGCTCGGTCTCCATCGGCTCGAAATGGATGTCCGTGGCCTCCTGGCGGTCGGCCTCGGCGATGATCTGGTTGACGAAGCGGACGATCGAGGCCTCCTGCCCCAGCTCGCTGAG
>JAAYLN010000204.1 GCA_012521875.1 Lentisphaerota bacterium | reverse complement strand
GCCCGCAGAGGGCGGCGCAGCCCATCAATACGGCGGCGATACGCTCGCCACCCGCCAGATGGCGGCGCAGTCCGAGCCCCGGCACACCGCTGACAGCGGCGAGCAGCAGGGCCAGACAAACAAGTTCCAGCGACCACATAGCAAAATCCTTTCAAAAGTGGGGAGGCAGACCCGGCGATGTCCCCCGTACAATGAAAAGACCGCCCTTGCCTGCGGCCCCGGCTGGAACACTTGCGGGGTGGAGCAACCCGTCAACCCGAACCAAGGCGCGACGCATCTGGAAAACCCGCCGCCTCCGCCCCAAAACTGGATTTCAAGGTATCAGAACCACCCTCAAACTGCGGAAAATGCAAGCATATTCGGTGATTTGTACCAGGTCGCGTTCATCCCAACAGGCGAATGGCCGGGACAGACCAGATATCGGGCTCGCAAAGCGGTTCAAGGCGCGTGCCGCCATGAACCACGAGACCTCCGAGCCACCTGCTTCCCGCGCCCTCAGCCACACGCCGCAGACCGGCGGCGTCGGAATGCCCGGCCTTCTCGCGCATCTTGATTTCAACCCCGATCAACCCGTTTGGCGTCTCGATGATAACGTCAACCTCAAGCCCCGAGCGTGTGCGGTAGTAGAAGAGGCGCATATCCGCCCCGCTGGAACGAACCCATTTGTAAAGTTCGCTGACCACGAACGTCTCGAACAGCCCGCCTGTCATGGCCCGGCCCACGCCGCCTACCTGCCGCGCAAGGCCGACATCCGCCCAGAACACCTTGGGTGACTTGACCACCTGGCTGGTCAGGTTTACGTGGTAGGGCGGCAATAGAAATGTCTGATAAGACAAGCCCAGATACTCCAGATACCGCCGGGCCGTGTCCACACTGAAACCACCATCCCGGGCCAGTTCCGAATAGGAGAGCAACGAGGCCGTGCGCAGGGCGGTCAGGCGCTGGAGTTTCCTGAAGGGCGCGAGATCGGACAGCCGCGCCAGATCGCCGAGGTCACGCTCGAGATACGTTGCCTCATACGACCGCAGCCAGTCACGCCGGTCCGCATCGTTCAGCCCCAGCAGCTCCGGCATCCCGCCCCACTTCAAAAGGTGTCTCATCACCTGCCGCCTGCGGTTGGTCTCATCCGGCGGCAGTTCCGGCGGAATGCCATCCAGCACATCCCCCACCCGGGCGCAGGTGGCCAACCGGGCACAAAGCGGCTCCCGGAAGGCTTCCGACCCGCCCAGCACCTCGCTGAACATCAGGGGCCACAACTCATAGACGAAGGCCCGTCCCGCCAGCGACTCGCGGACCTTCGACAGCAGGAGAATCTGGGCCGAACCCGACAACGCCGTGAAATCGGCTGCTCGCTCATCGAACGCGTATTTGACCTTCTCGAAGACCGAGGGTTCCTTCTGGGCCTCGTCGATGACAGCCTTGCCAAGCGTCTCCGCCCAGTTCAGGGCGGAGAGCCCGCGCAGCCACTCCCGGTTCTCCAGCACGTCGAGATTGACATACCTCAAGGTCGGATAGACCTTTTTCAGAAGCGTCGTCTTGCCGGTCTGCCGGGCACCGGTGAGGATGACGATGCGCCTCTGATCCGGAGACGGCAAGCGAGTCTCGCAATATCGAGAAACTGTATAATTTGCGTTCACGTGCGAAATTATACAGCAATTCTTGCGATGCGGTCAACTGTTTTACAGCTTTTCATGTAATCGGTTGGTGACAGGGGATGCTCCCGAATGGATCGATCACTTTGTCCCTACACTTTGTCCCTACGCTTTGTCGGAATCACTTCAGCCGCCAAATTTTCGACAAAGCGTGGAGCCAAAGTGCGGGGACGAAGCGTAAAGGGACAAAGTGCGAAGACAAAGTGTTGAGACAAAGTGTATTGTTGCTCCCCCTGTCACTAGCCGATCACATTTAGTTACCGTTAGCGTTTGACTTTCGCGGCATTATCCCGCACTATTGCACCGTCTATTCCGGCCGAACCCTATTGACCCCCGGCCGCCTCCCGAAGGCGGCCGCACAACCGCCATGAAACGCACCATTTTCCATCTTTCCCTTCTGCTTCTGCTGCTGCCGGGTCTCCCGGCGCTTACCGGCTGCCGCCGTTCCGTCGCCGCTATCGAGGCCGCCGAGCACCAGCACCCCACCCTGCGCCAGGCGCGCGCCTGCGAGCAGGCCGGCGACTTCAACCGGGCGCTGAGCCTCTACCAGGAGGTGCTGCTGCAGTCGCCCACCACCGCCTCGGCCCATCTGCAACTGGCCCTGATCTACCACGACCACGCCAACGACTACATCGAGGCGATCCACCACTACCGGCGCTATCTGGCGCTGCGTCCGAAGACCGAGAAGCAGGCCATGATCACCGGCCGCATCCAGAAGGCCGAGCAATTGCTGGCCACGCAGTCAGCCCGCAAGCTCTCCGCCAGCGACCCCAGCGGACAGGTGGCCCTGCTGCAGCAGATCGACAAGCTGAACGCCAACCTGGCGAAATCGGAGGCCGAGAAGACGCGCCTGATGGAGACCAACGCGGTGCAGGCGAAGGAGATTGCCGACCTCAACGGACGCATCAAGCGGCTGGAGCGCTGGGTCGACCGCCTCCAGACCTCGCCAGGATCAGAAGGCAGCTCTTCCGGGCGGCGGCTGCTGACCACCGCCGCTGGGGAGACCCCCGGCGCGACCGCCTCGCGCACCTACGAGGTGCGCGAGGGGGACTCGCTCTCCCGCATCGCCGATTTCGTCTATGGCGACCCGTCGCTCTGGCCCCGCATCCGCGATGCCAACCGCGACAAGGTGAACAACGAGCGTGTGCGGGTCGGCGATGTCCTGGTAATCCCGTAACGGCGCAGAGGAGAGGCAGCATGTCCAGAGCATTCTTTGACGACGACCTCATCGACCGCGGTCCCGAAGGCACCGACGAGACACCGTCCGCGTACGGCGACGCCGTGCAGGAGGCACCGTCGGTCTACAGCCGGAAGAAGAGCGAACTGCCGGAGCAGGTCAACCAGGCCAGCGACGAGATCGAGCGCCTGCGCCAGCGGCAGGAGAGCCTCGAGCGGCGCAAGCAGGAGCTGGTGGACCAGCGCCGGCGCATCGAGGCCTTCGAGTACAACCGGCGCGACATGCTCGACAAGCTCCGCCGCAGCGCGGTGCTCGTCGTCCGAGAGGGCGAGCAGGCCGGACGCATGGCGGCGCTCTGCGGGGAGGTCGGCGCGCTCTTCTCCAAGCTGCACCAGGAGATGGAGACCTTCTTCCCCGAGCGCTGGACGGAGGAGGAGTACGACGCGCGCCTGACGCAGGCCCTGGCGCAGGTCGAGGCCGCCAGCGCCGAGTACCAGCGCGCCATGAACCGCCTCAATGCCCTGGGCTGGGGCCGCACCGACGGCAAGACGCCGGTGGATGATGCCGCCTCGCTGGATGGCCTGATGCCGCGCGGGCGGAGGGGACAGCCGGGCTCCTTCACCGGCTGGCTGCTGGCCGGATTCGCCTTCACCCTGCCGCTGATCATCACGATCGGCATCCTGATCGCCATCTATTTCCTGTTAAAGCACCCAGCCTGACGCCATGTGGCCCTTTTCGCGCAAGTCCCGCCGCCCCCCCAGGCTGACCGGCATCTCCGACCAGCTCTGGAGCTATGACGCCAAGAGCAGCAAGGGCTGGCGGCTTGATACGGAGCACCGGCCATCGGCACGGCTGCCGCGGAGTGGCGGCACCTATTCCGACAGCAGCGTGGGCGCGCGGGGCAAGCTGACCCACTACATCCGCGCCGGCGGCATGCGGCACGAGATGCGCGAGCAGAAGGCCCGCCGGCAGCCGGTCGACGGCCAGGGCACCGTCTGGCGGCTCTTCCTCCTCTTCATTACCCTCTGGGTGATCGGCCGCTGCCTGCCGCGGTAGGCGCGCAGCTCACACGCGCCCGGCAGGGCGGCGCAGGGCGGAGCGGCGCCTGCCATGCCCCGTAGGCTGCATCAGGGTGCCGCCGGACGCCGCGCGCACCTCCTCCGTCGAGTAGAAGGCGTCGGGCGCGTGCTGGTGGATCAGGTTGACGACCGAGGGCAGCAGACGGCGGCGGATCACCACGAAGAGCATGTTCACCGGACCGCGGACGCCCTGACCCTCCACCACGGTCACCCCATGCCCCGCCTGCCGCAGCGCGGCCTGCAGATGGCTATTGCCGCGGTTAAGGATGATGCGCACGGTCAGCATCCCCATCGCCATGCGCTCCTCGATCAGCATGCCTACATAGGTGCCGGTGGCGAAACCGGCACCATAGGATAGGTAGCAGAGCGGGTTTGTAAGGTGCTTCATGACCTGCGAGGCGGCCAGCACCCAGATCAGCGCCTCGGCACAGCCGAGCAGCGGCGCCACAAACTTGCCGCCGCGGTTGACAAAGATGATCCGCATGGTGCCCAGCGTGACATCCGTGATGCGGGCACAGAAGATCAGCAGCGGCAACACGGTATAGACAAACCAGCCTTCGTTGATAAAGCTCCATTCTGACATGACTCTTCTCCATGCGGCCGATGGCCGCGACCGGCCTTTCCGCCGGCCGAGGCGCGTGCAACGCACCATGTAAATCAGGGAGGCCCTTGCAAAACCCCTTGCAGGCACACGTGGCACGGGCATCCTGCCCGTGTGCATGGGTGGGACGCCCATGCCACGAGGGGTTTTGCAAGAGCCTTGATCAGGTTCAAAAGAATATGGGCATCGTATCAGTTTGCCTTGCCGGACTCCATGCCGAAATCATGGCCTAGAGGCATCCGCCCCACAGGCAGTTGTCAAACGACGCTGATGGATGGCGACCCACAAGGGCGAAGCCGTCGGACTCGATTTGCGCGGCGCGTTTCTGAAGATCCGCGCGGTTGCGCTCCACAGGCGTCATCTTGGCCTCGAGCGCCACGGTGCGTCCGTCACGGGTGAGGACAAAGTCTATCTCGCCCCCCACACTGGAGAAGGCGACGGCACCGTAGGGCCGGAGCTGGTGGCAGAGTGCATTCTCGAACTGGGCACCGCCGGACAAGTCGGCGTTGATGTTGGCGATGCCGGTGTCGACGAAATACACCTTTCTGGGGATGCGTTGGCGGACAGACGGATTTTTCGAATAGGCCGGCAGAAGCCGGATCAGGTAGGTCTGCTCGAGAAATGCGATATGGTTCATGACCGTCGGACGCGACAGGCCGACGATTTTCGACAGCTCATCAATGTTCAGCCGCGAGCCGACGCGCGCCGCAAGCAGGACAACAAGCTTCTTCAGATCGGCGACGGACTTGAAGTCCGCGAGATGCATGACGTCCAGATTGATGTAGGAACTGTATATAACATCAAGCATCCGACGCTTGCGCTCGACTGTATCGCTCAAGGCCACGGCGGGAAACCCGCCGTAGGCGATGTACTCCTCGTAGAGTGCCGTGAGTGCCTCGTAGGCAAAGGTGTCGAACCTGGCTGCCGGAAGCCTGGCAAAGTCCACCGCCGGCGGGATGAAGCGGGCACCCTTGATTGCGAGGAACTCCCGGAAGGAAAGCGGCAGAAGATCGAAGACTATCTTGCGCGCCGACAGAGATTCCGCAAAATGGTTTTTAAGGTAGAATGCGCTTGAGCCGGAAAGGATGAACTTGATGCCGTAGTGGTCATGCAGGTATTTGATGACGCGGGGGCTCTGCCTGACGTACTGGATTTCGTCAATGGCAACCACGGCGCGGCGGGAAAGATCCAGTCCGAACCCGCGCAAGGTGTTCGCGACGCCGTCGAAGTCCTCGGACTCGAAGAGCCGCTGGGCACTGACAAGGGTCAAATCAAGGTAGAGCGCATTGTCCGGCACCTGCCCGATCAGCCATTTCAAGGTGGTGGTCTTGCCCACCTGGCGCGGGCCGGTGATGACGAGAATCTCCCTGCTGCCTAGTTCCCTTTTCAAGACAGGCCAAAGATCCCTTTCGATGATAGGAGCCGTATCCATGCCCATAATTAACCATATTCCGCGCTTTGTGTAAAGTGCCACTTTACATTATGATGCCATTTATGTAAAGCGTCGCCGACATTACGCGCCTTTTGCCGGACACTATGTCCCGCCCTTTCAGGGCTGTCATCACCCTTTGTCGCCTTTGTCGAACGCAGATGGTGGTCTCTCACGGAGGCACGGAGGCACAGAGGCGCGGGGAAACGGAACCGCGAATGGACGAGTATGAACGCGAACAGATGGTGTTTTTTTAACCGCGAAAAACGTGAAAAACGCGAAAGGGGCGCCGCGAATGCGCGAGTATGCACGCGAAAATGGAGTAAGCGGGTGGATTAAGTGTGCCGATTAAGAGTGGGATTAAGAGAGGGTTTAAGTGGCGCTTCGCGCTTACACCTTGTCCCCACACTTAGTCTCCACACTTAGTCGCGATACACCTTGTCACCCACACCTGGTCCCCCACATCTTGTCTCCACACTTTGTCGGCTACGCTTCGTCCCTGCGCTTTGTCCCTAAGCTTTGCCGAAAGCGGTGGGGGGGAGAAGACCGTTTGCGAAACAACTCAGTTGTATCGCAGAAGAGGGTAAAAGGGTGGGGTGCGTGCGCATTTCCCTGGTCTTTGCCATCAGTTCACTTCAGATGCGCTTTGGAGCCCGCGATCTCCGCGGCGTATTGATGCGGCGCATGATTGGCGAACGTTACCGCCGGGGACGGCGGGCTCCAGCGTTCCGGCTTTTCCGTTCGCCCAGTCCTCGTCTGTACCGACAGCCTCCTGCATCGCACGCGTTCGTGTAGTAGACGCGGCGTTTCCGCTGCGCGCAGGTCTCCCGTCCCCTGTCCCCTGTCTCCTGTTCCCCGCCTGTACCGAACCACCCCGCCCACCGCCCCGGCACAAGCTCACGGTACAGCCTCTGGAAGGTAGGGCAAGCGTCCCGCTTGTCGCAGCGATGGAGTGCGGTAGGGTGGGGCAGACATTCCTGTCTGCCCTCGAAGACGCGCGCAGACAGGAATGTCCGTGCCACATTGGGCGGGGAAGCTACCGCACAAGCGCGCAAGCACAGGTGGGGCGACGCCGTCCCGGCTAGCCGCAGCGATGGAGCGATGGAGCGAAAAAGTGCCAACGGCGCGCCCCATCCCAGCCTAGGGTGAAGCCTAGGAAACCAATAGCAAAAGATAAAGAGGGCTGAAGGCCCGCCCGATTCAGGTAGCGGATGGGCACCCCTTCCATGACTATGTCCCGCCCCTTCAGGACTAGCCAGTTTTTGGCTCAGTTCCCCAGGGCGTTGCCCTGGGCTGGTATATCACGCCCTTTCAGGGCTTTCATCAACTTTGTCGCGAGCTTTGTCGGCAACTTTGTCGAAAGCTAAAGATTAAGCGGGTGGAGTGTGCCGATTAAGAGTGGGATTAAGTGTGGGTTTAAGTGTGCGCTTCGCGCTTGCACCTCGTCCCCACACCTTGTCTGCTGAATCGAGAACGAGAACGAGAACGAGGACGAGGACGATCCATCTGCATTCGATCAACTCTTCATGCGCATCCCTGTCGCTGGCCGATTACGGGCATGTTGTCGCTTTTGATTGACAGATGGGGCTCAAATCGGTGAAGATGACGCGGTTGACGCCATTTTATCCCGCCGGATGATGGCGTTTGACGACGGGAGTACCATGATTCCAAAAGTAGCAGTTTTTGCCGGACAAGGCGCCCAGTACGTAGGCATGGGCAAGGATCTGGCGGTCGATAACGACATCGCCCGCCTGTTCGACCGTGCCAACGCGGTGCTGGATTTCGACCTTAAAGAGGTCTGTTTCGAGGGGCCGGCCGAGAGCCTGACGCAGTCGAACCATTGCCAGCCGGCCATCTTCGTCGTGAGCGTGGCCTGCTGGCAGGCGTTCCGCAACCGTTATCCGGACTGCACCTTCACGGCGGCGGCCGGCCTCAGCCTGGGCGAATGGACCGCCCTGCATGTGGCCGGTGTGCTGGATTTCGAGACGACGGTACGCGTTCTCGAGGCCCGCGGACGCTTCATGCAGGAGACCTGCAACGAGACGCCCGGCGGCATGGTGAGTGTGATGACCCTCCCCTTCGAGAAGGTGCGGGAGATCTGCGCGGCCACCGGAACCACCATGGCCAACCTGAACTCCGAGTCGCAGATCGTCCTCTCGGGCACCAGGGAGGCCGTTGCGGAGGCCGAGCGCGCGGCGCTCGAGGCCGGCGGCAAGGCCATCGTGCTCAACGTGGCGGGTGCCTTCCACTCGCCCCTGATGGCCTCGGCGCGCGAGCGGCTGGCGGCCATGCTCAAGGATATCGAGTTTGCCACCCCCTCGCTGCCCGTGCTCTCCAACGTGACGGGTGCGCCCCACGCGATGGACGGCGCGACGATCCGCGAGACCATGCTGCGCCAGATCACCGAGCCCGTCCACTGGATGAGCTGCGTGCGCGCGGCCGGGGCACAGACCTTTATCGAATTCGGCCCCGGCAAGGTGTTGTCGGGACTTATCAAGCGCATTGACCGTCAGAACCAGGTGGCCAACGTGCGGGATGCGGCCACGCTTGAGACCGTGGCGGAGCTCGCCAACGCATAGGCGCGGCGGAGACCGCCCCAGAAGAGTAGAGTTAGACATGGGAAAGTTGGACGACAAGATTGCCATCGTGACCGGCGGCGGTAGCGGCATAGGCCAGTCAATCGCCCTCTCTCTGGCACGCGAAGGCTGCCATGTGGCCCTCTGCGGCCGGCGCCTGGAGCCGCTCCAGGAGACCGTCCGCCAGGTCGAGGCGCTGGGACGGCGCGCGCTGGCGCTCTCCGTGGACGTCTCGCGCGGCGAGGCCGTGCAGGAGTTCGTCGATACGGTCGTCAAGGAGTTCGGGCGCGTCGACATCCTCGTCAACAACGCCGGCATCACGCGCGACAACCTGCTGATCCGCATGACGGAGGAGCAGTGGGACGAGGTTCTGACCACCAATTTGAAGGGCGCCTTCCTCTTCAGCAAGGCCGTTGCACGCCCCATGATGAAGCAACGCGCGGGCTCGATTATCCAGATCAGCTCGATTATTGGCTTGATTGGGAACGCCGGACAATGTAATTATGCTGCTTCCAAGGCAGGCCTTATCGCCCTGACCCAGTCAATGGCGAAAGAGCTGGCATCCCGGAACATCCGCGTGAATGCGGTTGCGCCGGGATTCATCGTGTCACAGATGACGGACGCACTACCCGAGGAACTGCGCACGAGGATGCTGGGGGAAATACCCCTTGGCCGCTTCGGCACAGGCGAGGATATTGCGAATGCCGTTGTGTTCCTGGCCAGTGAAGACGCGTCCTACGTGACGGGTCAGGTGCTGAGCGTGAACGGCGGCATGGTAATGTGACGAGTGCCCATACGGGCGAGTGAAGGTTAACAACTCAGGAGTAAACATTATGGCAAGCAAGCTCGAAGAATGCGTCAGGGAGATCATCGTGGAGCGCCTCGGCGTCAACGCCGACCAGGTAACCCCCGAAGCCTCCTTCGTCAACGACCTTAGCGCCGACTCGCTCGACACCGTCGAGCTGATCATGGCGTTCGAGGAAGAGTTCGGCGCGGAGATCCCGGACGAGGACGCCGAGAAGCTGACCACGGTCGGCGCGGTACTCGACTACCTGAAGAGCAAGGGCTTCGACAAGGAATAGCCGCATCGAAGTCCTGTCGATAGCCGAAGAGGCGATATACCGCGCCTCCTCGGCTATTTCTGTTTTAGCCCCGGAGTATCCGGTCATCGGGTTGTCCCATGGCCGGACACCCCCATAGCTTAGTAGAATGGAGCCTCATAATGAAAAGTAAAACGCGTTTTCTCTCCGCCATCGCCCTTGCCGGCCTGCTGGCCACCGGCCTTGCCCCGCGCCGGGCCGCGGGCGAGACGATCCCGGCACTGGCCAAGCCGGATGCCTCGATCGCCTTCCTGGGCGACTCGATCACGCAGCAGGGCGCCGGTCCGCTCGGCTATGTCACGCTCGTCCTCAAGGGGCTCGAGGCCAACGGCATCCAGGTGAAGGGCATCAAGGCCGGCATCAGCGGCCACAAGTCCAACAACATGCTGGCGCGTCTGGAGCGCGATGTGCTGCGCCACAAGCCAACCATAATGACCCTGAGCTGCGGCGTGAACGACGTCTGGCACGGCAAGAACGGCGTGCCCTCCCGGCCTACCGCACCAACATCACGGCCATCGTCGAGCAGGCCCAGGCCGCCGGCATCGAGGTCATCATCATGACCGCCACAATGATCGGCGAGGATCCCGGCAATGCCAACAACGCCAAGCTGGCCGGCTACAACGACTTCCTGCGCGAGTTGGCAGCCGAAAAGAAGTGCCGTGTGGCCGACACCAGCGCGGACATGATCGCCAGGGTCAAGGCCGCCCGCGAGGCCGGCACCAAGGGCAACACCCTCACGGGTGACGGCGTCCACATGAACCAGCAGGGCAACCGCATGATGGCCACGTGCCTGCTGCGCACCATGGGACTCGACGACGCGCAGCTTGCCAAGGCCACCGAGATCTGGGACAAGCTGGCCGAAGCCGAGGCCGCCAGGAAGCGTGCCGAGGCCCGCAAGGCCGAAGAGGCCGCCCGCAAGGCTGAGGAGGAGGCCCGCAAGGCCGCCCAGGCCAGGGAGGCTGAAGAGGCCGCCGCCAAGACCATGCAGGAAATGGCCGAAACCAAGTAGGTCTGGTAAACTATCCGCACACAAACACACCAACCAAACCAACGAGGCTTATCTGTGACGAGACGTGTTGTCATAACTGGCATGGGCGCCATCTCACCCCTCGGCTGTCAGCTCGGGGCCATCTGGCAGCGGCTGACCGCCGGGACGTCCGGCATAAGCCTCATCGACCGGTTCGATACCGCCGACTACGGCGTGAAGATCGCCGGGCAGGTGCTTGAATTCGACGTCAACGCCTTCATCCCCCCCAAGGAGCAGCGGCGTATCGACCGCTACAGTTGGTACGCCCTGGCCGCCGCCAAGCTGGCGGTACAGGATTCCGGCATCGACTTCGCGCGGGAGGATCCCATGCGCGGCGGCTGCGTGGTCTCCGCCGGCATCGGCGGACTGGAGACGCTCGGCGAGCAGGTCAAAACGCTCATGGAAAAGGGACCGCGGCGCGTCTCGCCCTTCACCATCCCGGCCATGATCCCCAACATCAGCGCCGGGCTCATCGCCATCGAGCACCACCTGCTGGGGCCCAACTACGCGCCGGTCACCGCCTGCGCCAGCGGGCTGCACTCGATCGGCCTCGCCGCGCGCTCCATCCGCCACGGCGAGTGCGACATCATGGTCGCCGGCGGCGCGGAGGCCTGCGTCGCGCCCCTGGCCCTGGCCGGCTTCACCGCCATGCATGCGCTCAGCACGCGCAATGACGCCCCCACCGCCGCCAGCCGCCCCTTCGACCGCGGCCGCGACGGCTTCGTGATTGCCGAGGGGGCCGGCATCGTCGTCCTCGAGAGCCTCGAGCACGCCCTGGCCCGCGGCGCGCGCATCCATGCCGAGGTCGCCGGCTTCGGCATGACCGCCGATGCCTTCCATATGACCGCCCCGCGCGACGACGGCGACGGCGCGCGCCGCGCCATGGCCCTCGCCATGGCCGACGCCAGACTCGCCCCCGCCGATATCGACTACATTAACGCCCACGGCACCAGCACGCCGCTTAACGACAAGATCGAGACGCTGGCCATCAAGGGCGCCCTCGGCGCGGAGCACGCCCGGCGCGTGATGGTCTCCTCGACCAAGTCCATGACCGGCCACATGCTCGGCGCCGCCGGCGGCTTCGAGACCATCGCCTGTGTCCTCGCCATGCAGCATGGCGTGGTGCCGCCGACAATCAACTACGACGATCCCGATCCAGACTGCGATCTGGACTATGTGCCCAACACAGCCCGCACCGCCACCATCCGCGCCTGCCTCAACAACTCCCTCGGCTTCGGCGGCCACAACGCCTGCATCGCGCTGAAGGCGCTTGCGTAAACCATGCAATACGACGCCATCTCCTATATCAACGTCCGTGTGAGATGAACCCTGCTGCGCCTCAAAACCGGTCTTCAACCGCGCGCGTCTCACGACTGCGCCCGCTGGCCGCCCTGGCGCAAACCACGCTCGTCGAGAGCATGCAGCAGCCCGCCGTGCTGCTGCTGACGCTCGCCGGGGTCGTCGCCACCGCGCTCATCCCGCTGCTGCAGTTCCACGAATTCGGCGAGCCCGGCCGCCTGGCGCGCGACGGTGCCCTGGCCTACCAGCTTACCCTCGGCCTGGCGCTGGCCGTCGTGACCGCCTCCGCCGCCATACGCCGCGAGATCGCCAGCGGCACGGCCTCGGCGGCGCTCAGCAAGCCCCTGCCCCGCGACGCCTTCGTCATCGGCAAGTTCCTCGGCGTGGCGCGCATGCTGCTCCGCTTCTGGTACGCGCTGCTGGCCGCCATGCTGCTGGCCGAGCGCGTCGCCTACCGCATCCCGCCGGACGCCCCGGAGCCCGTCGGCACCACCGATATCCGGGCACAGGTCTTCCTTCTGCTGGTCGCGCCCGTTGCCCTGGCCATAGCCGCCGTCCTCGACAACCGGCGCCGCGTGCGCTTCTGCATCGCGGCCCAGCGCGGCCTGCTGGCGCTCCTGACCCTCGGCCTGCTGGCGGCCCTGGCCTTCGACCGCCACGGCGCCTGGAACCCCTCGCCGGCCAACCTCGACCTGCGCATCGTGCCGGTCTCGCTGCTGATCCTCGCCGTGCTGATGCCCTTCGCCGCGCTGGCCACGGCGCTCTCGACCCGCCTGGGCAGCGGCCCCACGCTCATCATCAGCGGCCTGCTGCTGGCCCTCGGACTGGCGGTTGATCCGCTCCTTAACCCGGCCAACCCGTTCCCCGTCCGTCTGGCCGCCCGCCTGCTCCCCAACGTCCAGTCCTTCTGGCTCTGCGATGCCCTGACCGGCGGCGGCACCGTCTCCCCCGCCTATGTGGCCGGCGCCTGCGTCTGCGCTGCGGCCTGGTGCCTCGTGATGCTCTCCCTCGGCGTGCTGGCCTTCCGCAAATGCGATATCTTCTGAGACATGAAGACTTCTGAACCGATCATCGAAATCCGCGGCCTGCACAAGACCTTCCGCGACTTCTGGCGCCGCCCGACCGCCAGGGCCGTGCGCGGCCTCGATCTGACGGTCGGCCAGGGCGAGGTCTTCGGGCTGCTCGGGCCCAACGGCTCCGGCAAGAGCACCACGATCAAGGTGCTGCTGGGCCTGCTGCGCCCCACCGCCGGCACGATCCGCGTGCTGGGTGCCGATCCCCGCGATACCGCCACCAAGGCCCGCATCGGCTACCTGCCCGAGGTCACCTGCCTCCACAAGTTCCTGACCCCCGTCGAGACCCTCCACTACTACGCCGGCCTCTTCGGGCTCGACGGCCCCGCCACCCGCGCCCGTACCGAGGCCCTGCTGCGCATGGTCGGCCTCGGGGACGCGGCACACCGCCCGGTAGGCGAGTTCTCGAAGGGCATGGCGCGGCGCGTGGGACTCGCGCAGGCGCTGATCAACAACCCCGACCTGCTCATACTCGACGAGCCCACCTCGGGGCTCGACCCCGTGGCCTGCCACGAGGTCAAGGAGTGGGTGCGCCGCCTGGCCGCCGCGGGCAAGACCGTCCTCATGACCTCGCACCTGCTGGCCGATGTCGAGGACATCTGCGACCGTATCGCCATCCTCTGCGAGGGGCAGGTGCGCGCCGAGGGACGCGTGGAAGAGCTGCTGCAGCAGCCCGACGCCGTCAGCCTGACGCTCGAGGGACTCACCCCCGCCCAGATCGAGGAGCTGCGCAGCGAGCTCTCCCGCCGCACCAACCGCCCTGTCACCTGCACCCACCCCCGCATAAGCCTCGAGACCTTCTTCCTGCAGGTGGTCGCGGCTGCCGATGCCGCCGGTGCGGAGCCGCAAGGCATGCCGGCGGCCCCCTTCCTGCTCGGCGATGATGCCGGCACTGGAGCGGCCCCGTGAACCGTGCCGTCCCGGCCATTGCCCGCCTGACCCTCCGCGAGGCGCTGCGCTCGCGGATCGTCATCAGCTTCGGACTGCTGCTCGCGGCGGTCGTCTTCGGGCTGCCGGCGCTCCTGAAGGGCGACGGCACACCGGCCGGACTCGTGCGCATGACGCTCGGCTACACCCTCGGCACGGCCTTCGGGCTCCTGCTGCTCGCCACGCTCTGGACCGGCTGCGCGCTGATCTCGGGCGACATCACCACGCGCACACTCGAGCTCACCCGCGTCAAGCCCGTCTCCACCTGGCGCCTCTGGCTCGGCAAGTGGCTCGGCCTGCTGCTGCTGGATCTGCTCTTCCTGGCCGGCATCTATGCCGCCACCGGACTCGCCGTCTGCCACCAGATGCGGCAGGCGCCCGCTGCGACCAGCCACCTGCGCACCGCCCGCCAGAAGATCAAGCCCGACCTGCCCCCCCTCGAACGCCAGATTAGCGAGGTCTTCAAGCAGGTCGGCGGCGACACCCTCGAAGCCGCCGAGCAGCGCGAGCTGCGCCGCCGCCTGCGCCGCGAGCTGCCCTTCCAGCCGGCCGCCCTCGAGCGCGGGCAGCAGTGGAGCTGGCACTTCTCGACCGGCACCCCGCCGGATCCGCGGCAGCCGCTCTGGCTGCGCTTCCAGTTCGATACCGACGCCTATACGCGCGCCATCGTCAAGGCCGAGTGCCGCCTGACCGGCACCCCCGGCGGCACCCACGTCGCCTTCGATCTCGACGACTTCTCGACGCGCCGCTTCGAGGTGCCGCTCGACGCCGCCACCTTCGGCGGCGACACGCGCTTCACCCTCTCCATGCGGCACACCGGCGACGAGTCGACCGGCCCGCTGATGCTGCAGCCCCGGCAGGGGCTCGACCTGCTCGTACCGCGCGTGCCGCTCGCCCGCAACATGCTGCGCGCCGCCGTGGTGCAGTTCTCCCTGCTGGCCCTGGTCGCCGCCCTCGGCCTCTCGCTGGGCGCCCTCTTCTCGCTTCCCGTGGCCGCCTTCTGCGCCACGGGCATCGTGCTCGCCACCCTGATCAGCCTCTTCGTCGCCGGCGATCCGGATGCGTTCGCCGATTTCGAGGAAGGGGAACATGGCCCGGTACAGCAGCTTGTCACCACCGTGGCGGCGGGAACCACGCGGACGATCATGCGCCTGACGGCACCGGCCGTCGAGCCGGCCCCGCTGCAGCAGTTGGTGGCCGCCGAGCTGATACCGCTGCGCGAGCTGCGGCGCTCGCTGCTCGTCAACGCCCTGCTGCTGCCGGCCGGTTGCGGCCTGCTGGCGGCCGCCGCCCTGCGGCGGCGGGAGCTGGCCGCATGAGCATGCCGTCGCCAAGGCCCCTCCGCCGTCCCCCGTTAGCCCGCTGGCGCGCGGCCTGGCCCCTCGTCTGCCTCGCGGCGGCCCTGGCGGTGGCGCTCCCGCTCGAGACCGCCCTGCGCGAGGCGCGCCTGCGTCGGCTCGCGCCGGCGGCGCACGCCACCGAGGGACAGCCGCTCTGGGTGCAGTATGTCATGATCGGCCTCGGGGGTTTCCGCGGCGTTGTCGCGGAAGCGCTCTGGATGCGCGCCGGCCGGCTGCAGGAGCAGGGACGCTACTTCGAGCAGGTGCAACTGGCCGACTGGATCACCGCCCTCGATCCGCGCGCCACCGACGCCTGGGTCTTCAACAGTTGGAACCTGGCCTACAACATCAGCGCCATGATGCCGCGCCACGAGGACCGCATCACCTGGGTGCAGGCCGGCGTCGCGCTGCTGCGCGACCGCGCCATCCCCGCCAACCCCGCCGACGCGCGCCTCTACCGCGAGCTGGGGTGGCTCTACCAGAACAAGATCGGCGACGCCATGGATCCCGCGCACCAGCACTACAAGCTGGCACTCGCCCTGGAGATGGCCCCCATGCTCGGCCCCGGTGGCGCGCCCCCCGCCGCCGGCAGCCGGGATGCCGAACGCCTGCTGCACGAATACCGGCTCGATAGCACCCTGATGCACACCATCGGCGAAAAGCTCGCGCCGCTCGACTGGCGCCTGCCCGAGAGCCACGGCATCTACTGGGCCGCCGCCGGACTGCCCCATGCCAGCGGCTTCGAGCACCAGGCCCTGCGCCGCATGATCCACCAGAACCTCTTCGCGCTCATCGAGCGCGGCAGCTTCACGGGCGATCTCGCGGCCGGCCGCTATACGACGGCGCCCAACCTCGCCCTGATCCCGGCCACCACGCGCTTCCTGCGCGAAACCGTGCGTCTCTACGACAACGAGACCAGCCTCATGGCGCGCTTCCTGGCCATCGCCATCCTGCGGCAGTCGGAAAGCGGCGACACCGAAGGCGCCCGCGCAAGCTACCGGGAGCTGCAGAAACTCGCGGGAGACCGCTACACCATACCCGAATTCAGCGTGCTCACCGCAGGCGAGCCCGACGAACACACCTTCTTCCAGCCCGTTGACCATGCGGCAAGAAAACCCTGAATCCCTAGTCTGAGCCACCCCCGCCACAGTCACCCCTCCGGTTCGCTGTACCGTCAGCTTGTGCCGGGACGGCGGGCGGGGTGGTTCGGTACGGGCGGGGGACAGGAGACAGGGGACAGGGACGGGGACGGGAGACCTGCGCGCAGAACGCCGCGTCTACTATGCGAACGCGTGCGGTGCAGGAGGCTGTCAGTACAGACGAGGACTGGGCGAACGGGGAAGGCCGGAACGCTGGTGCCCGCCGTCCTCGGCGGAAACGTTCGCCACCCCATGCGCTCCCCAGTACACCGCGGAGACCGCGGGCTCCAAAGCGCATCCGAAGTGAACGGAAGGCCAAGACCAGGGATAAGCGCGCTCCCCACCCTTTTACCCTCTTCTGCGATACAACTGGGTTGTTTCGCAAACGGTCTTCTCCCACCCGCCGCTTTCGACAAAGCGTAGGGACGAAGTGTGGAGACGAAGCGTATCCGACAAGGCGTGGGGACGAAGTGTGGAGACGAAGCGTATCCGACAAAGCGTGGAGACAAGGTGCGGGGACAAGGTGTAAGTGCGAAGCACCCACTTAAACCCACTCTTAATCTCACTCTTAATCGGCACGCTTACTTCACCCGCTTAATCTTTCGCAGCGCAAGGGCAGCGCAGCGCTTTTACCCTCTAAATTGCGAGCCACTGAGTGGTCGCAATAATGGTCCATCCAAAAAAACGCCCCTGCGCCCTGAAAGGGCGCGATATGCCAGCCCAGGGCAACGCCCTGGGGAATAGGCAAAATAACGACTAGCCCTGAAGGGGCGGGACATAGTGCCAGGGAAATGCCGTTGCATTCCGATGACATGGCACGGTACGTAATTTGCGGCACGGTCTTGGCAAATCACGCGGTACAGCCCCCTGCGTGGGGGTCTCAGTCGCGTCGGAGTACCGGCTTCAGCCGGAAGTCAACAAGGGCCTTCAGGCCCGCGAAGCCCTTTTTTGCTTGAAAAAAAGGGGTCATGGTTCAGGGGCTGAAGCCCCTGAACCACTTCCGCCTGAAGGCGGTACTCCGGCCGTGGCGGCTAGTCATAATATGGCTTATATGCTTTGCGCTCCAGGCGTCTTGAGCGAAGCACAACCAATCACAAATCACAAATCGAAAATTACAAATTTTCTTTGCGCTCTTGGCGTCTTGGCGGTTCAAATCAGTGCCCGTACCGTCAGCTTGTGCCGGGGCGGCGGGCGGGGTGGTTCGGTACAGGCGCCGGCCAAACTGTGGCAAATAATTTCGAGGTGCTCAAACATAGCACCCGCCACGGGCGTCTCCAGGTATGAAGGGTTCCGAAGACGTGATTGCAAGCCATGCATTTGTACAGTACAATGACTGCCAGCTTGCGACGTGACACAGGGGACCAGTGGATGCGCTTTTGAGATAACCCAGGTCCCTCTTCCCTGATCTGAAGACGTAGAACGGCGATGGAATTCCATCACACAACCTATGCCGATAACGCTAACGGCCCCGACTTCCCGCTGGCCGAGATCGTGGCGGTGGGGTCAATCCGCCCGGCATCAACATGCCCGATTCGGCACTAGCGACTAGCCCCCGGCGACTGACCGATTACGCTCTCATTACACAATTTGCGTTACATGTTTTATGTAATTTGGTAGGCTTCGTCTCCATGAAAGCAAAACCCGCCAATCCATTTCTCGTTTCCGGCTACCAAGGCCCCGATTATTTCTGCGATCGTGAAAAGGAGACGGAAGAACTCGCTTCGGCTCTTGCCAACGGGCGCAACGTCTGCCTCGTCAGCCCGCGCCGCATGGGGAAGACGGGACTGATTCTCCATCTTTTCAACCGCCTCGACGCCACGATCCCTTCGGTGCGATGCCGCTTTTACATCGACATCTTCTCAACCCAGAACCTGCACGACTTCACGACCATGCTGGCGCGGGCGGTTGTCGGGCGGCTCGACGACCATTCCGAAGCCGCGCTCCGTCGCATCGGCTCTTTCTTCAAGAGCTTTCGCCCGACGTTCTCATTTGATTCCCAGACCGGCGCGCCAACGCTTTCGTTTGACATCAAGCCATCCGAGACAAGGCGGAGCCTTTCCGAAGTCTTTGACTACATCCGGGAATCGGGGAAGCGGTGTGTCATCGCCATCGACGAGTTTCAGCAAATCCTGGAATATCCCGACAAGGGGGTCGAAGCGGATCTGAGATCCCACGCGCAGTTCCTTCCAAACGCCGGCCTTGTCTTTTCAGGAAGCAAGAAGCATTTGATGGAGGAAATGTTTTCGTCTGCGAAACGCCCGTTTTACCAGAGCACCCAGAAAATCGCGCTCGGGGAAATCCAGCTTGAGCCCTACCGAACGTTTGCCACCGGTCTCTTTGCCAAGGCAAACCGGGTTCTCGAGCCTGAGGCATTCGACTGGATCTACAACGAACTCTCCGGCCATACGTGGTATGTCCAAATGGCGTTGAACCGGATTTTTGCCTCGGGACGGAAAACCACTGCGGTCAGCGACGCGCAGGAAGCCATAGACGCGGCGATTGCATGTGAAGACGCAACCTACAAGGCCTTCTGCGAAATGCTGCCTCGCGGCCAACTGGCCGTTTTGAAAGCGCTGGCGGTCGAACGCGGGGTCGCGGAACCGTTTAAAGGCTCTTTCCTCGCCAAACATCGCCTGGGGGCTGCAAGCAGCGTTCGACAGGCCTTGAAAGCGCTTGAGAACAAGGCGCTCGTTTTGAAGGGCGAGTCGGGAAAATATTTTGTCTACGACCGCTTCTTCGGACTTTGGCTTCGAAAGAGGGTGTAAGGGTGCGTGAACGCTTGTCTTACTCCACCCGCTTACTCCAAAACTCAACGACAGGCGACGACAATCGGGGCTTGCAAGCGACAGCACCGACGGTGTGGCGAGGCGGGGGCGGTCGAAGGAATCGAGAGAGTCGAAAGAATCGAGCGAATCGAATCACGCGAATCCATCGACTCTTTCGATTCTTTCGAAAAGCTTGGCTCCACGCTCCATCACTGGGGCAAGCGTCCCGCTTGCCGCACCTTCCGGTTGCTGTACCGTGAGCTTGCGCTGGGACAGCGGGCGGGGTGGTTCGGTACGGGTGGCAATGGCGGGATAGGCCGCCATTCATTAGGACGCTGGTTTTGCCTGCCGCAGGCGGCGAGAAGAAAGCGCGCGGAGCCGCGCGCAGTCAATATTCCCATCCAGTGCCATGGCAAAGGCCCGGGCGATTCGCGTAGATTCGTCCATTAGCGGTTACCTATCTTGGCGCTCTTGGCGTTCTAGCGGTGAAGTGCCTGCTTTGCGAATCTCCGGCGGTAACGTTCGCCAATCATGCGCCGCATCAATACACCGCGGAGACCGCGGGCTCCAAAGCGCATCCGAAGCGAACGGGAGGCCGGAACATTCGCTTGCTCTTTCGCTTTCGCTTTCGACAAAGCGTAGGGACAAAGTGCGGAGACGAAGCGTAAAGAGACAAGGTGCGGGGACAAGGTGTAAGTGCGAAGCACATACTTAAGCCCCTCACTTAAGCTCGTTCTTAATCGGCACACTTAATCCATCCGCTTCATCTTTTGCTTTCGACAAAGTTACCGACAAAGTGGGGCTCTGACCCGACTAGTCTGAGACACCCTACACCAATCCGCGCAATCCGTAGCTAAATCCTGCCGCGTAGCGGCCAAAAAAATCCTGAAAATCATGTTAATCATGTTAATATGCGCCTGCGAAGCAGGAAATCCTGTCAAATTAATGCAGCGAGGACAAAGTGGCGTCTCTGGCCTGTTCCAACTGGCGACCGGCGACCATCAGCGGATGATGAAGCAGCAGGTGGCGGCTTCGGGGACGATCATGTGGGAACTGGTAAGGCGGGCGTTGATGGCGCTCTCGGCGCCGAGGGCATCGAAGATCGCGCGCTTGAGCGCATGGTCGGGGCAGGCGGGGTAGCCGGGCGCGGGGCGCTTGCCCAGCCCTTCGCCGCCCCAGTAGCTCCCGACGGTCTCGCGGTGCAGCCACTCGGCGCCGGCCTCGGCCAGGCAGTTGGCCAGTACCGCCGCGAGAATCGCAAGGTAGCCGCCGCGCGACTCTCCCAGCGCCTCGACCACCGCATCCAGACCCGAGCCGGCATTGACCGCCTGCATCCCGATCCAGCCGTGCGCAGGCGCGTCCTTCGGCGGCAGGTGGTCGGCCAGGCTGTAGCCCGCTCCCGTTTCCGACAGATCGCGCGCCACCGGCAAGGCCACCTCGGTACCATCTACCTTGGCGAAAATGGTCTCGTCCTCCGCCCAGGCGGGAAAGATGCCGGAGACGCCATGGACGGCGAGCGTCGCGCCGTCCGCCAGCGGCAGGCCGGCGAGGAGGGCCTTGGCGTCGCGCAGCAGTTCCTGAGCCTCGGGCGTGCGTTTTTCCGCCGCGCTCCTGAAGCCGAAGCTGCCCAGCAGCATCGCCCAGGGGATCAGCGGCCCGAGTTCGGCGTGCGGGATGTCGCGGAAGACATGCACCGCGGGATCGCGCGGCACGGTGAGGCATGGGGCGGGACGCCCCGCCGCGGCGGCGCGCTGCCGTGCCGTCCCGAGGGAGATGCGCGGCTGGCGCGACCGGTCGTACTGTTGGCGCAGCTCCTCGTGGCGTGCCGCATGTGCTGCGGTGGCGACGCGCCGCCCCGGGCCGGGGAGCAGCGAGGCGCAGAGGCCGGGCATCGAGGAGGCGTCGCCGCCGCAGGCGACGATGCCGGAATAGGCCGGCGCGATCTTGACCGCAGTGTGCAGTTCCGAAACCGCCGCGCCGCCGACGACCAGCGGAATGTCGAGCCCCGCCTCCTCGAAGACCTGCGCCACGCGCACCATCTCGTCGAGCGAGGGGGTGATGAGGCCGGAGAGGCCGACGACATCCACATTGTGCTTGCGGGCGTGCGCCAGGATGCGCTCGCGCTCGACCATCACGCCGAGGTCGGCCACATCCCAGCCGTTGCAGCGCATCACGGTGGCGACGATGTTCTTGCCGATGTCGTGTACGTCGCCCTTGACGGTGGCGATGAGCATCTTAGGCTTGCGTGCCGCGGCAGTGCCGGCCCCGGAGGAGCCTGCGGCCATGAAGGGCTCGAGCAGCGCCGAGGCCTGCTTCATGACCTGCGCACTCTTGAGCACCTGCGGCAGGAAGAGGCGTCCGGCGCCGAAGGCCTCGCCGACCACCGCCAGCCCGTCCATCAGCGGCCCCTCGAGCAGCGCCAGCGCGGCATCGGCGTCGCCGCGCCCGGCCTGGCGCAACTCCTCGATAGCCTCGGTGACGGCGGCAGCGAGTCCGGCGGCGCTGCCGGTGGCCACGGCGCTCTTGAGGCGCTCCTGCGGCGGCGCGCTCTTCTCGGTGCCGCCCTTGGCGGCGGGCGCGGCGGCGGGGGCGGTCGCCATGGTGGCGACGGCCAGCTCGGCAAGGCGCGCGGCGGCGTCGGGGGTGCGGCAGAGGACGGCGTCCTCGACGACCCGGCGGGATTCGGCGGGAATCTCGTCGTAGGCGACCATCGCGGCGGGGTTGACGATGGCCATGTCGAGGCCGGCCGCGACGGCGTGGTGCAGGAAGACGGAGTGGATCCATTCGCGCAGGGTGTTGTTGCCGCGGAAGGCGAACGAGACGTTGCTTATGCCGCCGCTGGTGAGGGCGCCGGGCAGGTTGGCCTTGATCCAGCGCACAGCCTCGATGAAGTCCAGGGCGAGGCGGTCGTGGCCGGCGATGCCCGTGGCGATGGCAAAGACGTTGGCGTCTATGATGATCTCCGCGGGCGGGATGCCGGCCGCGACGAGCAGGCGGTAGCTGCGCACGGCGATCTCGCAACGCCGTTCGAGGGTGTCGGCCTGGCCCTTCTCGTCGAAGCACATCACGAGCGGGCAGGCGCCGAGGCGGTGGATTTCGCGGGCATGGCCGAGGAAGGTTTCCTCGCCATCCTTGAGGCTGATGGAGTTGACGATGCCGCGGCCTTGCAGGCATTCGAGGCCGGCGACGAGCGTCTCCCAGTTCGAGGAATCTACCATCACGGGGACATCGGCGAGCGTCGGCTCGGCGGCGCAGCGGTTGAGGAAGCCGCGCATGGCGGCGGGGGCGTCGAGCAGGGGGTCGTCCATGTTGACATCGATGATCGCGGCCCCGGCGACGACCTGGGCGCGGGCGACCTCGACGGCCTGCGCGTGATCCTCCTCCTTGATGAGGCGCAGGAAGCGCCGCGAGCCCGCCACGTTGGTGCGCTCGCCCACCTCGACGAGCGCGTGCGGGCCGGACGGGATTGCGAGGCGTTCGAGGCCGGAGAAGGCGGCGGCGGACGGCGGCTGCGGGGCGTGCGGCGGGGTGTTGATGGCGCGCACGGCCCCGGCGATGGCGCGGATGTGGTCGGGGGTGGTGCCGCAGCAGCCGCCGACGATGGCGAGAACGCCGTCGCGCAGCAGGGGATCGAGCTCGCGGCGCATCTGCGCCGGCGTCTGGGTGTAGTTGCCGAAGGCGTCGGGAAGGCCGGCGTTGGGGTGGGCGCTGACGTGACAGGGGGCGACCGCCTTGAGGCGGCGCAGGACGGGGGCGAGCTGCGCGGCGCCGAAGCCGCAGTTGAGGCCGATGGCCAGCAGGCCGGGGGCGTGGGCGACGGCGGTACAGAAGGCCTCGACGGTCTGGCCGGTAAGCAGGCGGTCGGCGCTGGCGAGGGAGGCGGAGACGATGACAGGTGCCACCGTGCCACGGGTCCCGGACTCGACCGCCGCCGCGTAGAGCGCGGCCTTGGCGTTGAGCGCGTCGAAGACCGTCTCGACGAGCAGCACGTCGGCACCGCCATCGAGCAGGCCGCGGATTTGCGTGCGGTAGGCTTCGGCTAGTTCACGGAAGCGGATGTCGCGATGAGCGGGGTCGTCGGCGTCGGGCGGCAGCGAGGCCGACTTGCCGGTGGGGCCGATGCTGCCGCAGACGAAGCGCGGGCGCTCCGGCGTGGAGAAGGCGTCGGCCTCGCGCCGGGCGATGGCGGCACCGGCCTTGCTGATGTCGTAAACGAGGGCCTCGGTACCGTACTCATGCTGGGAGATGGCATTGGCGTTGAAGGTGTTGGTGGAGACGAGGTCGGCCCCGGCCTCGAGATACTGGCGGTGGATGGCGGCGATGGCGTCGGGGCGCGAGAGGCAGAGGACGTCGTTGTTGCCCTTCTGCGCAATGTTTTCGGGGATGCCGGGGGCGTGGAAGGCCTCCTCCGGCAGGCCGAGGCGCTGCAGCATGGTGCCCATGGCACCGTCGAGGACGAGGACGCGGGAGGCGGCGAGGGTGTGGAGAGGATGTGCGGACATGGTGTTGCTTTTCTCTGTGCTTACTCCCGCAGTGTACACTTAGCGGGGGGTGGGGGGCAAGTGCGCGCCGCCGCCGGGGCGGCGGCGCGCGGGGACGTAGCAGTAGGCAGTGGCAGTAGGCAGTGGCAGTGGACGCGGGCTCAATAGGCGCACGGCATGCCGTGTGCACAAAGGGGGCGAAAGGGGGCTGGGGGCTGCGGCTCATGGCAGTACCGGTAGTCCCGGTAGTACCGGTAGTACCGGCAGTACCGGGTGGCCGGAAGACTGCAAGCCCACAACTGCAAGGCTTCGTGCTCCCCCCCCTGCGGCCAGCCGAATGCGAGGCCAAAACGATATTCTTGCAATCAGATTACGAAAAGCGTAAGGTAGCCGCACAAATGCAGACGCTAACGGATAGGGTTTTCAAACTGATGCCGCCGGGCGGGATTTTTGACACAACCGTCATTACGAACCTGTTCCCGGATGCCAGCCCGGGTGCCCGCACTTTGCTGGTACACCGGGCGGTGCAGGCCGGTGAAATCCATCGCCTGAAGCCGGGGCTCTATGTGCTGGCGCCGCCTTATCGTAAAACCGAGCCGCATCCGTTTGTACTGGCCGCCTGCCTGCACGCGCCATCGCATGTCAGCCTCGAATCCGCCCTGGCGCATCACGGGCTGATCCCCGAGGCGGTCTATCAGGTCAGCAGCGTGACGGTCGCGCGCAGCCGGGAATTCGCGACCCCGCTGGGGGTGTTCATCTTCCAGCGTGTTCCGGCACTGGCACCGCGCGCGGGCGTCGAAGCCGTGGAGGTTGCCCGAAACGCCTGGGCGTTCATTGCATCGCCCTTGCGCGCCATCGCCGATCTGGTCTATCTCAACAAGTCCATCACTTGGAAAGGGAACTGCTTGAGCTACCTGACTGAATCGCTGCGCATCGAGGAGGAGGATCTGCGGGAACTCTCGTTTGAGGACTTGGATGAGATTCTGGCGAGTCTCCGCAGCCGGCGCGTTAGCGCCTATCTGCAAGGATTGAAGGGAGTGATTGGAAATGCTGGATAGGATGGAAACGCTGTCCCCATCCTTAGCTTTCGACAAAGCGTAGGAACAAAGTGAGGGGACGAAGCGTACCCGACAAAGCGTGGAGACAAAGAGCGGAGACAAAGTGTTAGAGCGCAGCACCCACTGGTCTTAAACCCTCTCTTAAACACTTAATCGGCACGCTTAAACCACCTGCTTAATCTTTCGCTTTCGTGCATTCGCGGTTTCCTATTCTTCGTGCCTTCGCGTGGGTTTTCCCTGTTGCTTTCGACAAAGTATCGCGGACGCGGCGTCCCCGCCGCGTGCGGATGGGGCTGGAAAGAAAGCTGCTGGGCCAGACTGCAAGCCCACAACTGCAAGGCTTTGCAATCTATTTACAATAAGTAACAGTTTTGTTATGTTACGCATATGGATTACGCAAATGTTGTCAAGCTGACCAGCGCCATGCCATGTTTTGATCTGGCGCTGCTGACGCAGGCGTTTAATGACCGGCGGGATGTGATCCTGGTACAGCTCTCACGCTGGATGACGCAGGGCAAGGTCATCGGGCTTAGGCGCGGGATGTACACGCTTCCCGAGGCCTTCAGGCGCGCTCCGGTGAACCCCGCTGTGCTCGCGAACGCATTGTACCGGCCCTCATACCTCAGCAGCCTGTGGGCACTGGGGTATTATGACCTGATCCCGGAGCGCGTTGTCCGGTACACCAGCGTGACGCCGCGCGTGCCGCGCTGCTTTGAGAATCCTTACGGCACTTTCGACTACCGCAGCATCAAGCAGGACTACTTCTTCGGATTCCGGGCTGTTGATGTCGGCGAGCAGAAATTCCTGATCGCGGAGCCGGAGAAGGCCTTGCTGGATCACTGGTATCTGACGGCAGGGGAGTGGACGGCGGAACGGCTTGATGAGATGCGGTACCAGCATGTCGCACAGGTTAAGGCGGAGCAGCTCATGCGCTATGCCGAACGGTTCCGGAGTCCACGCCTCGGCAGGGCGGTTGAGCGCTGGCTTAGGCTGGCGGCTGACGCTGACCATGGAACGGAGACGTTATGAAAGAGGAAGCTCTGGCATTGATCCAAGGCCTGTCCGATCCGGGGCAAGCTCTGAACCGGCTGCGGGAATATCTGCAGGCCTTCGTGCTGCGCTCGTTCCACGAGAGCGAGGTGTTCCGGCCGCTGGCTTTTGTCGGGGGCACGGCACTGCGCTTTTTGCACAACCTTCCGCGATTCTCGGAAGATCTGGACTTCTCGCTTGTGGCGGGTGAAGGATACGCAGGCCGGGAGTGGATGGCCAAGGTGAAGCGGGACTTGGCGTTGGCGGGCTTTGAGCCGGAGGCGACCTGGAATGATCGCAAAACGGTGCATACCGGCTGGGTGCGCATCGCAGGCATCCTATATGAGGCAGGGCTGTCGGGGCAGCCCACAGAAAAGCTGGCCATCAAGGTGGAGATCGACTCGCGACCGCCCGCGGGGGCGCATTGCGAGAGGCGCATCGTCACCCGGCACCTGACTTTTCTGGCGCAGTTTTACGACAGACCCTCGCTTATGGCGGGCAAGCTCCACGCCGTCCTCACCCGCAAGTATGTCAAGGGACGGGACTGGTACGACCTGATCTGGTACCTTTCACAACGACCTCCCGTGGAACCGAATCTGCCCTTGCTGCAAAACGCGCTGGATCAGACGCAGGGAACCGATAACGTTAACGCGCAATCCTGGCGCCGGCTTGTGTGTGAAAAGGTGGCCACATTGGACTTCAAGGCCGTGCGCGACGATGTCGGCCCCTTCCTGGAGAGGCCGCAGGATGTAGCCCTGATTGATCGCGAAAACCTGGAAACGCTGCTCCAGCTACCGTGAACGGCATGTTGATTTCAATGAGGCTCTTGCAAGAGGCGCCCATGACTGACTTACACATGAACTCCTCTAATAGAAACACCTCGAACGACTCCGGCGACGTTACCATCACAGCGGGCAAGGGCAGGTTGTCGGTGGGTGCCAAGGGGCTCAGCCTGACGCCGTCGGTGGCGGGGTGTCCGGCAAGCCGGGCGACGGGTGAGCCGTTCTGGAGCCTGACGCTGGAGCCGGACACAGTGCCGGCGGCGCAGGGGGAGGCGGTGGTGATCACCAGCCTCAGACAGGACGCGGCACGGCGGGAGGCGCTGCCGGATGGTGGCGCGCGGCTGGTCTATGAGCGGCTGACGGACGGCGGACGGGTCTTCAGAATCGGGCTGACGCTGGAGTTCCATGCCTCGGGCGATGGCTTCACGGTGACGGGGGCGGTCACGCATGAGGCGCGCGGCTGGCTGCTGACCGGCTTCACGGGGCCGGTGCTGAACGGGATCGGGGCGGATCTGGCCGACTCCCCGGCACTGCTGCCGGAGGGGTTCGGCAAGCGCATCAACCGCGTCCCGGCGCCCGGCGAGGAGCAGGGGGGCTGGCAGCGGCTGGGTGACGGCTATGAAACGGGGGTGGCCTATCCCTGCGCACACGGCACCATGCAGTGGTTCGCGCTCGCGGGCCGCAAGGGCGGCCTCTATGTCGGCAGCCATGACCCGCTGCACCGCGCCAAGCGGCTGAGTCTGCGCTACGATCCCGCCACGAAACGCTTCGGCATGGCGGTGCGCCACGACTTCTTCTGCCGCAGCGGTGAAAGCGTGGAACTGGCGCCGGTTGTGCTCCGGCCGTATGCGGGCACCAGGCATGTGGCGGCGCGCCTCTACCGTGCCTGGTTCAATACGGTAGGCAGGCTGCGCGAGGGGCCGGCGTGGGTGCGCGGGATATCGGGCTGGCTGCTCGCGATCCTGAAGCAGCAGAATGGCGAGATCATGTGGCTCTACACCGCGCTGGACAAGCTGTGCGACGTGGCCGATGCCCGCGGGCTGGATATGATCGGGCTGTTCGGCTGGGCGCACGGCGGTCATGATCACCTCTATCCCGACTATCACCCCTGTCCCGCGATGGGCGGCGCGGAGGCGCTGAAAAGGGGCTTGCAGGAGGCCCGGCGGCGGGGCAAGCGCACGATCATCTACGCCAACGGCCAGCTTCAGGAGCGCGAGGCCACCGAATTCTGGCGCACGGTAGGCAGGGACATCGCCATCACGCAGCGCGACGGCACCACCTACCAGCATACCTACCACAAGTACGGCAACATCCCGGTTTACCGCTTTGATCTGGGATGCCTCCATGCGCAGGCCTGGTATGACCGCATGCTGGCGCTGGCCGAACAGGCCAGCGCGCTGGGGGCGGACGGCATCCTCTACGACCAGTTGGCGATGATGCCGCCGATGGCCTGCCATGGCGCAGGCCACGGCCACCCGGTGCCCTGCATGGTGCATGAGGTGGAGCGTCCGGTCTTCCTGAAGCGCATCGCCGACCACATGCGCCGCATCAACCCCGAGTTTATTGTGATGACCGAGGGGCTGTACGACTGTGCGCTGGATGCGGTGGCGATGTTCCATGGCTGCACGGTGGGCACCTTCTACGTGTGCGCAGCGGAAATGCTGGCGCGCCTGCGCGCCGACCGGGTGGCGGATACCTTCCCCGAGCTCTTCCGCACCACCTTTCCGGAGGTGATAAGCACGGTACGCATTCCGACGCCGATGATGGACCGCGACATGGTGAACTACACCTGCGTGTACGGGATGCGCTACGAGCTCGAGTCGCGCTACGGGCCGGATGTGGCCTACCTGCTGCACGGCCGCGTGCCGGAAATGGACGACTACACGCATGTGGTCGGCAAGCCGGATGTGGTGATGATGCAGTCCACGCCGCCCGACGAGGCCACGCGCTACCTGAAGGCGGCGATTGACTTCCAGCGTGCAAACGCGGCGTTTTTCTGGCACGGCCGTTTTACGGACAGCGAGGGCTTCACCCTGGCCGGCAAGGATCTCGTGGCCAAGGGGTTTGCCGCCGGCGACCGGTTCGGCGTGGCAATCTGGAATCCAACCCATGAAGTGGCACCGTTCACGCTGGAGGTGCCGGGCTACACGCTGGAATCGGCCGCCGAGCCGGGACGGGAGAGCGTTGAACCGCTCGCGCCCATGGCCGCGGGCAGTGTACGGTTGCTGCGCTGGAAGTCTAATGTTTGCCAATGCGCCGGGGTTATGCTACCCTAAATTTAAACAATTGGCGGCGTAAGCCGCCGGATGGTTTTTCAAACGTGATGGGACTTGGCAATAATGGTGCAGAACAGCAACGGTAACGACAATGGCAATGGCCACAGTATCAGCATCAGGCGCCCACGCAAGCCGCGTATCCTGATCGTCACGCCGGAGATCACCTACCTGCCGCCGGGGATGGGCAACCTGGCGCAGGCGACCAACGCCAAGGCGGGAGGTCTGGCGGACGTCTCCGCCTCGCTGGTCTCCGCGCTCTTCGAGCTGGGGGCCGACGTCCACGTCGCGCTACCGCACTACCGGCGCATGTTCCACATGGACGTGGGGCGGCTGATTAGCAACGAGCTGCGCGTCTACAAGAACCGCCTCACCGATTCGCGCATCCATCTGGCCGAGGATCGCTGCTTCTACTACCGCGACGCCGTCTATAGCAACGACTACGAGGAGAACCCGCTGCTGGCGCTGGCCTTCCAGCGCGAGATCATCAACCACATCATCCCGACGGTCAATCCCGACCTGATCCACTGCAACGACTGGATGACCGGGCTGATTCCGGCGGCGGCGCGCCGGCTGGGCATCCCGAGCCTCTTCACGGTACACAACATCCACACCTACGACGTGACTCTGGCGCGGATGGAGGATGCGGGCATCGATGCCGCCGAGTTCTGGAAGTACCTCTACTACAGCCGTGTGCCGTACAACTACGAGGAGACGCGCAGCACCAACCCCGTTGACCTGCAGACCAGCGGTGTCTTCGCCGCGCACTTCATCAACACGGTCAGCCCCACCTTCCTCGAGGAGATCGTCCGCGGCGAACACAGCTTCGTGCCGCGCAACCAGCGCAGCGAGATGGTCAGCAAGCGGCTGGCCGACTGCGCCGTGGGCATCCTCAACGCGCCCGACTTCTCCTACGACCCGGCCGTGGACGACGTGCTGACGCAGCGCTACGATGCGGAGAACGCCGCCGCCGCCAAGCGCGAGAACAAGCGCGTCTTCCAGGAGAAGGTCGGGCTTACGGTTGATCCGGACGCGCCGCTCTTCTTCTGGCCGTCGCGCCTCGATCCGGTGCAGAAGGGTCCCGAACTGCTGACCAACATCCTCTACAAAACGCTGGAGAAGTACCACAAGCAGAACATGCAACTGGTGCTGGTGGCGAATGGCGCCTACCAGCGCCACTTCCGCGACATTCTGCAGATGCACGACCTCTACGGGCGCCTCTCGGTCTGCGATTTCGACGAGCGCCTCTCGCGCCAGGCCTATGCCTCGTCCGACTTCCTGCTGATGCCCTCGCGCTTCGAGCCCTGCGGATTGCCGCAGATGATCGGCGTGATCTACGGCTCGCTGCCGCTGGTTCACGACACGGGCGGTCTGCACGATACGGTCGAGCACATCAACCTGAAGGCGGGAACCGGCAACGGCTTCGTCTTCCGCCGCTACAGCAACGAGGGCCTCGCCTGGGCCATCGACGAGGCCATGCGCTTCTGGCAGGAGCCCGCCGAAGTCCGCGCGCGGGAGGTAACGCGCATCATGCTTGACGGCAAGGCACGCTTCAATCACAACGTCTGCGCCCAGCACTACATCGACATCTACGAGAAGATGCTGCGCCGTAAACTGGTAAAGCCCTTCTAGCCCAGCCATGAAGACGCATCTACCGGTACCTCTGGCGGACGACCCCTACCTGGCGCCCTATCTGGGCGTGATCCGGCGGCGGCAGGAGCTGAAGGAGCGGCGGCGGCGGGAGCTGGTGGCGGGGCCGGGCTCGCTGGGCGAGTTCGCCAACGCCCACGAGTACTACGGCTTGAAGCGCCTGGCGGACCGCTGGGTCTTCCGCGAATGGGCTCCCAACGCCACCGGGATCTGTCTGGTGGGCGACTTCAGCAACTGGCGCCCTCAGCCGCTCTTCACGCTCAGGCGCCTCCCCGGACGTGCGGTATGGGAGGGCTCGTGGCCTCTGGAGCGCATAAGGCACGGCCAGCGCTACCACCTGCTGATTTCGTGGGAGGGCGGACAGGGCGAGCGCCTGCCGGCCTACGCGCGCCGTGTGGTGCAGGATCCCGGGACCAACCTCTTCTCGGCGCAGGTCTGGAACCCGCCCGAGCCCTACGTCTGGAAGCACCCGGATTGGCGTGTGCCGCAGCGGGCGCCGCTGATATACGAGGCGCACATCGGAATGGCGCAGGAACGTCCCGGCATCGGTACCTACGACGAGTTCCGCCGCCTGGTGCTGCCGCGCATCATAGACGGCGGCTACAACACGCTGCAGTTGATGGCGATCATGGAGCATCCCTACTACGGCTCGTTCGGCTACCAGGTGGGCAGCTTCTTCGCCGCCAGCTCGCGCTTCGGCACGCCGGAGGAGCTCAAGGCACTGATCGACGACGCCCACGCCGCCGGTATCGCGGTCGTGATGGACCTGATCCACTCCCACGCCGTCCGCAACGAGCGCGATGGCCTCTCGTGCTTCGACGGCACCACCACCCAGTACTTCCACGGCGGCTCGCGCGGCTGGCACGAGGCCTGGGACTCGCGCTGCTTCGACTACGGCAAGACCGACGTTCTCCACTTCCTGCTCTCGAACTGCCACTACTGGCTCGACGAGTTCCACTTCGACGGCTTCCGCTTCGACGGCGTCACCAGCATGCTCTACCTGCACCACGGTCTGGGGGTGGACTTCACCGATTATGGGCAGTACTTCGGCAGCGAGGTGGACGAGGACGCCTGGATCTACTGCGCGCTGGCCAACGAGATGATCCACGAGCTGCGGCCCGACGCGCTGACGATCGCCGAGGACGTCAGCGGCATGCCCGGACTGGCCGCGCCGCTGGCCGAGGGCGGCGCCGGCTTCGACTACCGCATGGCGATGGGCGTGCCCGAGTGCTGGTTCAAGCTCGTGCGCGATGTCCGCGACGAGGATTGGAACGTCGGCTTCCTGTGGCACGAGCTGACCAACCGCCGCGCGGACGAGCGGACCGTCAACTACGTCGAGTGCCACGACCAGTCGCTGGTGGGCGGCAAGACCCTGCTCTTCGAGATGCTTGATGCGGCGATCTACGACACCATGTGCCGCGGCACGCCATCGCTGACCACCGAGCGCGGTGTCGCGCTGCACAAGCTGATCCGGCTCGCGACGCTGGCCACTGCGGGGCATGGCTACCTGAACTTCATGGGCAACGAGTTCGGCCATCCCGAATGGATCGATTTCCCGCGCGAGGGCAACAACTACTCCTACCACCATGCGCGCCGCCAGTGGCACCTGCGCGACGATCCGGCGCTCTACTTCTACTGTCTGGGCGAGTTCGACGCCGCCATGATCCGCCTCTTCGCCGAACGCCGCGCGCTGGAGACCTCCGCGCCGCAGCGGCTGCTGATCGACGATGCCACCAAGCTGCTGGCCTTCGGGCGCGGCGGCATGGTCGTGATTCTCAACTTCCACGCCACCAATTCGGTGGCCGGCTATCCGCTGCTGGTTCCGCCGGGACGCCGCTACCGCGGCCTGCTGAACAGCGACAGCGAGATCTACGGCGGACAGGGACGCATCCAGGAGAACCAGGAGTACCCCGTCTACGACGAGGTCGAGGGTTCGGAGCGCGTCACCCGCATCCGCATCTACCTGCCGGCGCGCACCGCGCTGGTGGTCGGCTGACGGCACGCGGCCGGGTGCCAGACGAGCTGGCGAGGCGTGTAAGTGTGCCCGCCTCGGCATCCACCTCGAAGAGGGGGTTGTTGAAGAGGGCGGCGAAGAAGACCTTCTTCGTAAGCGATGGCAGACGGCGGCGGAGCTGGGCGAACACCTCGTCAAACGTGAGCGGTGTCCCGCTCTTAATCCGGAGGGACTTCAGCCGGCGGCGCGCCTGGCATACCTTCTGGCTGTTGCCATAATTATAGAATGGCGTCTCGACCCATACCGGCAGCGTATCCGCCGGAGCCAGGGTCTCGGCCAGCGCCAGATAGAACGGGAGCGGGTAGTCGCGGGCGGTGTTGCCCAGCCACTTCGCGAAGCGGGCCTCGGTCAGCGGAAGCAGCGGCTTCTCGCAGGCCTCGCCCAGGCGGAGCAGGGCCTTGTTGAAGCGCACGCCGCCGAAGCTGGCCAGTCCGGGGAACTGGTTCTCATCAATGATCTGCCGGATGCGCTCGCGCGTGAGCTTGAACGACTGCCCGATGCGCTCCAGCGTCCAGGGCTTGTCGCCCTCGGCCTCGCCGCACATGCGCAGGCGCAGCATGCGGTTGGCATCTTCCCTGTCCGGAAGCTTCATGAAGGTGTCCACGGTCTTGACGATCAGGCAAGCCGCCTCGGACGCGCTCGTCACATCGGCCTGGCGGTTCTCATCCTGCGCGCGGCGGACGAGATCGATCAGCGAGTTGAGCTTCAGGCGCCCCAGGCCCCAGTTGGATCTGGTGAAGTCGAAGGCCTTGAGATCGCCGATGGTTTTGATTTTGTTGCGCGAGAGGAAGGCGTTGATGCAGGTCGCGTGGGGGATCAGCCGCACTTCCAGATCGTCAAGTTCCGCCGGAGCCGCCTTGAGCAGATCGTCCAGCATGAACCAGTCGAGGGCGTCCGGCTGCGGGCCGCCGACCATCGGCACGTCGTCCACCGTGCGCGATGCGCGCTTGCCGGACAGCGCCTTCGTCCAATCGGTCTTGCGCTCCTTGGCATCCTGCGCCAGGGCGTCGAGCCGGTTGGCCAGTGACAGGGCCGAGCGTTCGCCTTCCGGCGTATCCAGATCGAAGAGGCTGTCATATTTCAATCCCTGCAGCTCGCCCAGGAGCTTGTAGTTTGCCAGGGCTTTCTGGATGCGCCGCCGGAAGCGGCAGTCGGCGATGGGGAAGCTCTCAAGAGCTTCGGGAATCTGTATGGTTTGCTTAGCAAGTGTATTCATGGCGTTCACGTTCTCTACTATATCAAACTTGCTGCCTGTGGCACAACAGAAAAAGATAGGCAGGAATAGGCTTGCACACGGGGGCGGTTTTCCGGTAAGGTATCCCGCATCACCTGCGGCGTGTCTGGAGCTGGTCTCCCCGTTGCGGCTTTGGCCTTCGCGTGTTCTCCAGCCACGCCGGAGATCGAACCCGCTTGACTTTTCCGGACGGGAAAGGCATATTCGACGCCGTAAAACAACGACGAGAGTAACGACAAAGCAAGCTGGGTTAAGGACTCCGAGCCGAAACATGAGCCAAATCGACAAGAACGCGATCCGCAAGGCCTTCCAGCGTCATGAGACTGACACTGGATCGAGCGAAGTGCAGATCGCCGTGCTGACCAAGAAGATTGAGGCGCTTACCGAGCACCTCAAGAGCCACAAGAAGGACGTCAGCTCCCGGTATGGCCTGATCCGCATGGTCAGCGCCCGACGCCGCCTCCTTGACTACCTGAAGCGCAAGAACGAGCCGCGCTACCAGAGTCTGATCAAGGAACTCGGCATCCGTCGCTAGCCACCGGCGGCCCGCGCCGCTATCCCACTCGTCGCCCACGGTTTGGGCGGGCTGTTCCCCGATGGGGCAGCCTGGGAGGGAGACGGCAGTTTCGCGGTAGGCTACCGCGGCCTTGCAGTGCCCCCGGCACGCTCTGTCCAGAAAGGACACACATGAATCAGGTAACCTCCGTTTCCGCCGAAATCGGCGGCCAAACGATCACCATCGAGACCGGGCTGCTCGCTCTACAGGCTGCGGGCTCCGTCACCGTGCGGCTGGCCGACACCATTCTCCTGTCGACGGTCTGCAATACCGATACCCCGCGTGAGGGTATCGACTACTTCCCCCTCCAGGTCGACTACCGCGAGAAGTACTACGCCGCCGGACGCTTTCCCGGCGGATACTTCAAGCGCGAGTCCCGGCCGAGCGACCGCGAGACGCTCATCGCCCGCCTGACCGACCGCCCGATCCGCCCCCTCTTCCCCGAGGGCTACTACAACGACGTCCAGATCATGAACATGCTGCTCTCCGCCGACGGGGAGAATGATCCCGACGTCCTGAGCGTGATCGCCGCCAGCGCCTCGCTGCACCTCTCCGAAATCCCCTTCTACGGGCCGATCGCCGCCGTGCGCATCGGACGCATCGACGGTGCCTGGGTCATCAACCCGACCAACGAGCAGCGCGAGAAGAGCGACCTCGACCTGATGTACGCCGGCACGCGTGACCGCTTCCTGATGATGGAGGGCGGAGCCGACGAGATCGCCGACGAGGATTTCCTGGCCGCCATGAAGGCCGCCCAGGAGGAGGTCGTCAAGCTGGTCGACCTGCAGATCGAGCTGCGCCGCAAGCTCGGCCTCCCCGACAAGGTCATCGTCGAGACGCCGCCCAGCAACGAGCTGATGGACATCCTGCGTCAGGCCGCCGGCGACGAGCTGCGCGCCGCCCTGCGCATTCCCGGCAAGCTCGAGCGCCAGTCGAAGGTCACCGAGATCAAGACGGCGTTGCGCGCCAAGCTGGCCGAGGCCTCGCCCGACTCCACGGATAACGACTTCATGCGCCTCTTCGACGCGCTGGAGATCGAGACTGTCCGCAGCAACGTGCTCGACCACGGCGCACGCATCGACGGACGCGCCGCGGAGGAGGTGCGCCCCCTTGCCGCGCAGGTCGGCCTGATCCCGCGCGCCCACGGCTCGGCGCTCTTCAACCGCGGCGAGACGCAGTCGCTCGGTACCGTCACCCTCGGCACCGGGCAGGATGTCCAGGAGCTGGACGCCATCGCCGGCGGCGAGAAGGAGAAGCGCTTCATGCTGCACTACAACTTCCCGCCCTACTCGGTCGGCGAGGTGCGCCGCATCACCGGCCCCGGCCGCCGCGAGATCGGCCACGGTGCCCTGGCCGAGCGCTCCCTGCGCCCGGTCATCCCCACCGACTATCCCTACACCATCCGCGTCGTCTCGGATATCACGGGCTCCAACGGCTCCTCCTCGATGGCCAGCGTCTGCGTCGGCACGCTCGCGCTGATGGATGCCGGTGTGCCCATCAAGGCCCCCGTGGCGGGCATCTCAGCCGGACTCTTCACCAGTGCCGACCAGTCTAAAAAGGTCGTCGTCACCGACATCCTCGGCGCCGAGGATCACTGCGGCGACATGGACTTCAAGGTCTCCGGCACCCGCAAGGGCATCACCGGCTTCCAGGTCGACCTCAAGATCCGCGGCCTCACCTGGGACATCGTCGAGGAGGCGCTGCGCCAGACCCGCGCAGGCCGCCTGGCGATCCTCGACTTCATGGAGGGCATCATCGCCGAGCCCCGCGGCGAGCTCTCGCCGCATGCGCCGCGCATCACCACGCTCGTCATCCCCGTCGACAAGATTGGCGGCCTGATCGGCCCCGGCGGCAAGAACATCCGCCGCATCACCGATCTCACGGGCGCGCAGATCGACATCGATGACGACGGCACCGTCTCGATCTTCGCCACCAACGGCGAGGCGATGGCGATGGCCGTGCGCGAGGTCGAGGCCATCTCGATGGAGCCCGAGGAGGGCCGCATCTACGAGGGTACCGTCACCGGCATCAAGGATTTCGGCGCCTTCGTCGAGATTCTCCCCGGCCAGGACGGCCTCTGCCACATCAGCGAGCTGGCCGATACGCGCATCCGCGCGGTCGAGGATGTCTGCAACATCGGCGACAAGATCTGGGTCAAGGTCATCGCCATCGACGACCGCGGCCGCGTCAAGCTCAGCCGCCGCGAGGCCATGCGCGACCGCGACAAGGCCGCCGCCGAGGATAAGTAATGCCTGTGGCGGCTTAACCGCGCCGCCCGTCACAGAACGGCACTAGAGAGGCTGAAGGCACTTCCCAACAGGTTGGACCTTCAGCCTTTTTTGTGCCGGTTCAGTCGCGCCGCTGCCCCTGCGGGGGCAGCGGCAGTTGCAGTAGGCAGTTGCAGTAGGCAGTTGGAATGGGCCGAAAACCCACTTTGTCGCGAGCTTTGTCGGAAACTTTGTCGCCTTCGTCGAAAGCAACAGATTAGCTCACGCGAAGGCGCGGCTTTCCACGCTCTTTTACCCTCTTCTGCGATACAACTGGGTTGTGTCGCAAACGGTTTTCTCCCACCTGTACCGAACCACCCCGCCCGCCGCCCCGGCACAAGCTCACGGTACAGCGCAGCGATTTGAACCGCCAAGACGCCAAGAACGCCAAGAGATGTAACCGCGAATGGACGCCAATTAACGCGAAAATGGCAGGGGTAGCCGCAGTGATGGAGTGTGGAGCCTTGCAGTTGTGGGCTTGCAGCCCTACCCTGCGGCTTTCGCTTGAGCTCCGTCCGCACGCGGCCCCCTATCAGCCAGACGCCCGGTATTTCAGCTATACGGCTTATTCGATCACCCCGCGCGGCGCACTACGTGCGCAAGCGGTTTGAGTGCGCGGCCCCGGACGCGCTTTCTACCGCGGGACCTGGCCCGCGCAGATGAGGAAGCAGGCAAGGTGCCACGAACGCCAAGGGGTATTTGTGATTTTAGATTTGTGATTTGTGATTGGTTGTGCTCCGCTCGTCCTCGTCCTCGTCCTCGTCCTCGGCAAGTCCGCTGTCGTCGAATGTAGTCGAGCTTCTGGAAAGCCCCTGCTGAAGCGCGCCAGCACAGGTGGGGCGAAGCCGTCCCGGCTAGCCGCGCGCAGGGCACCGCAATTAACGCCACGCCCGCAGCCACGGGAGACGAGCGTCTGCTCGTCCGCAAGAGGAGGCACCTGCTAAAGCACATGCATCAGCGCATGAAAGGGCGACGCAGCCCTAGGACTGCCGGCGAATTGGGTAAACGCGGGCTGAAAGCCCGACCTGTCACCCGCTCCTATGCAACTGGTTTCTTCAAGTGGCCAGGCCGTTTTCCGCCTACGATTAGCAAAACCCCAACAACAGTAAGCAATATCGACTTGAGCAGCCCCGACGGCTCAAAAGTCATCACGCCCACCCCTAATGATTTGTCAACAATCGGCGTTGAACGGTCTCCCACTGCTACAACAGCCAGATTATGGTGCGCATATTTCCACAGCACCCCATATTCAACCCTTAAATTTACCACGTTCTCGCCAACAATAAGGGGTTTATCAGGGCTTATGACGGATGGTTTTGGCAACCATGCCACAATAAAGAGCAGCGAGGCTAGAGTTAGTCGTAAAATGGATGCGATTGTCACCATGCAAACCCCACTATAGCACTGGTTCCGGCTTTGTGATGGAACACATTGCCCATGTGCCCAGTTTGCCCGGACGGATGCACGATGTCAAGCATGGGGGAACGTTCTCTCCAGCGTTCCGGCATCCCGTTCACTTCAGATGCGCTATGGAGCCCGCGGTCTCCGCGGTGTACTGATGCGGCGCATGAATAGCGAACGGTACCGCCGGGGACGGCGGGCTCCAGCGTTCCGGCCTCTCCGTTCGCCCAGTCCCCATCCGTACCGTCAGCCCCCGGTCGCCGCGCCAGGCCAAGCTCACGGTACAGCAAACCGAAGGGTAGGGCGAGCCGTCCCTGTCATGCCGCTACGCGGCGTGACCGGCGAGCCGCCAACCGCATGATGTGAGTTTAAGAGAGGGTTTAAGTGGGTGCTTCGCGCTCACACTTTGTCCATGCACCTTGTCTCCACGCTTTGTCGGCTACGCTTCGTCTCCACACTTTGTCCCTACGCTTTGTCGAAAGCGAAAGATGGGGCGGGTGGCTTAAGACCAGCGCGATTCCCCTTGGCGACCTTGGCGTCCTGTCGGTGCAATCTCTTCCGGGGACGAGGACGCGGACACTCCATTTACCCTCCGCTCCCTTTCCCTTGTATCCTCATCGATCATACGACTTGGTCCGTATGATCCCCTCCCCTGTCGCTAGCCGCCCCCCCCCTCTGCGCCCCCTCTGCGCTTGACGCCGGCATTGATGTGACACATAATGTATACCATGAAAACCGTCACCATTCGACAAGTGCGCCACGACCTCGGCTCCGTGCTGGCTTGGGTTGCTGCGGGCGAGGAGATCACGGTGCTCAACCGCAAGCGCCCCGTGGCACGCATCCTGCCGCCCCGCCCGCAACCTCCGGCCAAGGTCAGGATGCCCGATTTCGCTGCGCGTGCGAAGGCGATCTTCGGGGAGAAGACGACAAGCTTCACCGATATCGTGCTGGAAGAACGGGAGCAGGGCAGGTGGTAATCTACGCCGACACGAGCTTCCTGGTCTCGCTGTATGGCCGCGATACTAACAGCGCTCGCGCTCAGACGCTTGTCATGGAGTTCGAAACCCCGCTGATCTACACGCCGTTTCAACGCCATGAGGCTCGTAACGCCGTTCGGTTGGCGTGTTTCCGCAGAGAGATTACGGCGCCTGAATGCCAGGCTGTCCTTGCTGCCATCGAGATGGACAAGCGTTCAGGTGTGTTAGCGGAGACCCCTGTTGCATGGGCGGAGGTGTACGACGTTGCCGAGGAGCTAAGTGCGGCTCACACTGAAACCCTCGGAACACGTGCCGCAGATATCCTGCATGTTGCTACCGCCGCCGCGCTCGGCGCCACGCTCTTTCTTTCCTTCGACACGCGGCAGAAGGCTCTGGCCGCCGCAGCCGGCTTGCGGGTCATGCCTTAGCCTGAAAATTACTGCGCGGCAAAGAAAGTTGCCGCGGCAGACGTATAAGCCATGAAAGGTTCCTCGATCCCGGGAGCGGAAATGGTTGATAACCCAGCGCAGGACAAGTCTCCACGCGTGAGGCGCAATGAACGGCTTGAAGCCGTCGTGGCCGCCTTTGAGACGCCTTTGCTGCGCTATGCCGCCCGGCTGCTGCGGAACACCGTCATGGCCCAGGATGTAGTACAGAACGCCTTTATCAAGCTCTTCCGGCAGTGGCCGGAGGGCATGCAGGCCGATGCGCGCCTCAAGGCCTGGCTCTACCGCGTCACGCACAACGAGGCCGTCGATCTGATCCGCGCCGAGGAGCGCCGCCGCCGTCACCACGACCTCCGGGCCGCCGATGCCGCCATCGGCTGCCCCGACGGCGTCCACTGCGACCCGCAGCCCGACGAGCGCGTCGCCCTCGTCATGCGCTCCCTCGACACGCTCAGCCTGCCCGAGCGCCAGGTGATCCTTTTACGCCTGCAGGAGGGGCTGAGCTATGCGGAGATTGCCGACGTGACCGGCCGCTCCAGCGGCTATGTCGGCACCCTGCTGCACCAGGCCGTCAGGAAACTCGCCGCCACCATCCAAAAACAGGAGGGCGTATGAAGCACTGCGCCTATGAAGACCGCCTGACCTCCTGGCTGCTGGGCGACCTCCCGCCGGCCGAGGCCGAGACCATCCGCCGCCACGTGGCGGAGTGCGGCGCCTGCCGCGCTCTGGCAGGCGAGCTCGAACCGGTCGTCGCCGCCCTGCGGCAGGGGCTGTCGGAGGAACCCGCCAAACCGCTGCGGCTCTACCCGTCCAGGCGCCGCCAGGTACTCGCGACACCCTACCAGAGCCGCTTCCGCCGCTGGTGGCGCGGAACCCACCCCATGCTCCGCCTGGCGGCCTCGCTGGCACTGGTGGTGGGCTTTGCCTGGATGGCGCTTATGCCCGCCTTCTCCTATCGCGCCAAACGCGCGGCAAGAGCCCCCATGTATTATCCTTACGCTGATTCTGTGGAATGTCTGGAGGAGGTCGCCGAACTCGAAGAGGTGGCGCCCCCCGCTGTCGATGCTATGCGCCAGCCGGAAGTTCCGGCCTTCACACCCGATTTCTCCCTCTCTCCCCGGCCGCCACCCGAGCCGCTAAGTCCCAAACCGCAGGCATTTGAGACTGTCATGCAGATCAAATCACCGCTCATCATGCATGGCTGGGCCGACGGCGCTAGTGGAGGGGCAGAGAGCAGAGAGACTGGTGCGTCGGCGGGGCGCAAAGACACCTCGTACACAGACGACGACATAGTCGTGGAAGTCTGCCTTGATGAAGGCGTAACTAGAGCCGATGCCCCTCGCAAGCCGGCCGCGCCTGCCCCCGCGCCTGAAATGGCTGCCGCCCCTGGGCCGCGGATGCCGGTGCGTTCCCGTCGGCTTGAACCCGCGCCCGAAAGCGCCGTGGCTGCTGCTCCGCCACAACCGCCGCTACCCCCGGCCCCCCGCGCAATGGCAAGCCCCAAACCGCAGGCTCGTGATACTGCCATGCAAGTCAAATCGCCGGTCATCCTGCGCAACATCTACGGCACACCTCGCAGGGCGAAAATAAGGGGAATGATGGTAGCGGCAGGGGGTGCATCGGAGACGAGCAAAGACACTGCGTCCAAAGACGATGACATAGCCGTGGAAGTCATCCTTTCGGAGCAGACGGATTCCCCGGCCGCCGTCGGCCATGCTAGCGGGCAGGTTGTGGCTGGCGGTACGCGCCAGGCCGTGCCGCCGACAGAGCCGGCGGCTGACGCCGAGGAGCGTGAGGAAACCGGATTGCTGCCCGAGGAACAAACCATCCAGCGAATGAAGGCTAAGGATGAAGCGCCGCCCGCCGCGCGTGTCCCCGCCGCGCACCACCCCTTCGTCGAGACGCGTGCCAATCCCTTCTCGACCTTCGCCATAGATGTTGATACCGCCTCTTATACCCGCACGCGCCAGTCGCTCGAGAACCGCGCGCTGCCCGATCCCGAGGCGGTCCGTACCGAGGAGATCGTCAACGCCTTCGACTATGGCGACCGCGCTCCCGATACCGCCGTCTTCCGCGTCTATGTCGAGGGCGCGCCCGCCCCCTTCGGCGCCGGGCTCGAACTCGTGCGTATCGGGGTCAAGGGACGCCGCCTCGGCCGCGAGGAGCAGCGCCCGGCCATGCTGACCTTCCTCGTCGACGCCTCGGGCTCGATGGCCCAGCCCGACCGCATCGGCCTCGCGCGCGGGGCGCTGGCGCTGCTGCTGGAGCAGCTCGCCCCGCACGACCGCCTGCAACTGATCGCCTTCGATGACCACGCGCGCCTGCTGCTCGATGCGACGCCGGCCACCGAGCGTGCCGCCATCCTTGCCGCCTTCGACCGTCTGCAGTGCCGCGGCTCGACCAATCTGGAGGAGGGCATGCGCATGGCCTACGCGCAGGCCGCGCGCGCCTTCGTCCCCGGCGGCGAGAACCGCGTCATCCTGATCTCCGACGGCGTGGCCAACCTCGGCACCGACTCCGCCGCCGATATTCTCGCGCGGATCGACGCCTACCGCCGCCAGGGGATCACCTGCACCGTCTATGGCGTCGGACGCGGCGCCTACAACGACCGCATGCTGGAGGAACTGGCCAACCGCGGCGATGGCTCCTACCGTTTCCTCGACTCGCCCGCCGAGGTGCGGCGCGCCTTCGTGGACGATCTGGCCGCCACGCTCAATACCATCGCCATGGATGTCAAGATCCAGGTGGAATGGTCGCCCGCGTCCGTGAGCCGCTACCGCCAGCTTGGCTACGAGAACCGCGCCCTCACGAAGGAGCAGTTCCGCGATGATACAGTGGATGCCGGCGAGGTCGGCTCGGGGCAGTCGGTCACCGCGCTCTACGAGTTCGAGCGCGTCGAGCCGGCACCGCGCGATCAGCCGCTGGGGTGGGTGCGGGTGCGCTACCGCCGGGTTGATACGCAGGCCATCGAGGAGATCGAGCGTCCGATCCTGCCGCGCGATTTCGTACCGCGCATCGAGGCCGCGCGGCCCGGGCTGCGGCTGGCGGCCTGCGCCGCCGAATTTGCCGAATTGCTGCGCCGCAGTCCCCATGCCGCCGGCAGCCGCTTCGCCGATGTATCACGTCTGCTGCGCCCGGTGGCTCTGGAGATGAAACTCGATACACGAGTGGCGGAATTGGTGAGATTAGTGGAATTGGCGGGGGCTATTAGTGATTAAGGTCTTTTTAATCAGGAACTCATGAACTCAGGAAGGATGCTTATGGAAGAGGATCGGCTCGAAATGCCGGACAAGGAGATCACGGCGGAGATCATAGCGGCAGCCATTGCTGTTCATAAAGCTCTGGGGCCGGGCTTCCTGGAATCGATTTGCGAAGAGGCGCTTTGTATCCAGTTGACCTCTCAGAACATCCCGTTTGAAAGACAAAAGGTTGTCCATCTGACTTATCGTGGATTTCCCATTGGGGAACATCGTCTCGATTTGCTGGTCGATACTCGCGTGGTCGTGGAGCTCAAGGCGATCAAGGCTTTCGAGCCCATACATTTTTCCATAGTCCGTTCCTATATGAATGCCGTCAATGTCGATTCCGGACTTCTACTCAACTTTGCCGCCATGCCGCTCACCGTCAAGCGGGTTGGCCGGGAGATAGCAAAACAAATTTCATGAGTTCTTGAGTTCCTGATTAATCAAGGCTACGTAGACAGGAGTCGCCAATGAAAACATGTAGAACGCATATAAGTCTGCTGTTCCTGCTTTTTGCGCACGTTGCGTTGTTAGCGGCGGTAGTGCCGCGGAGTTTTGACCTGAAAGGCAGGATTGATGGCGAGAATATCCGCTTCGAGCTGGAGATCGGTTATGCCGATCTGGCGCGGGGCGAGAGTCTCGAGGTGCTGCGTGGCGAGGTCGCCCTGACCGAGGCCAGGTTGCCGCGGCATACCGAGCTGCGCCGTGACGGGGATGCCTTCCGCATCGTGCGCACCGGCGGCTGGCGCGCGGGCGAGGGCCGCGTGCGCCTCGCCTTCGCCGTGCGTACCGTGGCCGACGGCGACTGGCGCCAGGCGCAGTTCCGCGTGCCCGTGCTGCCGGTACGCTCCGTCGCCGTCACGGCCGACCGCCCTGGTCTCGAGATCCGCTTCCCCGGCGGACGCGGTCTGCAGCGGCAGCCGGACGCGGACGGGCGCGATACCGTAACGGTACACCTCGACACAAATCCCCTCTTCGAGGTCTTCTGGAAGCCGGAAATCCGCCGCGTGGCCTCCGAACTGGTCGCCACGTGCGACATCAACACGATTGTCACGGCCAGTCCCGGCATGCTGCGGTTCGACTCGATCTACGCCTACAGCATCGCGCAGGGTCAGATGAGCGAGCTGAGCCTCACCCTGCCGGACGTCAATATCCTGCGGGTTACCGGTGCCGACATCCAGGACTGGCGGATCGACCGTACCGAATCCGCCGCACCGCGCCTGCGCATCACGCTGGGGCGTCCGCAGCGCGGGGAGTACCGCCTGCAGGTCGAGTACGACCGTGCCCTGCCGGCCTTTCCCTGCACGCTCGGGCTGCCGGTGCTCGCGCCGCAGGGCGTGATCCGCGCCGGCGGGCAGTTGCTGCTCGGGACGGACAGCGCCGTCAAGCTGCAGGTTGCGGCGGCGAGCGGCATCACGCAGATCGACCAGGCTGCCTTCGCGCAACCGGCACCGCTGCGCGATGGCTATGCGCGCACGCTACCCACCCGCAGCGTCTTCACCTACCAGTACGCCGCGCTGCCCTACGCGCTGACGCTGGGCGCGGATCACGTTGTCCCCGCGCTGAGCGGCGAGATCGACCTGCTGGTCAACGTTGCCGAGGGACGGCTGGCGCTCGACGCCGCCATCCGGCTCGACGTGCGCGACGCGCCGGTGCGCGAGGTGAAGCTCGTGGCGGATGCCGATCCGCGCTGGACGCTGATCGGCGTGACCGGCAAGCCGGTTATCGAGAGCGATGTGGATGTCCGGGCGGAGGGTGGCCGGCGCGAGATCCTCGTTCCGTTCCGTCAGCCGGTCGAGGGCCAGACGCTGCTGAACCTGCGCATGGAGCTGCCGCTGGGGCTGGCGCGCGACGCCTTCACTGTACCCTCGGTGTCGCTGCCCGGGGCGCGCACGCAGCGCGGCTGCATCGTGGCGGCGGCCGAGCGCGGTATCCGCCTCGTGCCGCGCGCCGCCGAGAACCTGCGCGATGTGCATACCGGCTCGACCCCCTTCCGCGCCGAGGGGGCGCAGCTCGCCTACCGCTTCCGCGAGCCGGGCTGGAAGCTCGATCTGGGGCTCGAATGGGCGCAATCGGCCATCCATACCGAGATTTTCCATCTGCTCTCGCTCGGCGCGGGTGTGGTCTATGTCTCGGCGGCGGTCAACTGCCACATCAGCGGCGCGCCGGTGCAGACGCTCGCCTTCCGCGTTCCGGACGCGGGCGCGAGCCTGGAGATCGTCGGCGCGGGGATCGACAACTGGTCGCGCAGCAACGACCTCTGCCGCGTGCAGCTTGCCAGCCGCACCATGGGCCACACCACCCTGCTGATCACCTACGACCAGCCGCTCGGCTACGACGGCGCGGAGCTGCGGATCGGGGGGATCGAGGCGGTCGGTACCGCCAGCGAGATGGGCTTCATGGCCGTGGCCTCCGGTGCCGGCCTGCGCCTCGAGGAGACCGCTCCCCTGCCGCCCGGCCTGATCCGCATCCCGCGCGACGAGCTGCCGGCCGGCTACGCCGCCACCGTCACCGCCCCCCTGCTGGCCGTCTACAAGTACACGCGCCGTCCGCATGCCGCCACGCTGCGGGTCACGACCCTCGAGACCCAGCGGCCGATTGATCAGGTTGTTGACTACTTCGCGCTCTCCTCGCGCATCGGGCGCGACGGCGAGTCGGTCACACGCGCCACCTGCCACGTCAAGAACGCCTCGCGCCAGTACCTCGAGGCGCGCCTGCCCGCCGGCGCCAAGCTCTGGAGCGTGCGCCAGGGACTGGAGGCCAACGCGCGCGACCTGCCCGCCCAGCAGGACGGCGAGCGCCTGCTGATTCCGGTGGCGCGGCTGCGTGATCCCAACCAGGCCGTGCCGATCGAGATTGTCTATGCGCAGCCCGCCCCGGCGGTGCGGCAGCGTCCGCTGCGCGTCGGGCTCACGGCGCCGCAACTGAGCGACACCCCCGCCACCTTCACCCGCTGGGAGGTGACGGCCGACGACAACCGCGCCATCGGTGCCGCGGGCGGCAATCTGACGCCGGAGGCCGGAACGGCCGGACGCTGGCCGTGGGCCTCGCCCTGCGCTCGCCGCGCGCGTACCGTCAGCTTCTACCGTACCGCCAACCTCGCCGACGAGGAGAGTCTCCGCGTGACGGTCGAACTGCTGCCAAGCTGGATGGCCGGCGGCTCGCCGCGGCGGATGGTGGTCGCGGGCGCGGCGGGGCTGGCGGCCCTGCTGATCGGTCTCGTGCTGCGCCGCCGCTTCTGGCTTGCGCTGGCGCTGACCCTGCTGGCGCTGGCGGCGGCCCAGACGCAACCCGGGCTCATTGGTGTGGTCATAGCCGGTACCGTCGGCACGGCGGTAGCCCTGATCGCGGCCATTGCGCGCGGTATCGCCCGCCTAAATAACCGGTCGCCACGTGAACGGCGGGAGCGCAAGGGCAAGACATCCCGCGTACCGCCGCCCCCCCTCGTGCCCGAACCGGAACCGGACGCCGCCCCCGCAGACGACGCCGCGCCCGGCGACACCTCAACCGAAGGCTCGATTTCGCCGCTCTTCCTCATCCTGCTTGCCGCGCTGGCGTCGCTGCTGCTGGCGGGGTTCGGTACGCTCAAGGCGGAGACGGAGGCGGCTCCCCGTACCGAGGCACCGGCAGCGGTCGCGCCGGACGGGCCGCAAGTCCGGCCCGCGCTCCCCGCGGCCGTTGCGCTGCCGCCCGCGCTGGCCGCCGACCGGCTGGAGGTGGAAATCGAGGCGCCACCGGCCACGCCGGAGGCCGAGCCGGTGGCGGAGGTGCGCTGGACGCTGGTCTTCCGTGCCGATGCGCCCGGCAGGCGGCTGCTGCTGCCGCCCGGCAGCGTCGTGGCCGGCTTCCGTGCCGATGCCGCGCGCCTGCGGCTGGTATCGCACAGGAGCGGGGTGCAGCTCGACATCCTCAAGGCCGGCGAGCACCGCCTTGAAATCACGACCCGCGAGCAGGTCTGGGAGCGCGACGGCGGACGGAGGCTGCTGCTGCCCTGGCCGTCGAACCTGATCAACCGCCTCGCGCTGACGATTCCCACCACCGACATGGAGGTGGAGATTCCTTCTGCCGCGAGCCTCGATCTGGAGAGCGCCGACGGCGCGACACGCGTGGAGGCGACCCTGACGGCCACCGACTGGGTTGAGATAGCCTGGAAACCGCGCGCGCGCGATACGCGGATGGAGACCGCCGTGGTCTATGCCGATGTGGCCAGCCTCGCGCGCCTGCGCCCCGGGGTCATCGAGATGCAGTCGCTCGTAAGCTTCACGATCGTGCAGGGCGAGACGCGCGAGTTCGCGTTGACCGCGCCCGCCGGCATGACCGTGACCGCGGTGGCGGGGCCGTTGCTGGCCACCTGGCGCTTCGATCCCGCCGACCGGAGCCTGGGGATGACACTGTCGCGTCCGGCGAGCGGCACACTGACGCTGACCGTGATACTCCAGTCGCCCTGCGGCGGTCTGCCGTATGACGGCACGCTCGGCGTGCCCGCGGCCATCGGCGTCGGGCGCCAGCGCGGACGCATCGCCCTCGCGGCGCCCGAGGACATCCTGGCGCGGATCGGCGATGTGCAGGGAGTGTCGCCCATAGATACCGACGACTTCAGCCTGGCGGCCTTCGCGGCCGAGCGCGCGTCGTCCGTCACCACGCTGCGCCGCGCCTTCCGCTACGACGACCCCGCCGCCGTGCGGATCGCCCTGCACGCCGAGGAGGTGCAGCCGGAAATCCGCGTCAGCGAGGCCAGCCTCTTCAGCATCGGCGACGAGCGCACGATCCTGAGCGGCACGCTGGAGGTGAGCGTGGCCAAGGCGGGACTCTTCGCCCTGCATCTCGATCTGCCCGAGGGCTACGAGATCGAGTCGCTGACCGGGCGCGACGTGAGCCACTGGGACGACTCGCGGCGCGGCGGGCAGCAGGGGGTGGAGGTGTTCCTGACGCGCCGCGTACAGGACACGACCTCGCTCAACCTCGTGCTATCGCAACAGCAGCGCGGGGTGCCGCCGCAGATCACTGTGCCGAGGGTGCAGGTGCGGGGGGCGCTGCGCCATTCGGGACGGATCTCCGTCGCGGCCGAGCGCGGCGTCAAGCTGGTGACCGGGCAGATCGAGGGTGCCGTGGCGCGCCGGCCCGGCGACGAGACGCGCGCCCCCGCCGGAGCGCTGCATTTCGACCTGCTCCGGCCGGGCTGGCAGATCGGGCTGCAAACCGAGGTGCTGGCGCCGGTGCTCAAGCCCGAGGTGCTGCACTGCGTCGATCTGGCCGAGGGGATGCTGCTGCACCGCATCCATGCGCGCTACCGGATCGAGAATGCCGGGGTCAAGGTCTTCCGCGTGCGCGTCCCCGTCGCCGAGGCGCCGGTGACGGTGAGCGGCCGCGGCATCGCCCGCGTGCGGCCGCTGGACGATGTGCCGGCCGCCGTCTCGAACGGCACTGGGCGCATCTGGGAGATCGAGCTGCACGGCAAGGTCGAGGACAGCTTCAGCCTGGTCTGTCAGTACCAGGAGCCCTACGATCCGGCCGGCGGCGGGGTGGTCATCCGCCCGTTCGAGCCGCTGGATACGGCGCGCCAGTCGGGCTTTCTGGTGATTACCGGCGGCGGCCGCGTGCAGGTGGAGCCGCGCGGCGAGCCGGCAGGGTTGAAGCCCGAGGATGCCCGCGCGTTGCCGGACAGCTTCGGTGCCGGCGACCTCTCCGGCGCCCTGCGCTGCTACCGCGTGCTGCGTCCCGACTACCGTTTGGAGCTTTCGGTGGTGCGCCATGCCGCGGCGGCGGTACTGCCGGCACAGGTCAGGCAGGTGCGCCTGGTGACCGTGCTCTCCGGCAGCGGGCGGCTGCTGACGCAGGCGACGATCACGCTGCAGCCGGGCAGCCTGCGCCATCTGCGCGTGATCCTGCCGGGCCCGTCCAACCGGCTCTGGTCGGCGCTGGTCAACGGCGGCGAGGCGCCTGTGGCGCGCGAGAAGGGAGCCGGCGGCGAGACGCTCAGCATCGCGCTCGAGGGTGTCGCGCGCGAGGAGCCGGCGCACGTCACGCTGGTCTATGCCGATGCCCTGCCGGAGGCGGGGCTGGACGGATGCCGCGAGCTGCAGGCGCTGCGTCTGCCCGACCTGCCGCTGCGCGATATCCAGTGGCGCCTCTTCGTGCCGGCGGAGTACCGCTGGCGGCTGCGCGGCGGCGACCTCGATCTTGTGGACAGCGACATGCTGCGCTCCTTCGGCAAATCGGCCTACGAGACGGCGGTACAGCAGGCGCAGGCGGCCAGCCTGACGGCGGCCCGCGGCAACCTGCAGTCGCTCGATACCCTGCTCAAGGCCGGCCGACAGCTCGATGCGCGCCACGCGCTGCAGCAGGCGGTCAACCTCTCGCAGGGCGAGCAGGCGCTCAACGAGGACGCCCGCGTCCAGTTCCGCAACGTGGTGCGCCAGCAGGTCAAGATGGGACTGGTCAACCGCCGCCAGGCGCTGCGCGCCGAGAAGAACATCTACGACGAGGGCGCGCCGCAGGCGCAGGTCGGCTGGAACAACGGCAACTTCGACGAGCGCTACGTGCGGCAGGTCGAGGAACAGCTTGATGCCGCCGACCGCGACAACCTCGAGCGCGTGGCCGACAAGATGGTCGAGCAGCAGGTGCAGGCGGCCTCGGCGGCGACGGCGATCCGCATCGCCATGCCCGAGCATGGCCGCGAGATCTGCCTGAGCCGCGCCCTGCTCAACACTGGCGGCGGTACGCTGCGGGTGGTCTTCGAGGCGCAGCGGCGTCCGGCATGGATGCGGCTGCTGGGCTACTGGCCGCTGCTGCTGGTGTTTGCGGGCGCGGGGATAGTGCTGCGCCTGGCGCTCGGCTCCGCCCGCCGCGGGCGGCGGCGGTAGGGCAGTGGCAGTAGGCAGTGGCAGTAGGCAGTGGCGGCTGGTAGACGCGGCGTCCCCGCCGCGTGATGGGATGTCGGGGCTCTAATGCGGCATGGCGGTGGGTATGTGGCGCCAGCCACCGGCAGTACCGGCAGGCACGGCAGTACCGGCAGTACCGGCAGTACCGGGGGCAGGCGAGGACGAGGCGAAAATCCACGCATCAGCTCCTCTTCCGCTTTCGACAAAGCGTAGGGACAAAGTGTCGAGACGAAGCGTAGCCGACAAAGCGTGGAGACAAGGTGTAAGTGCGAAGCGCACACTCCAAACCCTTTCTTAAACTCACTCTTAATCGGCACGCTTAAGCCACCCGCTTACTCTTTCGCGTTCGACGAAGGCGACAAAGTTACCGACAAAGCTCGCGACAAAGTTGACAAAAGCCCTGAAGGGGTATTCGGCGGGTTGAGATTGGGCATGGGACATGCTACACTATGGATGAACTCCATTCACCGGGTATTTAGTGATTGGCCGGTGGAGGCGGAGCAGAGATACGGAGAGCGACCATGGCGGACTGGCGGAAAGAACTTAGCGGTATTTTAGAGAGACGCACGCGCGCAAGCCGTGCCGAGCAGGAGAATGCCCTCTTCGATGAATTCCTGCAGAATGTGGCCGGCCCCGCGCTGAATGAACTCGCCACCGAGCTCGAACGGCACGGGCGCGATGCCCAGATCCGGACATTGCCCGCCGCCATGCAGCTTGTGGTGCGCTACGGGGATGTCGAGGAGATCGCCTTCCGCATCCTCAAGCGCTCCGTGCCCAACGGACTGGTGCCCTACGCCGAGGTGCGCCTGCGCAAGGGACTGCGCCTCGTCAAGACCGAGAGCGTCCTGCGCGATACGCCCACCCTCACCCTGCTCGAGGAGATCAATTCCGGGGACGTCATCAACTGCTTCCTCAAGCACTACCGCATGGTGCTCGACTCCGAGCAGGCCTAGCCGCCCCGGTGGGGCGGCTGGAACAGGCGAGAGACACGATTTTCAGGATTTTCCGGAGCTGCTCCGTTTTTTTGACAGGATTTCAGGATGTGCAGGATTTACAGGATTTTTTTGGATGGCCGCTACGCGGCGGGATTTAGCTAAGGATTTCGCGGATTGGGATGGGGTGTTTCAGACCTGTATTGCCGCTGCCCTGCAGGGCGGCGGCAGTGGCAGTAGGCAGTGGCAGTTGGAATGGGTCAGAGATACACCTTGTCTCCACTCCCTTCTGTCCCCCTTCGTCTCATTCGTCCCATTTGTCCCATCATTGTCGAACGTGAAGGATTAAGCGGGTGGAGTAAGTGTGCCGATTAAGAGTGAGTTTAAGAAAGGGTTTAGAGTGGGTGCTTCGCACTTACACCTTGTCCCCACGCTTTGTCCCCACGCTTTGTCGGATACGCTTCGTCCCCACACTTTGTCCCTACACCTTGTCGAAGGCGGGAGGGCAAGCGGCAGAGCTGCCTTAGTCCAGGAGCCAGCCCGCATTTGAGCTTCCCATGAGCGATACCATCAACCTCAAGCAACTGCCTTCCGGCGCGCTATACCAGGCGCTGGCACCGCTGGGCGTCACTCCCTCGATGGCGCGGCGCATCCAGGCTTCCGTGCTGCGGCGCGGCACTCTGCCCTTCGACCGTTCCGATCTCTCCGCCGCCCTGCTGGAACGCGTGGCGTCCGTCTCCCGCATCCCCGAACTGACCTGCCTGGGCCAGACGGTCTCGCCGCGTGATGGCTTCCGGCGTCTGCTGCTGCGAGGTGACGGGCCCGAGGTTTTCGAGAGTGTCGGCATCCCGCTCTATCACGGTACTCCCCTGGAACGTACCGTCGTCTGCGTCAGCAGCCAGGCCGGTTGCAGTCTGGGCTGTGCCTTCTGCCGCACGGGTCGTCTTGGCTGGCAGCGCGATCTGGCAACCTGGTAGATCGTCGACCAGGTTATCCGTGTCGCGCAGGCCTCGTCGAGTCCGGTGCGCGGCGTGGTCTTCATGGGCATGGGCGAGCCCTTTCTGAACTACGAGGCCGCGCTGACTGCGGCGCAGATCATGTCGGAGCCCTCGGGGCTCGCCATCGCCGCCCGTGCCATCAGCTTCTCGACGGCGGGCATTGTGCCGGCCATCCGGCGCTTCAGCGCCGAGCGGCAGCCCTACCGCCTCGTGGTCTCGCTGACCTCGGCCGACCCCGGGCGGCGCCGCTCCATCATGCCCGGGGCGGCGACCTATCCGCTGGATGAACTGCGCGATGCCCTTGCCGGCTACTGCGCCGCCCTTGGCGTGCGTGTCACGCTCGCCTGGGTCATGATTGCCGGTTTCAACACCCGCGACGAGGATGCGCGGCAATTGGCCGACTGGATCGGCGACCTGCCCGTGCGTATAGACCTGATAGACGTAAATGATCCCGACGGGGTCTTCCTGCCGCCGGACGAGGCGGAGCGCAATGCCTTTCGCGACTCCCTGCGCCGCCGGGTGCGGGCACCCGTGGCGCGCCGCTACAGCGGCGGTGCCGATATCGGCGCCGCCTGCGGGCTGCTGGCGGGGACGGTGGGAAGGGGTTTGAACCGCCAGGAAGCCAGGTGATGAAGTTCTAAAGTTCTAAAGTTTGGCTGGCGTGAGTAGCGTGCCGCCACGCGAGTAATACACCGCCAAGACGCCAAGAGCGCCAAGGGGAGCCGCGAATGGACGAATCAATGCGAAACCGCCCCGCCTACCGCCGGGCACTGCCAATACCGCCAAGATCGCAGCACCGGGAGGGACGAGCGTCTGCTCGTCCGCCAGAAGCCGCGCCAGAGAAAGTGCCCGCACCAGCACATGAAGGGTAGGGCGAGCCGTCCCGGCGAGCCGCGCACAGGGCACCGCAAATACCGCCAAGTGCAGCACCGGGAGGGACGAGCGTCTGCTCGTCCGGTTCCGCGGGCAAGCAGACGCTTGCCCCTCGTGCCGGCAGCCACCGGCAGTACCGGCAGTACCGGCAGTACCGGCAGGCACGGCAGTACCGGTGGGATCGAAGAAGCGCCGATCTTCGCTTGGCGCACCGAGGACGAGGACGGAAATGCTGCCGCCCACACCAGCCACACACCAGTCGCCCTGTCTTTAGCTTTCGACTAAGTGCGGGGACTAAGTGTATAGCTACTAAGTGTGGAGACAAGGTGAGTAGGTGCAGAGCTCCACTTAAACCCTCTCTTAATCTCACTCTTAATCGGTACGCTTACTCCACCCGCTTACTCTTTAGCTTTTGACGAAGCGTAGGGACAGAGTGTGGAGACGAAGCGTAGCCGACAAGGTGTGGGGACAAGGTGTTGTGGAGACAAGGTGTTGTGGAGTCAAGGTGCGAAGGTCATGCTGCAACATCACGGGGTGCGGGTTGCCGCCTGGTACTTGCGGCGCCAGTTGTAGAAGGCGGTCGTGGACTGGAAGCCCAGCTCGGCGGCCACCTGCTTCGCCGGTATGTCAAGAATGCGCGCCTGCTCGAGATACTGGGCGCGGATGCGGTTGATGTAGCTGCCGATGCTCATCCCCGTGCGCGCCTTGAAGAGATGCGCCACGCGGTACCGGCTGTAGCCCGCATAGCGCGCGATCTGGTCGAGCGAGCAGTCGCGTCCGCGCATGTGCTCGATGCGGCTGACGATCAGGTCGACGATGTCGTGGGCATTCGAGGCGCTCGGTGTGTGGCGCGAGGCCAGGATGCGGGCATACTCCTGGTAGAGCGCGGCCAGCGGCAGACGCAGCAGGCGCGCAAAGGCGAGTTGCCATCGGCAGCCGACAGCCTGCTTGTGGCCGGGCATCCCCTTCCGCTGGGAACCGTCGTGCCGGACTACGGGACGACCAACGGGCTGGCGCAGGGCGACACCGTGGCCTGCGCGGCATCCGGCCCCGCCACAGCCGGCGGCACCCTCTACACCGTGGCCGGCCACGTGCTGGAAACGCTCTCCGGCGCGACATGGGTGAATCCCGTCACCAACACCGCCACCTCCCTCACATACACGCACGGAACCGCCGCCGGACGGCTGACATGGCTCTGGGAACCGGTAGCCTACCGGCTTGTGGCGGCCCCGGAAGGCGGCAGCGAGACCATAACCTTCTCCTGCCAGCCGGACATGGCCAGTCACTACACGGCGGGGACGCAGGTGACGCTCACGGCCAACGCGGCCACGCAGCCGCCGGCCAGCACCTTCGTGCGCTGGCATGGCGACGTGCCTGCCGGACAGGAGACGGCCAACCCGCTCACGGTCACCATGGACCGCCCGCGCACAATCACCCCCGAGTTCCGGCGCGACTGGGTCTACACGCCGGGCAAACCGGCCACCATCAACAACGGCGACTGGTGGCTCACGGTCAGCGGTACCGCCACGCTCACGATCAGCGGCGTCGCGACAAACGGCGCCAGCGGGCTGCTCGACCTCACGCCGCCCATCTCCAACAGCGGCGTCATCACAGCCATCGGCGGCTTTAGCGGCAACACGGCACTCAAGGAGCTGCGCCTGCCTGATACTGTCACCACCTTGGCGGGACAAGCCTTCCGCTACTGCAGCGCCCTGACCAATGTCGTGCCGTTCCTGCCGGAGTCCGTCACAAGTGTCGGTTACTACACGTTCGAAAGCACCGGTGTGGCGGGCGACCTCTATCTGGCCAACACCGCCAGTTGCGCGTATTCGGAGGGTGCGTTCAGCCGGTGCCCGGGCATACGGCGCGTCTACTTCGGGCCCGCCAACACGGCGTTCGGCTCGCGGATGTTCGAGGCTGTCGCCACCCAAAAGGAGATATTCTGGAACTGCGACTTCCCCACCTCCATTGGCTGGGGGCCACTGGCCGGCGTAAACGCCGGGCTGGTGCGCTTCTACGCGCCGCTGGGCAATGCAAGCTGGGAGGAGTTCATGGCCACGGGCGCGGGATTCTCGGCCATGACCGCCGCCGAGACCAACGCCTATCTTGCCGCCTATCCCGGCGACCCGCTGCCGGTCGGGATGTGGAAGCCGCGTGAAAGCGCCCGCCAGTATCTGCTGACCTGGAATCCGCTTGCAGGACAGAACACCCTGACCATCGACGGCGTCCCGCAGCAGATCGGCGCGGCGGAACCCGCCCGGTCAACGCGCTTGCCTCCGCGCCGTTTGAGCTCATCGCTCCGCGCGAGGCGCAGTGCGTCCTAGACGAGGACGGCACCTTCCTGGTAAACGGCAAGCCGTTCTTCCCGCTCGGCATCTACCATGCGCCCCCGGACAGCTACGAGCAGCTCAAGGAGATCGGCTTCAACACAATCCAGTTCTGGGCGTGGCACGGCGGCGGCGACGAGTACAACGTGCCCATCCAGATGTACCGCGCCATGGGCAACGGGCTCCGCTGCCTCTTCGAGGCCAACCACCGCGGCGAGAGCATCTACCGCGACCAGGCGCGGCGCTATGCGGACAACCCCGCCATGCTGATGTGGTATCTCTGGGACGAGCCGAACGAGGGGCAGGCCAGGGAGCTGCGCGATCACAACGCCTGGCGCCACGCCTTCGACAAGCACCACCCCACCTTCATCGCCAGTTGCCGCCCCGACCTCTTCAAGATGCACGCCTCGTTCGCGGATGTTTTCGCCATGGATCCCTACACCTCGAGCGCGCAGGCGCTCGAGTGGTGCCGGCGCGCCCAGAAGGAGGTCGCCGGGGATTTGCACAAGCCGGTGGTCGTCATACCGTGGGCCGACTCCAAGCCCGGGGACATCCCATTCCAGGCCTGGATCGCCATCGTGCATGATGCCCGCGGCATCATCTGGTATTGCTGGAGCCAGGTCGGCGGCGGTCCCAGCGGCGTCGGCATCTGGGACAAGCCCGAAAAGCAGGCCATCTACAAGGAACTCCTGCCGCTCATCAAGACGGTGCAGCCCGGCATCACATCGGTACAGCGCCGCTGCTTCGAGGCGGGCGACCTGCACGGCATTGTCGGCGGCGATCATCCCGGACAGCGCTACCTGATCGTACTCAACGTCAACGAGAATGCAAAGGCCGCGCCCGATGCCGAAGGCGGTCTCGCCATTCCGGAACTAAAGGGCATCAGGACGGTCTTCCTGCCGCAGCAGAGGATTCCAAAGAAGGACAAGGACGGCAAGGAGATGAAGGACAGGGACGGCAAGACCATCCTCGAGGATGCCGCGCTCACGATCACGCCCGGCATCTTCAGCGAGACACTCGCCCCCCGCGAAGTCCGCATCTGGCGCTTCTGAAGCAGTCTGGACGGTTCGCCCTCGCCCTCGAAAGAGATTGAACCGCCAAGGCGCCAAGTACGCCAAGGGAAGTGAGTGGTGAGTTGCACACCTGCGTCCCCGGCGTCCCATTCGTCCCCACGTTCCGGCATCCCGTTCGCTTCGGATGCGCACTGGAGCCCGCGGTCTCCGCGGTGTACTGATGCGGCGCATGATTAGCGAACGTTCCCGCCGGGGGACAGAGGTCTCCACATTCCGGCTGCCCTGTTCGCATTCGCCACGCATGTACCGTCAGCCTCGCAGCACAAGCTCACGGTACAGCGAACCGAAGGGTAGGGCGAACCGCAGCAATGATGTAACCGCAGATGACGCAGATTAGCGCAGATGCTGCTGTTGAATTTAACAAGGTAGGCCGGGGGCTTGCTTGCTGACGGAGATGGCGTTGCTTGACGCACCGGCGCCTGTAGGATTATGATTGCCACATGTCCAGCAAGGCCGCCGCCCGCCGCACCGGCGGCGGCAACTAGAGACAAGTGGTCCATGACATGCGACAAACCCGACGACCACGGCACGGCTTCTACACAATCTGCCTGATGGCGGCACTCGGTGCCGTCTCCGCATCCCTGCCTGTCTCTGCGGTGGAGCATCTGGACAACTGGGATGCCTTCGACGCGCTCGACCGGCTGGTGGCGCGGGATGTCTTCAACCACGAAAGGCACGAAAAACACGCAACCTTCGCCTACGATGCGGTGGGTAATCTGCTGACCGCCTCGAACGCAACGGCGAGCCTGTCGTTCGGCTACGACGTGATGGACCGGCTGACCGCCGCCACGACCACCCTCTCAAATGCCGTTTTCACCGCCGCCTACGCCCGCGACGCGGGCGGGCTGGTCACCAACCTGATGTACGCCCCCGGCAGGAGCGTCGCGCGCACCTACGATGCCGACGGGCGGCTGGTATCCCTCTCCGACTGGCTCGGCCACACGTGGCACTTTGCCTGGGACGGCGCGGGCAAGCCCACCGGCGGCACGTCGCCCGGCGGCATCGCCGCCACCAACCGCTACGACGCGGCGGGGCGTCTCGAAGCGTGGTCCATCGGCACGCTGGCCGGACGCACCGTCACCCGCGACGCGGCGGGACTCAAGACCCGCGAGGATATCACCGCCGGACCGCACCCCGCGCCTGCCTTCGTTCGGTACGCCACCAACACCTTCGACGCCGCCGACCGCCTGGTGGCGGCGCAGGTGCGCTACGGCTCGCACACCAACGCCGCCATCTCCGAGACCTACCTCTACGACGGCAACGGCGCCCTGACCAGCCTCGTCTCCGGCGGCGAAAGCGTCTTCACCGCCGCCTACTCCCCCCTCGGCCAGCTCTCCTCTCTTAAGACGTATTACCTCGCGCCCTTGCGGCGGTTGCATTCGCGGCAAAGCATCTGGCAGTTTCTGGGTTCCGTGCGGCCGCCCTCGCTCCAGGGCGTGATGTGATCGGCCTCCATCTCCGCCTCCTGGAACGGCTTGCGGCAGATGGTGCATTTGCCCTTCTGGCGCTCGTATGCGCTGCGCTTCTGAGCGGGCGTGAAGGCGCGGATGTTCAGATGCCTCTCGTCACGCGTTAACACGTAGGTGTAAAT
>JAAYLN010000203.1 GCA_012521875.1 Lentisphaerota bacterium | reverse complement strand
AGAACACCAGCGGGTTCTTTTTTGTAAACGGTTAGTGATAGGTGGGCGGAGCGCGCATGAAAGGTAGGGCGACGCCGTCCCGGCTAGCCGCGCGCAGAGCACCGCACCAAACGCCAGGCCCGCAGCCACGGGAGGGACGAGCATCTGCTCGTCCGCAAGAAGAGGCGTCTGCTAAAGCAACCAGATTAGGTTCTTGCAAAACCATCGTGGCATGGGCGTCCCGCCCATGGACGGCCACGGGCAGGATGCCCGTGCCACGAGCCTACGGGCAAGTTGTCTGGCAGATGCGCCTGTGGCACGAGGTTTTTGCAAAAGTCTCATTAGCTTTATCGCGAGCTTTTGCGAAAGCAAAAGAGTAAGCGGGTAGAGTAAGCGTGCCGATTAAGAGTGAGTTTAAGTGTGGGTTTAAGTGGGTGCTCCGCACTTACACCTTGTCCCCACACCTTGTCCCCACACCTTGTCCCCACACCTTGTCTCCACACCTTGTCTCCACACCTTGTCTCCACACTTTGTCCAAATTCCCCCTCCATCGTTCCCCCTCCATCGTTTCCTGTTCCATCGTTTCCTTGCCCGCAAACGGCGGTTACGCTATAGTTTCCCCTCATGAACCCGCTCCTTAAAACCGGTCGCCTGACATGGGCGTCCCTGCTTGGTCTGCCTCTTCTGGCAGCCCTGCTGGCCGGTTGCTCTCCCGGTGGCAACGGCACCGCCGGAGGCGCGCGAAACGGCAAGGCCACGTCCCGGCCCATCCGCCTCTACTACAGCATCTTCTTCCCGCCTACCCACGTGCAGGCTATTGCGGGTACGGAGTGGGCACGCGAGATCGAGCGGCGCAGCGGGGGGCGCGTCAGGATCAATGTCTATGCCGGCGGCACGCTCACCAAGGCCGAGCAGTGCTACCAGGGCGTCGTAGACGGCATCTCGGATATCGGCATGAGCTGTCTGGCCTACACCCGCGGGCGCTTCCCGCTGTTCGAGGGGCTCGACCTGCCGCTCGGCTACCCCGACGGTGCCACGGCCACGCGCATCGCCAACGAGCTTGTCGCCAAGTACCAGCCGCGGGAGATGCAGGATACGCACCTGCTCTATCTCCACGCCCACGGTCCCGGCATCCTCGCCAGCCGGAAGCCGGTGCGCAGGCTGGAGGATCTCAAGGGCATGAAGGTGCGCGCCACGGGGCTTTCGGCCAAGATCGTCGAGGGTCTCGGCGCGGCGGCGGTCGGCATGCCGCAGCCGGAGACCTACGAGGCGCTGCAGAAGGGTGTGGTCGAGGCCACCCTATGTCCCATCGAGACGCTCAAGGGCTGGAAGCAGGCCGAGACCATCGGCTACGTCACCGACGCCACGGCCACCAGTTACACCACTGTCATGTTTGTGACCATGAACCGCGAGCGCTGGGACGCGCTACCGGTCGACCTGCAGCAGATCATCACCGAGGTCAGCGCCGAATGGGTGGAGCGGCATGGTGCCGCCTGGAACACGGCGGATCGCGAGGGTATGGAACTGGTCAGCGAGCTGAAACGCGAGACGATCCGTCTGGAGCCCGCCGAGCAGGCGCGCTGGCAGGAGGCCGTTGCCCCCGTGCTGCAGGCCTATGTGGAACAGGCCGCCGCCAGGGGACTGCCGGGACAGGCGTTCCTGGACGACGCGCGGCAGCGCGTGGCTGCCGCACGCGAGCCCGCCGCAACTCCCACGCCGTAGAGAACCGCCAAGTGAGTGCCAACCCCAGAAAACCCTACCGTCTCCCCAGGATCTGGCACCCGCTGCGCTGGCTGGTGCTGGGCTCGGGCGCGCTCGCCGGCCTCGGCGTGCTGGCGATGGTGGCCATCATCTGCCTTGATGTGCTACTGCGCCAGTTCGGACGCCCCATCGTGGGGGCCTACGACCTTGTGAGCATCGCCAGCGGACTCACGCTGGCCTTCGCCCTGCCTGTGACCACGGCGGTCAAGGGGCATGTGGCTATCGAGTTCCTATTCCAGAAGCTGCGGCCGCGCGGGCGCATAGTGGTAGACTCGCTGATGCGCCTGCTGCAACTCACGGCCTTCATGATCGCCGCGCGCGAGTGCGCACGTTATGGGGGGAGGCTGCTGCGCAGCGGCGAGGTGACGCCCACGCTGCAGTTGCCCACCTTCTGGGTGCTCTGGGTGCTCTCGGGAGCCTGTTTCCTGACGGCGCTCGTCACGCTCTTCCATCTCGTGCAGCCCGGAAGGGAGCTGATCCGCAAATGAGCCCGACGCTGATTGGAGTCCTCGGCATCCTGCTGATGCTGTTGCTGCTGGTGGCCAGCCTGCCGGTGGCCTTCGCCATGGGCATTGTCGGCGTCGTCGGCTTCGCGGCGATCATCCGCGTGCCTTCCGCGCTGGCCATGCTCGCGACCAATCTCTACGGCTCGCTCACCGACTACAACCTCACCGTCATCCCGATGTTCGTCTTCATGGGGCAGGTCTGCTTCCATGCCGGCATCAGCCGCAGGCTCTTCAATGCGGCCTACCACTGGATGGGCTGGCTGCCGGGCGGACTGGCGATGGCCACGGTCGGCGCCTGCGCCGCCTTCGGCGCCATCTGCGGCTCGGGACCGGCCACCGCCGCCACCATGTCGGCCGTGGCGCTGCCGGAGATGCGGCGTTTCAACTACAGCGACGCGCTCGCCAGCGGGGTCGTGGCCTCGGGTGGCGGGCTGGGCATGCTGATACCGCCCAGTGTGGTCTTTATCGTCTATGGCGTGCTCACCGAGCAGTCCATCGGCAAGCTCTTCATTGCCGGCATCCTGCCGGGGTTGCTGGTGGCACTGCTTTTCTGTCTCGTGGTACTGGTGCAGTGCCTGCGCGACCCCAGGCGCGGCCCGGCCGGCCCGCGCTTTCCGCTGCGGGAGCGCCTCGACTCGCTCAAGGGTGTTACCGAGACGCTGGCGCTCTTCGCGCTGGTCATGGGCGGCATGTTCGCCGGCTGGTTCACCCCCACCGAGGGGGCGGCCATCGGCGCGGCGGGCAGTGTGGTCGTCGCCGCTATCGTCGGCAAGTGCAACCTGCGCATGATCTGGCGCGCGGCGCAGGAGACGATCCGCACCTCCTGCATGGTCATGATCATCATTGCCGGCGCCACGATCTTCAGCCGCTTCCTGGCCGTCACGGAACTCCCTAACACCCTGGCCGCCTGGCTCGCGGCGCTGCCGCTGCCGACGTGGATGGTGCTGGGGCTGATCATGGTCTTCTACCTGATTGCCGGCTGCTTCGTCGATGCCCTGGCGCTGATCATGCTGACGGTCCCCATCTTCTACCCGGTCGTGCTCCAGCTCGGCTACGAACCCATCTGGTTCGGTGTGATGATCGTCCTCGTCACGATGATAGGGGCCATCACGCCGCCCGTGGGCGTCAATGTCTACGTGGTCAGCGGCATGGAACGCAATCTCCCCCTGCAGACGGTCTTCCGCGGCTCGATGCCCTTCCTAGGCGCCCTCATCGCTGCGGCGATCCTGCTGATGCTCATTCCCGGCCTTGCCACCTGGTTGCCGGGGCTGGTACAATAGGGCAAATGCCGCAGGCAGGCTCGGGCGCCCGGCATGAAATGCGGGTTTTGACGGTTTCAACAACAGGCAAGAAGAAAGCGAGGCACCATGAACGGGCAGCAAGCTGATACCACCAAGCGGCACGGCAACTTTAAACGCATCCTCTTCTGCACCGATTTCTCCGAGAATTCCGGCTTCGCCTTCGGCTTCGCCATTGATGCCGCCTTGCGCAACAAAGGCAGCACGCTCTACCTGATGCATGTCCTGCCCGAGCCCGACGCGCAGTTCTGGAAGAGCTACATCTACGCTGCGGAAGGCGATCCCGACGCCAAGGCCAGAGCCGATATCGACGCCCTCATCGCGCGCGACTACCTGCCGCGCCTGCCGCCCGGCCTCGACCTGCAGAAGGTCTTCCGCATCGGCAAGGCGTCCGACGAGATACTGGGCTTCGCCGCCGAGATACAGGCCGATCTGATCGTGATCGGCCGCCAGGGCAAGGGCGCGATGCGTTCGATCTTCTTCGGCGATGTGGCTTCGCGCGTGGCGCGCCACGCCACCTGCCCGCTGCTGATTATCCCCATGGCCTTCGCCAGGCGGCCTGCCACCCGGTCGGCGGAGCTGGATGAGTAGGTGATCCGCGAAGCACCCACTTAATCCCACACTTAATCCCACACTTAAACTCACTTAAACGGCACGCTGTCTTACTCCACCCGCTTACTCTTTCGCAGCGCAAGGGCAGCGCAGCGCTTTTACCCTCTAAATTGCGAGCCACTGAGTGGTCGCAATAATGGTCCATCCAAAAAACGCCTCTGCGCCCTGAAAGGGCGCGACATACCAGCCCAGGGCAACGCCCTGGGTAGTGGGCCAAAAACGACTAGCCCTGAAGGGGCGGGATATAGTTCAGGGAAGAAGGGTTGGTTGCCGGATGATAGGCTGGGCTTTCAGCCCTTGTTTGTATTTGCCTCGTTTTCCTAGGGCTTCACCCTAGGCTGGGATAGGGCGCGCCGTTGGCGCTTTTCGCTCCACCGCTGCGGCCAGCAGGGCCGCGTGTCCGCTAGCAAAGTAGCGCGGTATAGGCGAGAGCCCCAACTTTAGAACTTTAGAACTCCCCAACGTTAGAATTTATTTTCGCGGTTTTGGCGTCTTTCGCGGGCGGTTAAAATAGAGATCATTGGCGGCTCTTGTGCCTTGGCATTTTCCTCATCTGCGCGGGCCAGGTCCCGCGATAGTAAGCGCGTCCTGGTCCGCGAACTCAAAACCGCTTGCGCACGTAGAGCGCCACGCGGGGTGATCGAACTAACGTATAGGCGGCAGGACCGGGCGTCCGGCTGGTAGACGCGGCTTCCCCGCCGTTT
>JAAYLN010000202.1 GCA_012521875.1 Lentisphaerota bacterium | reverse complement strand
AGGAGGTCGCGAAGCTCGTGGAGGAACGCGCGGCGTGGGCGAAGCTGGGAAACGAGGCCAAACGCCTGGCCGAGGCCGAGGCGTCGCTCGCGCGGCTCAGGCAGCACAATGACGGCGGTGACGGCGCACGGCGCGAGATTGACGACGTGACGCGCACGGTGGAGCGCATGCGGCACCGCGCCGCAGGCGAGGCTCTGGCGCTCAAGGAGACACCCGAGGAGGCGAAGCTGGCCGTCATGCTCCAGAAATACGGCACGGCCGTCATTCCGGAGATGATGTGGGCCTGCCCGCTCAAGGACGGCATCCTCACCTACCCCGATTTCCGCACGCTCAAGGCCTATTACAACGAAATCATCCGCCGCCAGGAATAGTAACAGGGCTGGAGCGTCATGCCTGCCCGCCAGGCGGCATGGGGCGGTTCGCTTGCAAAACGCTCCGCGCGCAGGCCGTCAGGCACTGCGATGCGGGGGACAAGAGCCTGGCAAGACAAAACTCATGAAGACCCCCATTTACATTGCGCTTTCGTTCTTGGCACTCGCCGCGGTCTGCGCGGCGGAGGAGAAGCCTGCCGAACAGCAGGACTTCAAGTTCGACACCTACACGGAGTACCGGCCGAGCCTTAACCGCATTCCGAGCGACGATCCGGGCATGGAGTGCCCGAACACGCGCGACCGGACGCTGCCGATGCACGGGCCATGGCACACCAATCCCGGCTTCGACTCGATCACGATCTCCTACGTCGCCGCCGGCCCCTCGCTCGCGGGCGTCGAGTACCGCATCAGGGGCACGACCAACGGGTTCAAGCGCGTCTGGGGCACGATCTACGGCGCGGCCGACTACCATTCGCACGTCCACTCCTTCCACCTGAAGAATCTCGAACCGGCCACGGAGTACGAGTACCGCTTCCTCTCGGCCCTCAACTCCTACGAGCTCGCCAAGCTCTGGTGCGGCATCTTCACCGGCAAGGAACTCTACTCCTTCAAGACACTCGACCCGGAGCTCAAGAACTACAAGGTCTTCCTTACCGCCGACACGCACGGTTCGTCGCGCGTCTGGCTCGAGCCCTCGATCGAGCGCAGCAACGCGAGGGACGCCGACCTCTTCGTCCAGCTCGGCGACCAGATCGAGGACACAATGGCGAACGACGCCGAGAACCTGATCATGGGCTCGTTCCTCGACGAGTGCTGCCGCCTCTATGCCTCCAGGGGCAAGGCCGCGATCTTCGTGCGCGGCAACCACGAATGCCAGGGCATCCAGGCCTGGAAGTACGGCACCTACTTCCCCCGCCCCGACGGCAAGGGCTACTTCTCCTTCTCGCAGGGGCCGGCGCTCTTCGTCGTCCTCGACGCGCCCGCCAACCACGGCGGCATGCCCATCAACGAGGTGATCGCGGGCGCGTATCTCGCAGAGCAGGCCGCGTGGCTCGCGGATCTCAAGAAGACCGAGGCCTGGAGGAAGGCCACCTTTCGCATCGTGATGGCGCACATCCCGATGACTCTCGGCGGCGGCGACCGCCTTGCCGAAATCTTCAGGGAAGTCCTTGTTGACAAGTCTAAAGACGGGCGCATCCACCTCTACCTCGCTGGCCACATGCACGTCCAGATGCGGCGCGATCCGGGCACCGCCGCCGTCAAGGTCAACAACCCGTTCCGCAAGTCATTCCCCAGGCATCTCACGGACGAGTGGCCATTCGCCGAGGTCATCGAGGACATGGGCGGCGGCATGACGCTCGAGGTCTCGCCCGAAAAGCTCACACTCAAGGCGTACGACTGGCGCAGGCACGAGCCCCGGATCATGGACGCCTTCGAAGTCTATCCCGACGGGCACGTCAAGGATCTGGTGGAGGTTCCCGTATATACGGAGCCCAATCCGAAGTAGCGGCAAAATGAGGCTCTTGCTAAACCCTTGCAGGCACACGTGGCACGGCCATCCGGCCGGTGTTTCATGGGCGGAACGCCCATGCCACGCGGGGTTTTACAAGAAGCTCAAATGAGAAGGGAAACGAGACGATGAACGAGAAAGGGAAGTCACAAGCGCCCGGAACCGCAGCCACGCGGGTCGCGGAATGCGCGGGGCATCCGGATCGGGATTTCGGCTTTCCCGCAATCACAGCGGTGAAGAGCCCGAACGGGCTTCTCCGCCACGCCTGCATCGGCACGGGCAACATGGCATGGAGCGACATCAGCTCGTTCAGGACGCATCCGAAGCTCGAGATGGCAGCGTTCTGCGATGTCGATTCGAATTTCCTCGACAAGGCCCGCGCGGAGTCCCCGAAGGCGCACTTCTACCGCGACTGGCGCGAGATGTTCGCCGCGGAAGGGGACGCGATAGACTCCGTCAACATCTCGATCCCCGACCACAACCACGTCGTCGCCGGCGCGGAGGCGTTCAACCGCCGCAAGCACGTCTACATGCAGAAACCCCTCTGCAAGACGATGGTCGAGTGCGAATACATGCGTCGGCGGGCCAGGGAGGCGGGCGTTGTCACCCAGCTCGGGACGCAGTACTTCGCCTACGGTTCCGACCGTCACACGATCGGGCTGCTCAAGGCGGGCGTGCTCGGTCCGGTCGAGGAGGTCTGCTTCTTCTCGACGCGCAAGGGCATCTCCCGCCTCAAACGCCACCTGCCGCAGGCCGTTCCGCCGCCGGAGACGCTGGACTGGGATCTCTGGCTCGGCACGGCAGCGGCGCGCGATTACGCGCCCGACGTGTACCATCCGCTCATCTGGCGCATTTGGCATGACTTCGGATCCGGCTGGATCGGCGACATCGGCTGCCATCTCATGTCGGCGGTGTGGGCCGGGATGGAACTCGGCACGGCGGCACCGCTCGACGTCATCGCCGAGACGGGCACGCAGGCCGAGTCGGACGCCGTCGCGGCGATCACCTGGCCGACGATGACCCGCATCGAGTGGCGCTTCGGGGGCGTGCCGGCCTCGGGCGGCAAGCCCTTCGTCCTCAAGTGGTTCGACGGATGCAGCGAGCCGGACAACCTTGCGCCCGCGAAGTTCCGGCCACCGGACGAGGTCGAGGCGCTCTTCACCCAGTCACCGTTCGGCAAGCGTCCGCTCGAGGGCAAGGCGGTGAAGTGCCGTGATGGCTGGATACTCCAGCCGCATTCCGCAGCGAAGGCGCATGCCGTCCGCAACGACGGCAAACCCGTTCCCGACATGCCGCTGCCCGAAGTGCCGTCGCACTACCACGAGTTCGTCAACGCCTGTCTGGAGGGACGTCCCGCGAGCAGCGACTTCGCGTGGTCCACCTACATGATGGACACGGTCATCGCCGGCGAGATCGCCGGGCGAATGCCCGATACGCTGCTCAAGTGGAATCCCGGCACGCGCACCTTCGGCAACCCGGAGGCCGACGCGCTCCTTGCCCCGCATTACCGCGAGGGCTGGAAGATCGACTTTTCGTAAAAGAACGGGGCCGGTATTGCCGCTGCCCTGCAGGGCGGCGGCAGTAGCAGTAGGCAGTGGCAGTAGGCAGTTGGAATGGGTCAGTGACGCCACTTTGTCGCGAGCTTTGTCGGTAACTTTGTCGCCTTTGTTGAAAGCATCTGGTGGTCTCTCACGGAGGCACAGAGGCGCGGGGAACCGGATCCGCCAATGGACGCGAATGGGCGCGAATGGAAGGTGTTTTTTTTAACCGCGAAAAATGCGATAAACGCGAAAGGGGAACCGCGAATGCATGAATGCACACACGAAAATGGAGTAAGCGGGTGGAGTAAGCGTACCGATTAAGAGTGGGATTAAGTGTGGGTTTAAGCGGGTTGTTTAAGTGTGCGCTTCGCGCTTACGCCTTGTCTCCACACCTTGTCTCCACGCT
>JAAYLN010000201.1 GCA_012521875.1 Lentisphaerota bacterium | reverse complement strand
GACAAAGCTCGCGACAAAGCTTGGGATTTCCTGAACCCTGAACCCTGCCCCCTTACTACTCCGTCTCATCCACCGTCTCGTCCCGCTGGTAGATCGGGAGCTGGCGGTAGGGGACGGTGAAGGCCAGTACCACGAGGGCGGTCTGGTAGTAGGGGCAGCCGTCTTCGCCCATGTCCCAGTGGCCGTCGGGAGCCTGGCGGGGAATCCAGTAGTCGTACATCCATTCGGAGAACTCCTTCCATGGCTCGCCGCCAATCTGGAAGAGACCCTGGGATGTGTAGTACATGCCGTAGAAGCGGCGGTCGACGCGTTGCAGGCTGGTGAAGGTCTTGTGCAGATAACGGGCGGCCCGCTGGGTGGCCGGATGTCCGTGGCGTCCGCACAACTCGAGGCAGAGCAGGCCGGCACCGGTCAGCTTCTCGGCATTGCTGTTGGGATCCTGGTAGCCGAAGGTGCCGGTGGAAGTGTTGTGGTGGCGCAGGAGATAGCCGACGGCATCGTCAATCGCCTTGTCGGGCACCGGGGCACCGTTGAGGCGCGCCGAGCGCAAGGCCATCAGCGCCCAGCCGCTGCAAGACATGTCGCTGTCGGTGGAGTTGGGCTCGTAGCGCCAGCCGCCCTGATTCTGCTGTGACTTCTTGACGGCCTGCGCATCCAGGATGATGCGCACCGCCCTGGGGAGCAGGGCGTCGATCTTGGCCTGGCGGTTGGTATCGACCATGCCGGAGACCTCGCAGAGGAAGAGCGTGGAGATGCAGTGGGAGTACATCTTGCCGCCGTTCGTGCCCAGATAGCCGTCATCGCGGGCGCGCTCGAGCAGGTGGTCTATGATGCGCTCGAGCAGGGCGCCGTTGGGGGTGGGGCCGGGCACGTCGCCGACGGCCAGGAAGGCCATGCCGCAGAGGGCGGGAATGCCGGTATAGTTGCGGGCCGGGTGGCTATCGAAGGTGCCGGTCTCGGTCTGGCCGCGGGAGATGAAGGCCAGTCCGCGGCGGATGGAGCGGTCTATGCGCTCGTCGCGCGACACTTCGTCGTCGGCCCTTAGCCATGCCGGTGAGGCCAGCAGCAGGAGCGCCAGCATAAGCAGGGCGAGGCTCTTGCAATATCCTTGCAAGGTGTTCGGCAGATGCGCCCGTGGCATGGGCGTCCCGCCCATGGACGGATCACGGGCAGGATGCCCGTGCCACGTGCCTGCGGGCAATAGTTTTTGCGAGAGCCTCAAGAGACTCAGGGTTCCAAGTCCCGTCTGGTTCATTGCAGTTCCTTTTCACGGGCCAGCAGCAGGAAGTAGCGCCGCACGAGATCCCGGTACTCCGGCGCCACCTTCTGGACGGCGCCCTCAATCATGCCTGTATCGAGTGTGCGCTTGAAGCGCACCCACTCCAGCAGCGGGAAGCCAAGCTGCTCGAGCAGCGCCGGTATGGACTCGCCATCCTCGAACTCTTCCTCTTCCTCGTCGCTATCGCCGCCACCGTCCGAGGGCAGCTCGGGACGCGGACGCTTCTTGCGCTCGCGCCCGGGCTTGGGCTCCTCCTTGCGCGGCAGCATGGTCTCGGGGTCGAGTCCGGCGGCAATGGCCTGGGTGACGGCCATCTGGCGCAACTGCTGCGCGGCCTGGTTGGCCAGGCGGGCGCTCTCCTGCTGCTCGGCATCGGGCCGTTGCACCTGGCGCGCCGCGCGGGCGGCCGACTCGGCCATCTGCGCCGCCTGCGCCGCCTGCTGCTCGGCCTGGCGTGCCCGCCGCTCGCCGGCCTGGCGCGCGCCGCCGGAAGGTGCCTGCGCGGCATCCTGCGCCGCCTGCTGCGCCTCGCCGGCCGCGGTCTGTGTCTGCTCGGCGGCGGTCTGGATGCGCTCGGCCAATGGCAGCAGGGGATCGGCCGGAAGCTGCTCCCCGGCGGCTTGTGCCGCAGCCTGCTGTTCGGCCTGCTGTTCAGCCTGCCCGGCCTCGCCGGCCTGTTTTTCGGCCTGTTGCGCGGCGGCGGCCTGCCGGGCGGCGGCCTGGGCCTGCGCCTG
>JAAYLN010000449.1 GCA_012521875.1 Lentisphaerota bacterium | reverse complement strand
GGCAGGCCGGGAATGATCTTTTCCAGCGCGGGGTCGGCGTCGACGGCGTTCTTCCATATCTGGTAGGCATACGAGGAAAGGTCGACCTCGTTGTCTTACTCGCCGTCGAGGATGCCGGCCTTTTCGTTGTAGAGATCGTCCAGTGCCATGACTTTATCGCGCTGGTCTTCGAAGAAGAGTTCGTCGGCCCCGACCACCTCTTGGTTCTCCTTGAGCCGGTTGCGTACCCGGCTGCGGAGATGGATGATCTTCTCGACGCCTTCGGCCGGAAGGAAGGAGTAGCAGAGGATGGTGTCGGCCTCTTGACCGATACGGTCCACGCGGCCGGCCCGCTGGATGAGCCGGATGATGGCCCAAGGCAGGTCGTAATTGACGACGATATGGCAGTCTTGGAGGTTCTGGCCTTCACTCAGCACGTCGGTCGCAATGATAACGCGGAGTTCATCGTGCGGTGCCACCTCGTCGCGTTTGCCGTTGCTGACGGGGCTGAAGCGCCAGGCGCTGAGAGTCGGGTCGCTGGAGTCGCCGGTTACGCCCTCGATGCGTTCCACACCCATCGCGGAGAGTTGGCGTTTCAGGTAGCGCGCCGTATCGGCGAACTGGGTGAAGATGATGACCTTGTCATCGGGATGGTCTTTCATGAGGGTGGCGGCCAGCGTCTGGAGCTTCTCATCAGCCGCCGGTTCCCACTGTCCGGCGTTCTTCAGAATCTTCAACAGGCTCTTGGCGTCGCTTTCAAGGTCGTTGCGCAGTTCAGGGATGAACAGGTCGGAGCGCAACCACTTGAAGCGGCGGTGGGCCTGTCCGGTGTAGAATGCGTAGACCTCCTCAGCCTTGCGGCGGAACTCTTCCAGGGTATGGAGCGTCTGCTGGTGGTCTTGAGGCCCGTTCTCGTCAGCATCTTCCTCGAAGTCGAGACGGGCATTGATGGCGTCGGCATCCTCATCGTACACGCGGGAGTCGAGCATCTCCACGTCCTGTGTGCCGATGGGGATGGGAAGACCGTTCTCGATGGCGTGTATGTAGACGTAGTTGCGGAGAATATGGCGCTCGATGGACTGGAGGAACACCGCGCCGCTGCTCTCCAGGCGCTTGAAGAGACCGGTCCGGCAGAAGCCCATAAGACGCTTGCCGGCGCGGGAGAGGTTTTCGATCTGTTTCGCCTCAATGTGAGACGGGGGCTCGGCCGGGGAAGGCGCGATGTAATTCCCCAGTCCGTAGCGCGGGAGATCGAGCTTGTTGATGGCCTTGACGACATCCTCGCAGTAGAGACGACCGTACTGGTCGTTTTTATCGCCTTCATCGATGCGGAACTTGAGGGTCTTGGGGACGCGCGTCGGGAAGTAGGAGCGGCGTCCGTCCTCGAAGGTCAGGAACTTCTGTTTCCGTTCGGGATCATACTCCGCATAGTTGTCCTGGATGAAACTGCGTGTGCGCCGTACAAGGAAAAGGCGCATGAGTTCACGCCAGTCGTCGGGGTATTCACTCCGCTCAAAGGCGGCGAGCGAGCGAACGGCACATTGGTGCCGCCTGAGGAATTCGGTCTCCCCGATATTCTGGAGCAGCCGCTCCGGGCGGATTCCGAGGTCACGATCCTCGGGGACGAAGAGGCGGAGCTGGTTGGCCAGATCAAGGTAGCTCTTGTTGTAGGGGGTGGCCGACAGCAGGATGACGCGGCTTTCGTTTTTCTCGATGTAGTCGCGGATGGCCTGATAGCGCTTGCCTTCGCGGTTGCGGAGGTTGTGGCTCTCGTCCACGATCACGAGGCGGTAGCGGCGGCATACGGGCAATTCAGTGATTGCCCGGGTGATGGAGAGCACCTTGGCACGCAACCGGTACTGTTCTTTGTAGTCCTCCCACATGCGGACGAGGTTCTTCGGGCAGATGATGAGTGTCTCCAGCCCGTGGTCATCCTCGAAGATGCGCGCCACGGCGGTTGCCATGAGGGTCTTGCCCAGCCCGACCACATCGCCG
>JAAYLN010000466.1 GCA_012521875.1 Lentisphaerota bacterium | reverse complement strand
TATGATGTGAAACAGCAGGTGGAACTGGTTACCCACTTGCTGTCCGCATGGGAGACGCTCGGTAAACTCGTTGGGCTAACTGCCCGTTTAAGTGTTCGAGCGCCGACGGAAACCACCTGCCTGGGGCGAAAGACCCCGTATACTTGTATGCTTCATGCAGACCCGTCTGTCTCAACGTGCGGCAGCACCTTCACAGGATACAGGAAATGACTGACACAACGCAAGAGACCATCCTGATCGGGATGGACGCGCACAGCGTGAAGATCACCCTGTGCATCGCCAAGTGGCGGCATGGCTCGGATCCCAAGGTTATCAAGAGGATCACGACCACGCTCGATGCGCTTGAGAACACGTACAGGCGGCAGGTTCCGGCTGGGTCGCAGACGGTGCTGGAGGCGTCCACGAACGCCTTCTCCATCGCGCGACGCCTCAAGGCCATCGGGCAGCGCGCGGAGGTTCTCGCCTCCGACACGCTCTCGGGGCGGGCCAGGGCCGACCGGATCAACGACCGCATCGATGCGGAGAACCTCGTGTTCGCCTACGCCAGGGGCGGGACGCGCAGCGTCTATGTCCCTTCCGAGCGCAACCAGCACTGGCGCGATGTATACTTCGGCTACTACAACGCCGTGAAGGACTCGGTGCGCTTGTCCAACCGCATCTGGGCCTTCTGCAGCGGCCACGGCCTGAAGCTGCCCCCGCGGACGTTCCGCAGGAAGGCCGAGGTCGTGCGCAGGGAGGTGTCCGCCCGTGCCTGGACGAAGGAGGAGCAGTTCCATGTGGAGTCGCTCCTGATCCAGTACAAGCACAGCATGGAGGTTCGCGAGCGCTATGAGAAGCGCATCGTCGAGATTGTCGCGGAGAACCAGGAGATGACCAGGCTGATGCAGCTGCTCGGCGTGCGCTTCGTCATCGCCTTCGCCCTCGTCACCTTCATCGAGGACGTGACCCGCTTCCCGGATCCCAAGAAGCTGGTCAGCTACATCGGCCTCAACCCTTCCGTCGTCGAGAGCGGCAAGGCGCATGGCCGGCGCGCGCTCAGCCACCACGGGCGGGGCGATCTCAAGTCGCTAATGGTCCAGGCGGCGCAGTGCGTCCTGCGCAAGGGCGACAATGACTTGGCGAAGTGGGGGCGCCGCAAGACCGCCACCGGCAAGAACCGCAACGTCGTCGTCTGTGCCGTGGCCCGGAAGCTGGTCACCTACGTCTGGCACATCATGATGAACCACCCCGCGCCCGACCGGGAGAGCGAGCGCTCCTTCCGCCTCAAGCTTGTCAAGCTCGCCAACGCCATCGGAAAGGAGTACCTCGCCAAGCTGGGCTACAAGAAGATAGCCGACTATGTCGAGGCGGTCTGCGCGCAGATCTATCCCCCGGAAAGCCAGGCGCAGCCATGAACCCGGCTAGGAGCATTGGCATGATTCATCATGCGCCTGCAAAAGACGCGGAACCATGAGTCATGGACGCGCCCTCCGGGCCCACCCGTCCGCGGCGCGTCCATCCACAACCAATCGCAAGGAAAGGCATCGAAAAAAATGACGAAAAAGACGATTACGCTTGACTCACCCACATACT
>JAAYLN010000022.1 GCA_012521875.1 Lentisphaerota bacterium | reverse complement strand
GTGGAGACAAGGTGTGGGGACAAGGTGTGGGGACAAGGTGTGGGGACAAGGTGTAAGTGCGGAGCACACACTTAATCTCACACTTAATCTCACTCTTAAACGGCACGCTTACTCCACCCGCTTACTCCATTTTCGTGCATTCGTGCATTCGCGGTTCTGATTCTTCGTGGCTTTGCGCCTTCGCGTGAGCTTTACCTGCTGCTTTCGACAAAGGCGACAAAGTTACCGACAAAGCTCGCGACAAAGTTGATGACAGCCCCGAAGGGGCGGTGTTCCGTGAACCGTGCCTGCTTGCAGTTGTACGCTTGCAGTCTACCCTGCCACTGCCTACTGCTACTCCTCCGTGTCCTCCGTGCCTCCGTGAGAGACTCTCCACTGGTCTCGAGGACGAGGACGAGGACGAGGACGAGCAGAAGCGCTCTCCAATCACCTCCGCGTGCGCTTTCCCTGTCGCGTCAACGAAGGCGACAAAGTCACCGACAAGGCTCGCGACAAAGTGGGGGCGTGCAATCGCAAGCGGCCGCTTGCCCCACCTTCGCCTACACGCGCACGGCGCGGCCCTTGAGGACGCTGGCATTTTCCGCCGCGCAGATGCGCACGGAACGTGCGCCGTCGGCTATCGTCACGGTGGCGGGGGGCTGGCGTTTCCTGATGCAGTCGAGGAAATAGGGTATCTCGTAGTCGTAGCCCATGCCCTCTGCCAGGCTGATGGCCTCGGCACGTCCCTTGCGGTAGAGGGTCAATGGCGCCTCCGCCGCGTTGTCGTAAACAGCGGTGGCCTTTTCGAAGTTGACCGTGTACTGCATGGTGAAGGGGAAGCCGCCGGCCATCGCCCAGCCGCCCTCGGCTGTGACCATCGGTCCGCCGGAGCCGAAGTCGTAGCGTGTGAAGACATGGTCAACCCCGCTGGTGATCTTGCAGTAGCCGTGGCTGGAGACGCTCTGCGGCATGCCGAAGCACCACTGCACGAAGTCGGTGTCGTGTATGTGGGCGTCGAGCAGGGCGCCGCCGCACTCCTCGCCGGAGTTGTAGAAGCCGGTGGCCGGATGGGTGACGAGGCGCCGGAAGTGGGCCGAGAGGACGCGGCCGTAGCTCTCCTTGACAATGGCGGCCTTGAGCCAGTCCCAGCCGGGCCAGAAGCGCATGCACATGGCGGGCATGGAGAAAATGCCCGCAGCCTCGGCCTCTTCGGCGCACTGCGCCAGAATGTCGGCCTCGCGGCGCGTGCGGGCGAGGGGCTTCTCGACCATCACATGCTTGCCGGCCTTCAGGGCCGCGCGGGCATATTTCATGTGCAGGGGCGTCGGCAGGCAGATGTCGACCAGCTCGACCTCCTCGTCGGCAATCAGTTTCATGCCCTCGTCGTGCTTGCGGACCGCGGCCATATCGAAGAGGCCCTGGGCCTGTCCCTCGATGTTGCCCTTGGCGCGCGCCTTGCCGCTCAGCTTGTCGGGATCGATGTCGCTGATGGCCACCACGCGGGCCTGCTTCAGCCGCGAGTATATGTCGAGATGGGTGCTGCCCATCATGCCGATGCCGATGACGCCAACCTTGATCATGATCTGCTCCTCTTCCTTGGTTTTATGCCGAGCGGGGCTATTCCGCGGGAATCAGTTCCTTGAGGGCCTTCGCCGTGCGCTTGATCAGGCCGGGCCTCCATGTTGTCATCTCGGCGATGACCGTGCGCTTGTAGCCGGCCTTGCGCAGCGCCGCCGCCACTTCCGGCCAGCAGACATCGCCCTTGCCGAGGTCGCAGAAGCCCGCCAGCGTGCCGACGTCGCGCTTGAAGTCCTTGGCATGCACACGCGCGATGCGCGGGCCGAGCAGGCGGATCCAGTCGGCCGGATCCTGGTGGTATCCCAGCACGTTGCCGATGTCGAAATAGACCCGCACCAGAGGGCTTTCGAAGACATCGATGAAGGTGCGGAACTCCAGTGGCGAGTAGAAGAGTCCGTTCCAGACGTTCTCGACGCAGATTTCCACGTTATACTTCTCGGCGGTTACGAGCATCTCGCGTACGCACTTGGCGGCGTTGACGACGGCCTGCTCGTAGGGGACGCTGGGGGAGCCCGGATCCCAGGGGATCCGCACGGCACCCGGAACCAGAAGCAGCGAACGGCATCCAAGCCAGGCGCAGCGCAGCAGCGCCGCCTTCTGCAGGGCAACCGCCTTGCGCCGGATGGCGGCATCCGGGTGGGTCGGGCTATAGGTCCACGAGAGTCCGCTGGCGACCGAGTCGACGACGAGACCGGAGTCCTCGATCAGCTTGCGGATCTCGGTACACTCCTTCTTGGTTGACTTGACGTTGAGCACGCCGGTTTCGGCGATGCAGAGCTCCAGGGCCTCGAAGCCCGCCTGCCGCGCCTCCTTGAGAGCGTCGGCGATGGGATGCGTGTGATCCATCCCGTTCTTAAATGACCAGTAGCTGATTCCGCGTTGCATGTGGTTCTCCCTCTTGTTCGGTTTGGTTACACCAGTAGAAGCATCTCGGCATAGGAGGGCAGGGGCCAGGCCGCGGCCGGCACGAGGCCCTCCAGTTCGTCGGCCGCCCGGCGCGCTTCGGCCATGATCGTCAGCGCCTCTTCCGGCGCGCAGGCGGCGATGGCAGTCTCAAGTTGTTCGGCGGCGATCAGCAGGCGGTCGTTCAACTGATCGACGCGGTCACGCAGGCGGCTGATCGGCGGTGTGTCGGCGGCCCGCCGCAGGTTTTCCGCGTAGGCGAGTCCCGCCGGGACGATCAGCGTGCGCACCATGTTCAGCGCGCACTCGGCCTCGATCAGCACGCTCTTGCGGTAGATATCGAGGTATATGCCGTGCCGTGCCCGCAGCTCGCGTTCGGAGAGGATGTCGTAGCGCGCGAAGAGCTCGATCACCTCGGGCTGGATCAGCGCCTCGAGCGCCTCGGGCGTTGTGGCGGCATTGGGCAGACCGCGCTTGGCGGCCTTCTGGCGCCAGGCCTCGCTGTAGTTGTCGCCGTCGAAGAGGATGCGCTTGTGCTCGCGGATAAAAGTGCTCAGCACGCTCTGCAGTGCAGCGTCGAAGGCCACACCCTCCGCGATCCTGGCCTCGAGCGCGGTGCAGAGTTCGTCGATGCCCCAGGTCACGAGGGCGTTGAAGGCCACGTTGGGGCCGGCGCAGCTCTGGAACGAGCCTACGGCGCGCAGCTCGAACTTGTTGCCGGTGAAGGCCAGTGGCGAGGTGCGGTTGCGGTCGGTCGTGTCGCGCGGCAGTGTCGGTACCGTCGGGATGCCGGGGCGGATCGTGCCGCCGCTCCGGCTCGAGCGGGCACCGCCGTGCATGATCTGCGAGAAGATGTCCGTGAGCTGCTCGCCCAGATATACCGAGATGATGGCGGGCGGCGCCTCATGCGAGCCGAGGCGGTGGTCGTTGCCGGCGGTGGCGATCGTCGCGCGCAGCAGGTGGGCGAACTTGTCGACGCCGCTGACAATGGCGGTCAGCATGGCCAGGAAGACGGCATTCTCATGCGGCGTCTTGCCTGGGCGCAACCAGTTGCGGCCGTCGGGACCGGTGGGCGACCAGTTGTTGTGCTTGCCCGAGCCGTTGATGCCGGCGAAGGGTTTCTCGTGGAGCAGGCAGAGGAAGCCGTGGCGCGCGGCGACCTCCTGCAGCACGAGCATCGTCAGCATGTTGTGGTCAACGGCCAGGTTCTGCTCCTCGAAGACCGGCGCCACCTCGAACTGCGAGGGAGCCGCCTCGTTGTGGCGCATCTTGGCGGGGATGCCGAGACGCCAGAGCGTCTGGTCCACCTCGTCCATGAAGGCCAGCACGCGCGGCTTGACGTGGCCGAAGTAGTGATCCTCCATCTGCTGCTGGCGCGGCGAGGTACGGCCGAAGAGCGTCCGGCCTGTCACCTTGAGGTCGGGACGCAAACCCACCATCTTCAGGTCTACCAGGAAATACTCCTGCTCGGCACCCAGTGTGGCGTAGGCGTGGCCGGAGTCGTCGATACCGAAGAGGCGCGCCATGCGCTTGAGCTGGGTCTCCAGGGCGCGCTGCGAGCGTAGCAGCGGCGTCTTCTTGTCGAGCGCCTCGCTGTTGTGCCCGCAGAAGATGGTCGGCACGTAGAGGATCGCGACCTCTGCCGTCTCCATGATGAAGGCGGGGCTGGTGGGATCCCAGGCCGTGTAGCCGCGGGCCTCGAAGGTGGCGCGCAGGCCGCCGTTGGGAAAGTTTGAGGCGTCCGGCTCGCCCTGGATCAGCTCGCGTCCGGAGAACTGCGAGATGGCGCCGCCCTGTCCGTCGGGCGAGAGGAAGGCCTCGTGCTTGCCGGCCGTGGTGCCGGTAAGCGGCAGGAACCAGTGTGTGAAATGCGTCACCCCGCGCTCGACGGCCCACGTGCGCATGGCCTCGGCAACCTCGTCGGCGATTACCGGGTCGATGGGCTCGCCCCGGACGATCGTGGAGGTCAGCGAGTTGTAGGCGTGTTCCGGGAGGTAGTTCCGCATCGTCTTAAGACCGAAGACGTTGCAGCCGAACTCGGACGGGTCAAACCCGCGGGCCTTGGTTTTGACGGGCTTGGGGCACATGGGCTGTGTCGGTGCGGGGTGTCGCATGGGTTGCTAGTCGAGGGTCACGCCGATCTCATCGAGGATCCGGCGCATACGGTGGCCATATTCCACATAGTTGGCGTACATGATCTCCTCTGGCGAGGTGATGCTGCTGTCGTGCGCCACGACGGCCAGATGCGGCTCGATCGAGATGCCTCCGTCGTAGCCGCGTGCATGGAGGTCGGCGCAGATGCGGCGGACATCGCCCTGGCCCTCGCCGCAGAAGGTCCAGGTGGTCTTGCCGTCCACATTCACGCCGTCCTTGATATGCACATATACCACATGCTCGCGCACATGCCTGTAGAAGTCCCAGGCCGACTGCATGGGGTAGGGGGCTGGTGCGGTACGGTCGAAGGTTGCCACCGGATTGCCGGTGTCGAAGACCAGCTTGAGGCCGGGCACCTCCTCGACCAGGCGCAGCGAGAAGCGCCAGCCGAGGCCGCCGTAGTTCATGCAGTTCTCGTGTACCGGCTGGATGCCGGCATCGAGGAAGCGGCGCGTCAGCTCGCGCAGGCGCGCGATGCGCACTTCGGCCATCTGGTCGTCGAGCGGACGATCCGCAAAGGGCGGGTAGCTCATGATGCGGATCATCTTCGTGCCCAGCCGCTGCATGCGGGGAATCGCGCGCCCGGCCTCCTGCAGGTCAACATCGAACGGCTTGCGGACATCCTTGGCCCAGTTGGCAATGGCGGATCCGAAGCAGTTGATCCGGATGCCGGCCTCCTCCAGTTTCTCCACGACCGCCTCGAAGGCGGCGTCGGAGAGGTTGTGGATGTTGACGCCGTCTATATTGCGGCTCTCGATATGGCGCCAGCCCAGCTCCTTTGTGGCACGGATCTGGCCCTCAATACCTCTGGCCGCTTCGTCGGCAAAACCGGTTAGGTACATGCTGACTCCTGAAACTAGGGGTTGGTGTTGAAGGAGGATGAGAGATCCCCGGTTCCGGCGCTCTCCTGCACCTGCTTTTCGAACGATGAGCTCTCGATGAGCTTCATCAGGTGCGCCTCGTAGCGGGCCGCATCCATCGGGAGCTCGATCGTCTCGCCGCACATCGAGGAAAGCAGCATGGCGTTGGCCAGCTCGACGGAGTTAATGCCCTCCTCGGCCGGGGCGATCAGCGGGACGCCGTCAAGGATGGCGTCGGTGAAGTTCGTCAGGATCTCGTTGTGCTGTCCGCCGCCGCCGCGCGCGGGCGGCACCTCGATGGTCCAGAGTTCGGGCGCGCTGAACATGTCACGGGACTCCTCCGTGAAGCGCTTGACCGACATCTCAGTGCGCTGGAAGATGATCTTGGCGTTCTCGACAACCAGACGGCCGCGGTCGCCGCAGATTTCCAGACGGTTGGCGCCGGGCGCCTCGCCGGTCGCCGTAACGAAGAGGCCGGTCGCGCCGTTGGCATACTCGAAATAGGCCGTGACCTCGTCCTCTACCTCGATGTTGTGGCGCTTGCCGAGGTTGCAGAAGGCGCGCATGCGTACCGGCATGCCGCACAGCCACTGCAGGAGGTCGAGATTATGCGGGCACTGGTTCAGCAGCACGCCGCCGCCCTCGCCCTTCCAGGTGGCACGCCACCCCCCGCTATCGTAGTAGAACTGCGGGCGGAACCAGTTGGTGACCACCCAGTTCACACGCACGAGATCGCCCAGCTCGCCATCCTTGATCAACTGCCGCACCTTACGGTAGTAGCAGTCCGTGCGCTGGTTGAACATCGCCGAGAATACGAGGCTCTTGTCGGTGTGCGCGGCGATCAGGCGCTGCGCATCGGCCTTGTGGACCGAGATCGGCTTCTCAACCAGCAGGTGCTTGCCGCCCTGGAGGGCCTCGATGCCCACCGTGGTGTGGGCATAGTGGGGGGTGGCGACGAGCACGGCATCAACGTCGCTGGAGGCGATCAGCTCGGCACTTGTGTTAAAACGCTTAACATCGGCGGGAAACGACTCCATCTTCTGCGGCACGATATCGCAGACGGCCGCCAGGCGCAGGCGCGGTATCTTGCCCGCGAGGATGTTCCGTGCATGCCCGGTGCCCATGCCGCCGGTTCCAACGATTCCAAGTCTGACTTCTTTCAAGATTAAGCTCCCAATTCACTGGAACGAAACCACTCGTCACCAGATAAATATACATCATACCCCAAGCAGGGAGTTGGTGCAAGCCGTTCGAGCCAAGTTACCGACTTGTCCGGCGGGTGCCGTTCAGGCATAATACCGTAATGTTTTTCATGCCGTAAACGGCGAGGAGCAATCATGAACGAGAGTACAGAGAGCACACAGAAGACAAGGCGTAGGAAGCATGGTTGCGGGCTGGGATGCCTGGTGGCTTTTCTGGTCTGCTGCCTTGGCATCGCCATCCTCGTGGCGGCCGGAATCTTCATGGTGGCCTCTATCGAGGATAGCGATCTGCCTGGCCTGCGCCATCTGGCCTCCTCGACGCCCACTCTGGAGGGTGGCCTGGACGAGAATCCGCGGTTGCGCGAGGTGTGGTCGATGGGTGATAACGGGAGCGACGTCAAGGTTGCCCGTATCCCGATCCGCGGCGCGATCATGCCGGGCGACTCCGTCTGGCGCGGCGAAGGCGACGGCTCCGCCGTCTCGGCGCTGCGGGCTATCCGGCGCGCCACGTGGGACAAGGACGTGCGCGCGATCCTGCTGGAGATCGACAGCCCCGGCGGCGGTATCACCATGAGCGACCAGATCTACCATGCGCTCAACGTCTTCCGCATGGCCGGAGAGGGGCGCGTTATTGTCGCGCTGATGGGCGATCTCTGCGCGTCGGGCGGATATTATGTGGCGCTGGCGGCCGATAAGATCGTTGCGCACCCCACCACGCTGACGGGCTCCATCGGTGTGCTGATGTCGAGCGTCAATGTGCGTGAGCTGGCCGAGCGGCTCGGGATCAGGGATGTGACGATCAAGTCGGGCGAGAACAAGGATATGCTTAATCCGCTACGCGACCTCACGCCCGCGCAGGCCGCGATGCTGCAGCAGGTGATCGATGCCATGCACAGCCGTTTTGTCGGGCTCGTGGCTCTCCGTCGCGAACTCCCCGAGGAGAAGGTCCGCGAGTTGGCGGACGGTCGCGTCTTCCTGGCGGAAGCGGCGCGCGAGGCGGGGCTGATCGATAAGGTCGGCTATCATGAGTTGGCGGTGGAGCAGGTGCATGAACTCCTGAAGATCGAGGAGCCGCTCCACTTCATCCGCTATGCCGAGGAGCCCTCGTGGATCGAGCTGTTCCGCCGTCCGCGCCGCTTCGGTACCGCCGAGCTGCGCCAGTTGCTGCACGGCGGCGACACGCGCCTGCTGTACCAGTGGGCGCCGCGTTAGTCTTGCAACAGGCGACCAGTGGCCGCCTGTAACAACCCGTAGAACCCGCTTTGTCGCGAGCTTTGTCGCGAGCTTTGTCG
>JAAYLN010000200.1 GCA_012521875.1 Lentisphaerota bacterium | reverse complement strand
TGCTGGCCCGCCGCCGCAAGGTGGAACTCAAGACACCGTCGCGCGAGATTTGCGCGATGCTGCCGCTGCGCGAACTCGACACAAAACTCGGCTTCGAGCCCTGGCCCCTCTGGCGCGACTGGATCGACCATCCCGGGCGCGATCCCAACTGGGCACGTGCCGACGCCTTTGCCGACATCGGCAAGGTGACCGCCCCGGCCTACATTACCGGCGGCTGGTTCGACATCTTCATCCAGCAGACACTGCGCGGCTTCGCGGCCCTGCGGCAGTCGGGCGGCAGCGAGGCGGCGCGCCGCTTCACGCGCTGCTGCATCGAGCCGCTGGATCATGACATGCGTACCGGCGAGGTAGACTACGGCCACGGCCACCTCAACGGGATCATCGCCATCCGCAACCGCTTCATGCGCAATATCCTGACGCATCCCGACCGCGATCCGCTACCGGACCAGCCCATCATGCGCTTCTTCGTCATGGGGTCCAACCGCTGGGCCGAAAGCGACACCTGGCCGCTCCCCAACACCCGTGAAACACCGCTCTACCTCACTGCAACCGGTGCCGCCAACAGTATCCTCGGCCGGGGCGGGCTAAGCTTCGCCCCGCCCGGCGATGCCGGAACGCCATCCGACACATTCATCTACAACCCTCTCGACCCCGTACCGACCCTCGGCGGCAACAATCTGGGACATTCCGCCACCCCGCCGGGCCAGCGCGAGCAGTCCGCCATCGAGCGGCGTGCCGACGTGCTGGTCTATACCAGCGCGCCGCTCGAACGCGATCTCGATGTAATCGGCCACATCCGCGCGCGCATCTTCGTAGCCACCTCCGCGCCCGACACCGATTTCACCGTGAAACTGTGCAATGTCACACCCGATGGCCGCTCCTACAACGTCTGCGACGGCATCCTGCGCGCACGCTACCGCAACGGTCCCGAAACCCCGGCCACCGACACCGAACCGGGCCAGGTCTACACCTTCGACATCGACTGCGGCGTGACCGCCATGACCTTCCTCAAGGGACACCGTATCCGTGTGCAGGTATCGAGCAGCAACTTCCCGCGCTTCGACCGCACCCCCAACACCGGCGCACGCTTCGGTACAGACGACCAGATGCGCATCGCGCACCAGCAGGTGTTCCATGATGCCGCCCATCCCTCCCACCTGATACTGCCGCTCATTCCCGGCGAAGACGGCTGGACTCCCACCTGATGACACGCCGCCTTTCCGACATAGAACGCTTCCGCATCCGGGATACCCGGACCGGCGAGAGCTGGCTGGGGCACAACCAGGAGTGGTACCGCACCCCCTGGCAGCGTCTCTCGGGCTGCGGCCCGACCACTGCCAGCAACATCTTCCGCTATCTGGCACCCGCCTTGCCGCCCGACGCCGCGCGCGCCGCACGCCCCGGGCGCACGGACGCCCTGGCCTTCATGGAGGATGTCTGGGAGACCGTCACCCCGACACGCTGCGGCATCGACACCACGCAGCGCTTCCATACCACCGCCATGGCCTACGCCGCCGCGCAGGGGTGGCCGCTCGACAGCCGCGTCTGCGATATTCCGCCCGAACAGCAGCAGCGTCCGCCACGCAGCACCGTGTATGCCTTTCTCGACGGGGCTCTCGCGCAGGATCTGCCCGTGGCCTTCCTCAACCTCTGCAACGGCGACGAGGCCAACCTCGACGAATGGCACTGGGTGACGATTATCACGCTGACGCGCGACGATTCCGGCCAGACCCTCCTGGCCGATGTGCTCGACGGCGGTACCGTCAAGCGGATCGATATCGGCAAGTGGTACGCCACCACCACCCGCGGCGGCGGCTTTGTAACACTGGGAACTGGCACAAATCATGCTGATGTGATTTCGTTCCGCGGCCGATGCAGCCGGATGCAGCATCCACCCGCAGTGAAAGAATGCAGGGAGCAGTCGATGAGGAAAGGCTTGAGAATTAGACGCTTGGCGGTGTACGGCACACTGGTTGCGGCCTGCACCGCTGCATGGGGACTTCCGTTGCAGGGCCGCTACGGCATCGATGCCGCCGTCGCGCGCGCCAACATCGCGCGCGCTGCGGCGGCGGCGCAGGCGGCCGGCCAGCCGGGTGCGGCAGTAGTGCCCTTTGTTGTACCGGCCATGAGCGGAACCAAACGGCTGCCCGACACTTTTCCCGCTGACGGTACGGCTTTCGGTCCGCTGCGCTGGGTCGCGGCGCGCGGCGAGTTCGAGCCGGCCTCCGTGGTCCTGCTGACAGGCCGCGACCTCCCGGCCGTGGAGGTGCGGGCAGGCGACCTCGTCGGCCCCGGCGGTGCCAGGATTCCGGCGGCGGCGATCGATATCAAGGTCGTCAAGGTCTGGTACCAGGGCGGTTCCGCCTGGCACGGCTACTTCGCCGACGCGCTCGGCCGCACGCTGGTACCGGAACTGCTGCTCCATGACGAGGATCTGGTGCGGGTCGATACGCGCACACGTGACAACTACGTGCGCTACGAATCCGACACCGGAGCCCGCCGCTTCGCCTGGATGAGCGCCCCGTTCGAGGTCTCCGACTACACCTTCGCCAACCAGGGCAACCAGGGTCTGATCGCCGACGCCCCGACCCTGCAGCCCTTCGCCCTGGTGCCCGGCGAGGCCAAGCAGTTGCTGGCCACGCTGCGGGTGCCCCGCGAGGCGGCGCCGGGGCTCTACGAAGGCACCCTCGAACTCCGCCAGGCCGGCGGCGCCGCGCTGGCGACGCTTCCTATGCAGCTCCGCGTGCTGCCCTTCGAACTGCCCACGCCGCGCACGGTACGGCACCTGGACCGGGAGTTCTACCTCTGCCTGTACGGAACCGCCTCGCGGAATCCGGCGATTCTACGGAATCTGGCCGACCACAACGCACGCCATCCGATGGGCTTCCCCTATGTCGAGCCAATGAACCCCGCAGGCCTGGCCGCCGACGTGGCGCTGGCGAAGGAGACCGGCATCGCGACCCGCCCGATCTTCGCCGGCGCGCAGGGCGTGGGGGTCACGCTCTACGGCCGGGAGGCCGAGACGCCCGCCGGCCAGCGCAAGATCACCGCGCTCCGCGACGCCATCGCCAAGACCCGCGAACTGGCGCTGAAGCACCTCGGCCACACGGACATCTACAGCTACGGCGTCGACGAGGGGGGCCCCGACACCATCCGCGCCGAGCGCCAGGCCTGGCACGCCGTGCACGAGGCGGGCGGCAAGGTGATGGTCACCAGCTTCCCCCACCGCCAACTGCTCTTCGACCTCGACTACCTGATCATCCCCGGCATGCCGGCGCCCCACCGCTCCGGCGAGGTCGCGCGCTTCAAGGAAGCCAACCCCGACGCCCTGACCGGCTGGTATGCGAATCCGCACAGCGGCCCCGAGAATCCCGACTACTTCCGTCGCCTGCACGGCATGATGGCCTACAAGGCCGGCTACGACGTCTCCGCGAACTACTGCTGGTGGCGCAACAACTGGAACGACATGGCCGTGCCCTACGAGCCAAACCTGCGCGCGATCATCATGGTCTACGGCGCGCGCGACGGTGTGATCGACACCCTCGCCTGGGAAGGCGTCCGCGAAGGACTCGACGACGTGCGCTACACGACGCTCCTCCGCCAGCGCGCCACGGCGCTGCTGGACAACTCCCGCGGCGCTGCCGCCGCCTCGATGGCCCGCCGCGCGCTTGCCTTCCTCGCCTACTGGGACGAACGGCGCGAAGACATCAACGCCTACCGCGCCGAATGCATACGCCTGATTCTCGATCTGGAGACCACGACCGGAGGAACCCGCTGACATGAAGACCACCCACTGGCACTGCCTGCCCCTCGCCCTCGCCCTTGCCCTGCTGGCCGCGCCGCGACTACTGGCGCAGGCGCCCGCCTCCGTCAGCCAGGGCGACTTCAACGCCGCCGTGGAGTCGATCATCAGGAAGCACAATCCACGGCCCTACGTCTACGACACCCCGGCCATCATCGCCGGGCTGAACGAGTATGCCAAGACCCAGGGACTCAGCGTGCCGCAGCAGGCCGACCTCCTGCGCCGCGTGGCCTACTACGCGGCGACCGGCAAGGATCCCGAGACCTACGACCGCTCGCTGGCCGCCCTGCTGGCGCTGGAAGACCTTCCGGCCGGCACGCGGGCCGCCGAGACTCTCTTCAACGAGCTGACGCACGTACACCGCGGCGAGGCCGAGCTGACGCTCGCCGAGGCCCTCTTCGGAAAACTCGGGACGCGCGTGGCGCCGGAAACCCGCCTGCGCCAGCTCACGCTGCTCGCCATCCGGTCCCTGGACAAGGCGGCCGACCCCGCGCGGTTCACCCGCCACCTCGAGCAGGTAGCGTCGGCCAAGCTCCCGGACGACCTCGCGTCGGACGAGCGCAGGGCCGCGTCCTTCCAGACCCGGCGCCTCGACGAGCTTACCTCGATGCTCAACCATATGGGCCTGTTCGACCCCGAGGAGGGGTTGCGGCTGCTGAACCGGCACGCGTCCATGTTCGACGACCGCCGCAAGGGCACCATCCTCGCCGGCTGCGCCAAGGGCTTTGTCGAGCGCAAGGAACGCGCCCGCTTCGACGCCGTGGTCGCCGACCTCCGCAAGCTCCCGGCCGACCTCCGCAGCCAGCCGCTCTGCGACGCCATGCGGGCGCTGGCGCGCTTTGATGCCGACGCGGCCGAGACCGTTCTGCGCGCGGAACTAGCGGCGCCGGGCACGCCGGATGCCGCGCGCGCACGCTATCTCGACACCCTGCTGTCCCCGGCTCTCTGCGGCCTCACTACGTTCAACTACGGCTTCCACAAGCCCGGCGCCTATGAAAAGTACAAGACCCTGGTGAAGGAGCGCCTGGCGTTAATCGACAAGGGCATTGACCCGCGCCTGCATCCCGGCATGATCGAGGTGCTCGCGTATTTCGACGACCTCGACCTCGCGGAGGAAGTGATTCGCCGCGCCGTCGAGCTCAACCCGGGGGACTTCAAGCTGCTCCATCTTGCCGCGCGCGTCGCCGCTGCCGCGCCGGACGGCACGCCGGTGGCGTCCAGCCGTCTGGACCAGGCCCTGGCGGTCTCCCGCACGTCCGAACAGACCAACGAGATCCGCGCCGTGGCGGCCTTTCTCCGCGGCGAAGGACTCGCCGGCTTCAACCGGGCGTTCCCGCCCGGCGCTCTCGATTCGGCGGCGCGGCTTGCCCTGCTCCGCAAAACGTCCCTCTTCCTTTTCCAGGCGCGGCGCTATGACGACTGCCGGGCGATACTCAACGAGATTACCCAAAATCTCTACGCCCCTGAACCCGACAAGATCCATGTCGCCACGTATGTGCCCCAGGCACCTACTACGGCCGACGGCTTCGTCCGGACGCCGTTCTACAACGACTGGAGCCGGATGGAGACGCGGTTTGTCCCCTATGGCAACGGCTACAACGAGTCCCGCGAGACCGACGCCAAACGCCACCTCAAGGACGCCGTGCAGCCGAAGACCGATCCGGCCTTCCGCACGGGCATCCGCGTGCTCTACGACGAGCAGGGCGTCCACGTCTTCATCCGCTGCGACGATCCCGGCATCGGGGAGGTCATGCTCGGCAAGCGCAACGCAGGCGGTCTGGAGATCGTCTTCCGCCCTGGGCGCGACGACATCGCCTACCACTCGATCTTCTTCGATGCGCTTCCCGGAACGGGCGACCCGCACCATGTGGACTGGAACCTGCCCGGACGCCACTACCGGCTGACCGAGGATAGCTTTGTCAAGGATACCGCCGTCACGCCCGAGGGCGTGGTCGCCCACCTCGGCATACCCTGGACCAGCGTCTACGACCATCTGCCGGCCGACGGCAATCCGTGGCTCCTCGGACTCCAGCGCTCGTGTCCCGGCGGCATGCAGACGATCAGCGGGCTCGTGCATGAACTCTCCCGCGGCATGCGCATTGAATTCCCCTTCACGCCGGAGCAGTTGACCGGGCTCAAGCGCTCCATCGCGGTCGCGGCGTTCAACCGCTACCAGGCTCTCCGCAACAACAAGGGCAAGTTCCTGCAGACGTGGAACGACCCGGTGCTGGGCGATCCTGCCTTCTACGCCGCTGAGGTCGCCCCGCTTCTGGAGACGCTCGACGCCGCCGGCGTGCAACTGATGGCCCCCGCTCCCGATGCCGACGTCGAGCGGATCTTCCGCGAGACGGTGCCGCTCTGGGCCGAGATCGAATACGAGGTGGCCGACCGCCGCACCCGCTACCTGAACGCGCAGTTCTTCGCGAAGTAGGCGCTGCCGGGTACCAGCGTGGGACGTTTTCACCGACTAAAGGGAGTGATGACTTATTGCAAATCCCTGCTGTTTTTTATCAGGAACTCATGAAATCAGGATTTTTTGTGAAAACGGCGCATTCTTGCACTTTTCCCCATGCTCTGTCCGCGCGCCTCCCCTGTCACTAACCGATTACATAGTCGGGGGGGGTAGGCGTAGGCGTGGGTGACTACGTAGTTTCAGTCGCCTCGACCACTGAAGTGATCGTACCGTCGGCCAGACGCGTCTCGAGGCGGGTGCCGGCAGGGGCTGCCTCTACCGAACGCACCACCGCGCCATCGGCGCGGCGTGTGATGCTGTAGCCGCGTGAAAGCACGGCCAGCGGATTGAGAGCCTGGAGCACCTTCCCGGCCGCTGCCAGCCGCACCTGTGCCTGTTGCCCGCGCGCCCCGGTGGCAGCATGCGCGCGCTCCAGCAGACGCTCGAGACGCAGGCGAAGCTGCGGCAGCCGTTCTACGCGTAGCCGCCCAAGAGCCTCGGAGGCGCGCTCGCAGCGGCGCCCCGCCTGGTGGCAGCGCGTATCCAGCGCGCCCTGGGCGCGCGTCTGCAGATGGTCGAGCCGCTGGCGGAAGTGCTCGACGGCGTGCCCCGGCTCGCTGAAGACGCGGTTGCTGCGCGCCACGGCCAGACGCCCGCGCAGTAGATCGAGGCGGTGCCCCATCTGGCGCCGCAGACGGCGCGCGTGCGTCGCCACCTGCTCCTCGAGGTCACGCTTGGGGGCGATCAACTGCTCGGCCGCGGCCGATGGCGTCGGGCAGCGCAGGTCGGCAACGAAGTCGCTGATGGTGGTGTCGATCTCGTGGCCCACGGCGGAGATCACCGGTATGCGCGAGGCGGCGATGGCACGGGCGACAACCTCCTCGTTGAAGGGCCACAGGTCTTCGAGACTACCACCACCACGGGTGACAATGATTACATCAATCGGCGGATGATCCGGCAGCACCTGCCCATCGGGATCCCCGACGGCGTTGAGGCGCTGGATGCCCAGCGCAATCTCCTCGGCAGCCCCGTCGCCCTGCACCCGCGCACCGCGGATCAGGATATCCAGATTGGGGAAGCGGCGTCCCAGAATGTTGAGGATGTCGCGCAGGGCGGCACCGGTGGGCGAGGTGACAATGCCGATGTGCTGCGGCAGCAGGGGGATCTTGCGCCGCGGCCGGTCGAAGAGCCCCTCGGCCTTGAGCTTCTGCTTGAGAGCCTCGAAACGCGCCATCAGCTCCCCCTGCCCCGCCGGCTCCATCCGGCGCACGACGATCTGGTATTTGCCCTGCGGCGGGTAGACTGTGACGGGGCCATGAATACGCACAGCCTGTCCGTCGACCGGCGCAAAGTCGACGGTAACGTTGGCGAAGAGGATGACGTTTAACTGCGCATGGGCATCCTTGAGCGTGAAGTAGGTAATGCCGGAGGTGTGCCGCCGCAGGTTGGAGATCTCCCCCTCGACCCACACGGTGCCCACGCTTGTCTCGATAGACTTCTTGATGCGCTCGGTGAGTTGCGTTACGGTGTAGGTTTGGGCTTCCATGATGATGCTTGCAATTCCAGCGTCAGGGCAACCGCGTTGCGGCGGCACCCGTCGTGCGCTGTTCAGCCCTCCGGATCCCCTGCCGCCGGCAGCGGCAGCGGCAGCGAAGTATCTAGAAGCTGGCTGCCATCGTCCATCAGGCGGATGCGGGTGATGGCAAGGGCCTTGCCCGTGGTGCGGTCGGCATCCAGCAGCACTCCCTCCATCACGGCGGGGCCCTTGGCGACCTCGAAGCGCGAGGGCATGCCGGTAATGAACTTGCGCAGCACCGGCGCCACCTCGCGTCCGATCACCGAGTCGCGCGGACCGGTCATGCCCAGATCCGTCAGGCAGGCCGTACCGCCGGGCAGCAGACGCTCGTCGCTGGTCTGGATGTGGGTGTGGGAACCAACCACGGCGGTGACGCGCCCATCCAGGTGCCAGCCCATGGCGACCTTTTCCGAACTGGCCTCGGCGTGGAAATCGACCACGATGGGGCCGCCACGGGGAATCTTCGGCAAAAGCTCGTCAATGCAGCGGAAGGGGCAGTCCACCGGCGGCATGAAGACGCGCCCCAGCAGGCTGATGACCGTCAGCGGCCCGAGTGGCGTCTGCACCGTGGTCCAGCCGCTGCCGGGGCACTCCGCAGGCAGATTGGCCGGACGCACCATGCGGCGCTCGCGCCCGATAAAGGCCTCGGTGCCCTTCTGGTTCCAGACGTGGTCGCCCATGGTCAGCACATCGGCACCAGCCTCGAAGAGTTCCGTTGCCAGAGCCTCCGTGATGCCGCTGCCGGCGGCGGCATTCTCGGCATTGGCGATCACGGCATGCAGACCCCAGGCGGCGCGCAGGCGCTTGACCCCCACCTTGAAGATGCGGCGGCCGGGGCTGCCGACAATGTCACCGACTATCAGTATCCTCATGGTTCTAACGGGCGTACTCGATACACCGCTGCTCGCGGATGACGATCACGCGGATCTGGCCGGGATAGGTAAGTTCCGTCTCGATGCGGCGTGCGATCTCGCGCGCCATGAGCATGGCCTCGTTGTCGCTGACGACCTCAGGATCGACAATGACACGGATCTCGCGCCCGGCCTGGATGGCAAATGTACTCCTGACACCATCGAAGGAGTTGGCCAGCGCCTCGATCTTATCAAGCCGCTGGACGTAGGTCTGTACATCCTCCATGCGGGCACCCGGCCGTGCGCTTGAGATGGCGTCGGCCGCCGAGCAGAGCACGGCGTAGATGCTCATTGCCTCGACTTCCTCGTGGTGCGCCTCGACAGCGTTGACCACCACAGGATTCTCGCGGGCGCGGCGCAGGATATCGGCGCCGATGCGCGCATGGCCGCCCTCGGCCTGATGGTCGGCGCTCTTGCCGATATCATGGAAGAGGCCTACGCGCCGGGCGATCTGCGTATCGAGACCCAGTTGGTCGGCAAACAGCGCCATCAGGTGCGAGACCTCGATGACGTGCTGCAAGACGTTCTGCGAGTAGCTGGTGCGGAACTTGAGGCGGCCTAGATGACGGAGCATCTCGGTGCTGACATGCTGCTGGCGGGCCTCGTAGGCGGCCTCGCGTCCGGCCTGCAGCATGGTCTCCTCGAGGTTGGCGGTGGCCTTGGCGACCTCCTCCTCGATACGTGCGGGGTGGATGCGGCCGTCGGCCACCAGCACCTCGAGCGCCTGCCGGGCGATCTCGCGGCGGATGGGATCGAAGCCCGAGATGACCACCGTCTCCGGAGTGTCGTCCACCAGCAGGGTCACGCCCGTGGCGGCCTCGATGGCGCGGACGTTGCGCCCCTCGCGCCCGATGATGCGTCCCTTGATCACATCGTTGGGCAGACTGACCGAGGAGGTAAGGCTCCCGCTGGCGTGCGGGGCGGCATAGCGCTGCACGGAGAGGGCGATCAGGTTGCGCGCCTCGGCAGAGGCGGTCTCGCGCGCCTCCTCCTGCAGACGGCGCAGCAGGGCGCCGGTCTCGCCGCGCACCTCGTCCTCGACCTTCTGGCGCAGTTCGCGGCGTGCCTCCTCCTGCGTCATGCCCGCCAGACGCTGCAGACGCTTCTGGTATTCCGCCAGGGTGCGGTCGGCCTCGGCACGCTTCTGTGCCAGCGCCGCGGCCTCGTCCTGCAAGGCGGCATGGCGCTCATCGGCGGCGGCCTCCTTGCCCTCGACCACCTTGATCTTGCGTTCCAGATTCTCCTCGCGTAGCACGAGGCGGTCGTCGAAATCCTGCAACTCCTTGCGGCGGGTGGTGGTGGACTGCTCGAACGCCTCGCGCGCCTTGACCACCTCGGCACGTGCGAGTATCTCGCCCTCGCGCAGGAGGTTCTTGACCTCCGCCTCGGCCCCGGCCAGCTTGGCCTGGGCCTGCTTCTCGATGGAGTCGGCCTGCCAGCGTCCCAGCAGTGTGCGGATACCGTAGCCGACCAGCAGGCCGGCCAGCGCGGAAAGGCTCCCTATGAGGATCGGATTCATGGCTGACAACACTCCCCGCCGGTGTGATGACGGAGGCGGCCTTCCAACGCCCCCCCCCACCCCAGCTTGCGGTTGAGAACGGCCAGGGGATTGCTCTCAACCAGACTGGCAATACGCACGACTACCGGACTGCGGGTGATCTCGACAAGATCACCCTGCTCGAGTATGCCGCACTCGCGGCCATCCAGCGCCAGAAGCTGCTGCCCGGGCGATTCCTTGCAACAAAGCGTGATGGTCGAGGCCACCGGCACCACCAGCGGACGGGCACCAAGTGCATGGGGGCAGATGACGCAGATGGTCAGCGCGGGCGTCTCGGGCAGCAGGATCGGCCCGCCGGCCGCCAGCGAGTAGGCCGTGGATCCCGTGGCCGTGGCCACGATGATGCCATCGCAGGCGCAGGTGGTGACATGCTGTCCGTTGAGCCCGAGACCGAGATGCACCAGGCGCGCCGAGGCCCCGCGCGTCACTACCACGTCGTTAAGTGCCTTGAGGCCGATGGTCGAGGACGTACCGTCGGCGCGTATGATGCGCGCCGAGAGCGTGGTGCGTTCACTGATCTGGTGGCTTCCGTCGCGCAGGGCGGCCAGCGCCTCGTCAAAGTGCGCCGCATCCACGCTGGCCAGGTAGCCCAGCGAGCCGATGTTGAAGCCCATCAGCGGCAGTCCGCTGGCCTCGAGCGTATGCGCCGCATGGAGCAGCGTGCCATCGCCGCCCAGCACGACAACCGCCTCGACAAGGTTCTGGAAGGCCTCCACGGTGGCGACCGTGGAGATACCGCCCCCGGCCAGACGGCAGGTGGCCTCGTCGGCGTGCAGCGTCAGTCCCAGCCTCGCGGCGGTGGCCGCAACCTGCCGCAGGGCCTGCGGGGCACGCGGGTTGGCATGGTTGACGATGACTCCGATGTGCTGCATGTCACGAAGCGGTGGTTGACTGCGGCGCGCCGCCCGCAGGGGGCGTGCCGCTCTGGCGCGGCTCGCCACGCAACTTGATGTGGAGCTCGCGCAACTGCTTCTCGCTGACCTCGGCCGGCGCCTGCATCATCAGATCCTGCGCCTTCTGGTTCATCGGGAAGGCGATGACCTCGCGGATGTTCTCCTCGCCAGCCAGCAGCATGACCATGCGGTCAACGCCCGGGGCGATGCCGCCGTGCGGCGGCGCCCCGTAGCGGAAGGCGTTGAGCAGGCAGCCGAAGCGCGACTCGACATCCTCGCGGCTGTAGCCGGCCAGGGCGAAGGCCTTGTACATGATCTCCGGGCTATGGTTGCGGATGGCGCCGCTGGAGAGCTCGACACCGTTGCAGACCACGTCGTACTGGTAGGCCAGGATATCGAGCGGATCGGCGTTATCGAGCGCCTCGAGCCCGCCCTGAGGCATGGAGAAGGGGTTGTGCGAGAAGGCGATGGCGCCGGTTTCGCTGTCGCGCTCGTACATGGGGAAGTCGACGATCCAGCAGAAGCGGAAGGTGTCCTTCTCGATCAGGCCGAGGTCGCGTCCCAGCTTGCAGCGGATGTCGCCACCGACGCGCGCGGCGGCGGAGGCCTCATCGCAGAAGAAGAACATGACGTCGCCGTCCTTCATGCCGCCGGCCCCGGCCAGCGCGGCGATCTCCTCCGGGGTCAGGAACTTCTGGATCGGGCCCTTGACGGTTTCGCCATCCCACACTAGGTAGGCCAGGCCCTTGGCGCCCAGGCTCTTGGCGTACTCGACGAGCTTGTCGAAGAAGCTGCGCGGCTGGCCCTTGATGCCCGGCACCGGCAGCGCCCGCACCACGGCGCCGCCACTGGCGATGGGACCGGCAAAGGCCTTGAAGCCCGACGAGCGGAATATCCCGGTGACGTCGATCATCTCGAGGGGGATGCGCAGGTCGGGCTTGTCGCTGCCATACTTGAGCATCGCCTCGCGGTACGGGATGCGGCGCCACGGCGGGGCATCGCTGGCCTTGTCCGAGAAGCGCATGAAGGTGCTGTGGAGCACCTGCTCGACCACGGCGAAGATCTCGTCCTGCGTGACGAACGACATCTCGAGGTCGAGCTGGTAGAACTCGCCCGGCGAGCGGTCCGCGCGGGCATCCTCGTCGCGGAAGCAGGGGGCGATCTGGAAGTAGCGGTCGAAGCCGGCCACCATCAGGAGCTGCTTGAACATCTGGGGCGCCTGCGGCAACGCATAGAACTTGCCGGGGTGGACGCGGCTCGGCACGAGGTAGTCGCGCGCGCCCTCGGGCGAGCTGGCGGTCAGGATGGGCGTCTGGAACTCGTTGAACCCCAGCGCTTCCATCTGGCGCCGCAGGTGCGAGATGACCTGCGAGCGCAGCAGGATGTTGCGGTGTACACGCTCGCGCCGCAGATCGAGATAGCGGTACTTCAGGCGCGGTTCCTCGCCGGCCTCCTCCTCGCCCGCCAGATAGAGCGGCAGCGGATCGGCGACCGACTCCAGCTCGCAGGTCTCGGCCACCAGCTCGACCTCGCCGGTCTCCATGGCGGGGTTGACGGTGTCGGGATCGCGAAGCGTCACCTTGCCGGTGACGGTGATGACGCTTTCGAGATGCAGGCGCGAGAGCGTCTCGAAGAAGAGCCGGCCGGGATTGACCACGATCTGCGTGATACCGTAGTGGTCGCGGAGATCGATGAAGAGGATCCCGCCGTGGTCACGCTTGCGGAAGACCCAGCCGGAGAGGCGGGCCGTCTCGCCGCTGTGGGCGGGGCGGAGCTCGTTACAGGTGTGTGTGCGGTAGATATGCATGGCGCGTTCGTTCGTGCGACAGAGAAAAAGCAAGCATACCAGAGTTCACCCGGATGATAAATGCGAAAAACGGGGCGAAAACGGGCGGGGATGGTTGGTTGATCATACGACCAAGTCGTATGATCGATGAGGGTAAAAGGAGCGGTGGCGGAGGTGATTTCGTTGGTGCGCGGCAGGCGTGCATGGCGGTCATACGGTCTGCGGCGAGCCAGTCGCGGAAACGGCTCAGCGGCGGCGGCGGCGCTTTTTGCCTTGCGCCTTCTCCAGCGCCTCGTTCAGCGAGTTGACCATGGGCGAGGAGACGGCGTCCATTACCTGGCGCTGGTCGATGACCTCCGGCCCATCCGCATCCGAACGGATACGGCTGACGAGTGTAACATCGCGCGTGGCCTGATGGGTCACGCGGATTTCATCATCGCCTTCCAGAACCATCGTGGGCCGGTTGACGCGCACGATCGGCCCCAGCGACAGCGTGCTCCAGACATCGCCCTTGGGAAGATCCCTGGTGCGCAGGAACGCATCCTCCCGGCCACTGCGGGCCCAGTAGACCAGGGTGAATTGCCGCTGGATGATCTCGCTTCCCCGTAGGATCTGCGTCAGTTGGGCGATCTCGATGCCGGGCACAATCTCGATCACCCGGCTATCGGCGACGTAGCGCCGGTCGTTGTGGATCAGAATGGGTGTGATGTAGTAGCGCCCGGTCGTCAGGAGCGGATACCATTCGGCAAGGTCGAGATCGAGCGTGGTCTTCTCGCCGTGCTCGAGGTCGAGTTCCTCTATGATCTTGCGCTGGCGCAACTCGGGCAGACGTGCCCGGCCCTCGCCGCGGATCTCGAAATAGATGCGGTTGTTGCGGAACAACTTGTGCCCGCTGATTACCACGGGCTGGACGCCATGGTTCTCGACGGTCAGACGCACCATGACCGGCTCGCCGGTGACGTAGGAGGCATGGCGCGTACGCAGGTCGATGGACACCACCTGGGCGGTGACGCTCCCTGCCATCAGGGTGAGCAGAGTCGGGAGGATGCCGAGCGCCATTTGGGGACGCCGGATGCTCCGCCGATCATTTGTTACAGTATGTTGCATAGGCATGTTGGACTCCAGACTCCGGCCACCGCTCACGACGGCACCACAAAATGCTGCTCCACGCCCTCCAGGAGAATGTGCAGCAGCACCTGGTGGGTCTCCTGGATGCGCTCGGTCTGGTCGCAGGCGACCACAAGTTCACAGTCTCCCTTTCCGGCGAGCGGCCCGCCGTCGCGCCCCAGGATCAGCAGGATGCTCATGCGGTGTTCACGCGCGGCCTCGACCGCCCGCATGAGGTTGGCGGCGCGTCCGCTCGTCGAGAAGAGCACCAGCAGGTCACCCTCCGCCCCCAGCCCCTCGATCTGGCGGCTGAAGACCTCGTCGAAACCAAAATCGTTGCCGATGCAGGTAAGCGCCGTGCCGTCGGCCGTCAGGGCCACTCCGGGCAGGCTGCGGCGGTTCTTGCGGAAGCGCCCCACGAGTTCCTCCGCCAGATGCATGGCCTCGGCCGCGCTGCCGCCATTCCCTGCCGTGAGCACCTTGTTGCCGGCGTCCAGGGTGCCGACCAGCAGCCCGACGGCCTCGGCAATGCGCGCGCACTGCCTGCGGAGAGTGCCGATGCACTCGAGGCTGTCGGTAATGCAGCGGTCGATCCACGCCATGCTTGATTCAGGACACATCATTACGGTTCTCCCCTCCCTCTTCCTCCGCAACATCCGCGACATCGACCTCCGCCCACGTCCACTCCCTGAGCCAGATGCCCAGTTCATCGGCCATCCGCCGGATCTCGCGGCGGTGTTCGGGCGACAGTTCTGCCGTGATGACGATGCCTGAGATATTGTATTTGCGCACCAGCCTGGGCAAGTCCACGGGGCGGCCGAGAATCGGGATGCCCTCGATGATTCGCCCGCTGAAGGCCAGGTTGTCGTCGATGATGCCGGCGATGTTGCGTGTTTTCCACTGTCTGGTCACGTTGAATATGTTGCGGAAACTGGAGAAGGTACGGCCGCCACCGTAGGCCAGTATCTGCTCGCGTTCCTGATCGCCATCCCTGGCGCGCTCGAGTGCCATCACTCCCTCGACGATCCCGGCACGCACCATGCGGATGCCCACCACCGGGAAGGGCATGCTCAACATGAAGACAACCGCCTGACGCCACCAGCCGGGAAAACGCAGACCGAAAAGAATGATGATGATGCAGCCGAACACCCATCCGGCGACGAGCGCGGCAACCAGCAGAACATAGTCGCGGATGCGCACATGGTGCCAGGAACGCTGGTAGGTGTTGGTCAGTACCAGCATGATCACTATGGGCACGATGAGGAGGGGCATGGGCAGCAGCAGATGCATGCGTGTGGCGGGAATGCCCACCAGCCGGTTGGAGAAGAACCAGCAGAGCACCAGCGAGAGGATATCGAGCCCCATGTAGATCGGTGCCACCAGGCGGTTGAGGGTTGGTGTGCGCACAACATGCAGCAGGGCGCGGCCCGTATCCCACAGTTCGACGTTGGTCAGGTGGCGCGTCATGACAAAGGCGACGGTGAGGAAGCCCAGCAGGACGATACCCGTGGCACGACTCTGGAAGAAGGAGGCAAAGACGGCTGTGAGCACCATCACGCCGCTGATGCCGTAGAGAAGCCAGGCGGCGCGCCGCTGGCTGAGGCCCAGGGCCAGCACACGGTGGTGCAGGTGCTCCTTGTCGGCCTGCATGACATGCACGGAGCGCACGCCGTCACCGCGCAGTGTTGGCAGGGCCGCGCGCAGCGAGCGGCGCCAGATGGCCAGTACCGTATCGAAAAGCGGCACGCCCATGACAAGCAGCGGCACGCCGACGGAGGCGAGGAAAGCCGATTTGGCACCGGTGTAGAGCGGTATTGTCGCCAAAACCAGCCCAAGGAACATGCTGCCGCAATCGCCCAGGAAAATCGAGGCGGGATGGAAGTTGTAGCGCAGGAAGCCGAGGCAGGCACCGCAGAGGGCGATCAGCGGAAGCGCCTCGCTGAACTGGCCGCGGCTGGCCAGGCAGACGGCAAGTCCGAGTGCGCTGATGACCGCCAGGCCGGCGGCCAGGCCATCCATGCCGTCGATCAGGTTGAAGGCGTTGATGATGCCGATATACCAGATCATCGTCAAGGCGTAGTTGACCGCCTCCGGCATGTCGGCTGGGAAGAATGTGCCGATGCGCGCTCCCGCGCCATACATCAGCGAGGCTACAAAGATCTGCCCCGCCAGCTTCAGCCAGGGGCTCAGATCAAAGGCATCATCAATCAGGCCCACCAGCAGCAGGATGAAGGAGGCCAGCAGGAAAAAGGGCTGCCAATTGGGTCCCAGGCTCCCCAGCAGCGTGCCCGGCGTACAGAACTCAGTGATCATCAGGCTGGCATGGAAGGCGACGAAGACCGCCACGCCGCCGCCACGCGGAATCGGCACGGTATGGATACGGCGTGTGCTGGGCTGATCCACCATGCCGACGGCCCGCGCCACCCACCGCACAAGCGGTGTCAGCGCCCAGGCCACCACCACGCTGATGCCCAGCACCATGAAGAAGCGGTCGAAGTGGTAGCTCAGCAGGAATTTCATCGGGAAGGCTCCATTCCCGATGCGCTGGCCGCACGCGCCTCGGGAGAGCGCAAGGCCGGATTGAGCTTGTCCAGAAACTTCTGGAGAATCTGGAGTCGTTCGGGGGTATCGAAAGGCGGTTCGCCGACCACGGCCACCATCGCCCAGCGCGTCACGCGGTTGAAGAGTGCCCGGTCGCGGATGCTGATGAGGAGTCGCACAAAATTGGAAGCCGTCTGGTGGTGTGCGCTGACAAAGTAGTAGACCTGGCTCGCCCGCTGCTGCTCCCCGGCCAGCGAGGGCCGCAAGTCGAGTATCTTGACACTTAGTCTACCGCCGGTGCCGTCCGACAGGTCGTGGCTGCTGATCTTCTCGATCGAGAAGCCCTGCGCCGGCAGGCAGAGTTCGGCCCGGTGGATGCTGAGCCGCGAGGCGCCGTTGACCACCACCGAAACGTGCAGCCGCCCCCCAAGGGCGTCGTAGTAGTTGCCCTTCATGAAGAGGGTGTCATTCGGAAGGTAGGCGCGCTCGCCGTAGGAGACCTCATCCAGCATGCCGCCGCAAATGGGGCATGGCGGCGGTTTGCCGGTGACCGGATCCACCGTCAGGTTGTCGAATACCTTGCGGCATTGCTCGTTGTGGCAATGCCACGGCTTGGCGAGCCGGTAGCCGGGCAGTTCCGGCAGGTTCGCGGCAAGGAAGTCCTGGGGCTCGAGCACCGGTGGCGGCAGGCGGCGCAGGGCCGTCAGCATGGCGGCCATCGCCAGCGGCAGGAGCACCAGACCGGCCCATGCCGCCCATGAACCGGACGCTGCAACAGCGGCGGGCGCCGCCTCAGCCGCTCCGGCCGCCTCGGCCGGGGCCTCATTCTTGTTTTTAGCACCGCGGGTACCGATACGGTCAATCCAGACTCCGCACTGCAACATCAGCGGCACCGCCACCAGGATAGGCAGGATGCTGTTGCCCAGCCCCTTGTGGATCAGGACATCGGCCGTGCCCGCGCCGAAGAAGTGCGCCACCAGGCCAATCGCCAGGATACGCGCCATATTGCCCAGCACGGCCAGGGGCACCGCGCAGGCAAAGAGCAGCCACTGCTTCCAGCGCACATTCAGCGTCATATAGGCATAGGCGGCGGTCAGCGTGGCTATGGCAAAGATCGCGCGCAAGCCGCTGCACGGGTCGGCCACATCCAGCGCGAAGCCCCCGCCGGACAGGAAGTGCAGGCCGGTACCGACGCGCCGCACGGGAATACCGACCCCATTGAGCAGAAACGCCGAGATCCAGGCCGTCGCCATTCGCAGCCTGACGGTAAAGAAATCGAGGAAACCGAGCGGCACCATGAAGAACAGGAAGGCCACGGGGAAGAAGAGCAGTTGCGCCATGCGCCGTCCGAAAAAGGCATACGGCAACGTCCAGAGCAGGCCATAGACCGCCACCTGGCTCAGTCGCGTCTGGTCACCGCGCTCGCCCATCCATAGCAGCAGCAACAGTGGCAGGCAGAGCAAAGCCCCTATCAGGGAGGGCTCGCCAACGGCAGCAACGATCTCCCGGCGGCGGCGCCAGACCAGATAGAGGCTGAAGAGGGGCACCAGCCAGGCATGGCTCATGTCCTGGACCGGGTCGTTCAATATGTAGCGCAAAAAGACCAGCACCGTACGCGCCAGACCGGCGAGAAGCACAAAGGCAAGCCCGAAGAGTGCGAGTTGCACCCGGCGTTTCGCAGTCAGGGGGCCATTTGGGCAGTATGGACGGGCTTGGGACATGCGGATTATAATAACGCCAGCGGCGCGCGTTATCAAGCCTGCGCCGTCCTCCGTCCTGCGCGGTGATTCGGTAATCGGCTGGTGACAGGGGGGCACGGGCAGAGTGCGATTCAAAATAGTTGAATCACAAAGGCGCGAGGGTTCAGGGGTCAGCCGCCCCGCAGGGGCGGCGGCAGTAGCAGTAGGCAGTGGCAGTAGGCAGTTGGAGCAGACCAGAGACGCCACTTTTGTCGCTTTGTCGGCAACGTTGTCGCCTTCGTCGAAAGCAACAGGGAAAGCTCACGCGAAGGCGCGAAGCCGCGAAGAAGTTCTAAAGTTCGGAAGTTCTAAAGTTCTAAAGTTCTAAAGTTTGGCTGGTGCCTGTACCGAACCACCCCGCCTGACGCGCCAGAACAAGCTCACGGTACAGCGAACCGCAGGGTAGGGCGAGCCGTCCCCGTCACGCCGCTACGCGGTGTGACCGGCGAGCCGCACACAAGGCACTGTACCGCCAACCCCGCCCATCCCACCACCTATCCGCCTTTGCGGGAGCTGCCCCACAATACCACTCTCCATCGCTGCGGCTAGCCGGGACGGCGTCGCCCCACCTGTGCTGGCGCACCTTTGCCGCAGCGTTGCCGGAACTCGACGTCAGCCGACGCCAACCGACAACGGCTTCCATCCGTCATACATACGTATTATTGCATGAATATGTTACGCCCCCACAGGGCTAGTAATTTTTGGCCCATTCCCCAGGGCGTTGCCCTGGGCTGGTATGTTATGCCCTTTCAGGGCTTTCATTAGCTTTGGCAAAAGCCGTTTCAGTCGCCGGACACGGAGGTCCGGCGCAACGAGAATGACCCGGCAGAGCCGGGAGCGAAGCCGGGCAGGATGAAGCGGGTGGATGAAGCGGGCCGTTTAAGAGTGAGATTAAGAGCGGGTTTAAGTGTGTGCTTCGCACTTACACTTTGTCCCCGCACTTTGTCTCCACGCTTTGTCGGCTACGCTTCGTCTCCACACTTTGTCCCTACGCTTTGTCAAAAGCGGAAGAGCAAGCGGCTGATGGTGTCTCAGACTAGTGGAACCGCCGCCCCGCAGGGGCGGCGGCGCGGGCGGAAAGCGGATGCCTGCTGTTCTTTTCCAAGCGCTCCCGTGGCTAGCCGGTTACCCTGCGCCGTCAGGCCGGTTATTCGGCCTGGTGGTGCGCTTGCCGCTTCAGGACCATGGCGTGCGGCAGCAAGAGGCGGCGCGCGTAATGCTCCTCTCTGGTGTCAGGAACAAGGCGGTGCGGGTGCAACCCCGGCTTGAAGAGGCCCATCGCCAGCGTGTAACCACCGTCAGCCGTCTCCACCCGCGGACGCACCGTATGTAATGTGGTGCAGCAGCATCCCCATGGGGGTGCCCCCCAGCTAGTATCCAGCCGCAACGGCTCGTTGAGCATGAAGGCAATGCGTCCCCTGCTATCCAGACCGTGGATGAAGAGCGCCAGTTCTGACGGCACACCCTCGGCGGTAACACTCCAGTCGAACTCGACCTGCGTTCCGCTCTCAGCGCCGTCCGATTCATGCCACTCGGAAATCCCGCGCAGGATGAGCTTGCCGTCAAGATACGACGCCTCGAACGGCTCGTCGGGGCGGTGCGTTTCGGATGGTCTGGTGCAGAAGAGCTGGCCGGCGTAGAACGCGAGGACAGGAGTATCATCCTCTCGTACCGGCAGGTCACACAACTGGAAAAGCACCAGTCCTCCTGCAGGGCGCTCATCAGCAGCAATCCCGGCGCGCTCCAGCACCCCGCGGATATGCGGCGCATCGACGGGAGCAACGATCACGCCACTGCCCGCCGCCACGGGTACCGCGGCGCACCAGCATGGATCCTCCCCGGTCAGCGACGGCTCGCGCGAGACCCATGCCGCGCCGCGCAGTTCCGAGGCCAGTTGGTTTGCCGCCCAGCGGTCGGCAAACAGGCGCGTGACGCCGGCCGCCTTCACCACCTCCGCGGCTGCGGCAAAGTCGACTTCCGGCGGCGGCGTCTGATCCGCGGCCAGCACCTGCAGGGTCTCTATGCCTTTCCATTTCTCGCGCTCCGCCAGCTTGAGGCGGATTGCCAGCTCACTGACAACCACAGGCGCGAAACGCTGTTCGGCGCGCGCCGCCAGTCCGCCGTGGAAGAAGCGCGGCCCCGACCAGTAGTAGCCGGAATGGACCAGAGGCCCGGAGAACTGGCGCCGCGTGTCGTCGGGCAGCACCCCCCCGACCGACCAGTAGAAGAGCGAATTGGCACCGCGCGGCACCAGCCGCACACCGGCAACCTCGACCGGTTCGCGGAATCGCACCCGCAGACAACACTCCTCGCCGGGCTCGTCCAGACCGAGGCGCACGCAGGTTTCGCCGCTGTCGTCCGTCAACTCGTGCCTCCACTCCCTGCCGCAGCCGTCGCTGATGGAGGCAATAGCCGCCGCCGGGATCACCGCGAGCTTCCCCGGCGGCGGTACGGCATGGTAATGGAGCCGGTAGCGCCCTACCCGCTCGTAGACGGCCGTCCCGCCGGTCTGCTCCAGAAAGTGATCGAAGCCCCCCATGTTCTCCAGCACGCCGGG
>JAAYLN010000199.1 GCA_012521875.1 Lentisphaerota bacterium | reverse complement strand
TGATACTTCGGGCGAATGTTCAGCCGCCCGCCATAACCGACAACGCCCTCCTCGGCGTTGTCCACATAACCCTCGGCAACGTCACGAACCGTGATCTCATGCAACTTGATGTTCATTTCGCACTCCTCTTTTTCCGTCGGATGACAATGCGGTCGTACAGACGTCGGTAGGTGCCGTCCCCCTTCGGAAGGTAGAACCGTATGCCCCCGGCGACGTACGTTCCCTTGGGCGCTATTTCGGACATCGGGCGCCCGAGGAACCGGCTGCTCCCGATAATTTCAAACTGATCGGGGTTGTACTTGTCCAGAAACGTGATGGGCACGCCCATCTCGCCGTCATAGTCACAAGGGATTTCTGAAACCTTCGAAACTTCGATAGCATCGTAGTTGGCGTATCGCGGATACTCCTCCGGCGTGTAGTTGCGGTAAAGGGTCAGAAACTCGTGGCGCTTCGAAACGTCAAGATTGGTAAACCAGCTTACATTTCTGAATTTAACCAAGCCTGTTGTTTGGTCAAAAACACCTGCCGCCCATTCCCGATCATAAGCATCAGGAACACGGAAAAAGGCATTACCATTGGGAAACCCATGCCCCATCCACAACTTATCCTCTTTGATCAAACTGAAAATGTCCAAATAAGTAATAGCATTCTTGCTTCCGATAATAAGGAACTTCTTATCGAGCGCCATCAACTGCGCCATGAATTCGCGGAACAGCGAGAAGGGCGGATTGGTGACGACGATATCGGCCTGCTTCATCAACTCAACACATTCCGGTGAGCGGAAATCGCCATCTCCTTCGAGGATCGTCAGCACGTTCTTCCGGCTCCGCAGCAGGTGCGCGACATCGACGAGGTCGGCCGCGCCATCGGCATTCGTGTCAACGACCTCCGAAATTTCGATCTTATAGGGCAACCTTGCGGCGGCATCGGCCTCAGCCACGCTGGGTATATCGAAAAGGGGGAGCTCCGTCTGCATCACGGATGAGCCTGCGTAGCAGGTGGCGACCAGCTTGCGGAGGCCGAGATAATTGAAGTTGAGCGCAAAGTACCTGAAGAAATTGCTCTCGTACGGATCGTCACAGTTGCACAGGACGGACTTGCCCTCGAACTGGCTGCGATAGTGGCGCAACTCCGCCTCGATATCGGGCATTTGGGTATAGAACTCGTCCGCCCGGTTCTTCTTTGCCCTTGTCAAGGTTGATGTCGCCATTCTGCTTTTCCGTCCTGCTCCCGCGCGGTGCGCATGTTTTGTACCGAAGCACGTGCTGCAATACATGTTAGCACTCCGCTACAGGGTGGGCAAGTGCGGCTTGTACAGCAAGCGGAAGGTAGGGCGAGCCGTCCCCGTCACGCCGCTACGCGGCATGACCGGCGAGCCGCAAACAGAGAAAAGCGCCAACGGCGCGCCCTATCCCAGCCTAGGATGATCCCCTAGTACATTGTTGCACTTGTAACACAGCAAAATACGATGCACCAATGTACTAGCCTTGGGTAGAGAGGTACCATTGTCTCGAAGGGCATGGCATCGTGCTACCGCTTAGCCGTTCCTGGCAACCAGATGATTTGTGCGCTAACGGCAGCCCTGAAGGGGCAAGATATACCAGCCCAGGGCAACGCCCTGGGGATAGAAGCGTTATATTTACAAGCCCTGAAAGGGCGTGACATAGTTTAGTGTGATAACACTTTGTTCAATCCCATACATATCGCTCGTCGTCGTCCACACAATACCGCTTCAGGATAGAGATTGGGCCATGGGTGTTCTCTATGTCGCGCCCATTCAGGGCTAAATGATAATTTCGGCCTTTCCCCAGGGCGTTGCCCTGGGCTGGCATGTCGCGCCCCTTCAGGGCGCAGGGGCGTTATTTGGATGGACGATTATTGCGACCACTCAGTGGCTCGCAATCTAGAGGGTAAAAGCGCTGCGCTGCCCTTGCGCTGCGAAAGATTAAGCGGGTGGATGAAGCGTGCCGATTAAGAGTAAGTTTAAGAGAGGGTTTAGAGTGGGTGCTCCGCGCAACAACACCTTGTCCCCACACCTTGTCCTCAATGACAATGGTTTCCGGGTGCGATCCACATTGGAGTTGTGGGGCGCACCGCGCCTACGACGCCGGCCATTACCTCGCGCCCTTGCGGCGGTTGCATTCGCAGGCTGCTTGCCTGACATAAAATAAGCGGTCGCGGACAGCAAGATTGATGATGATATAGCAATTCTGGACACTTGATAAAAGTGGCCTGACTGACCTATGAGACTCTTGCAAAACCCCTGCAGGCACGTGGCACGGGCATCCTGCCCGTGATCCGTCCATGGGCGGGACGCCCATGCCACGAGCGGTTTTGCAAGAGCCTCACTCTTAAACGGCACACTCCACCCGCTTAATCCATTTTCGCGCTTTTCGCGTTTTTCGCGGTTTAAAAACACCACGATCCACCCGCGCCCATTCGCGGTTCCCCTTGGCGTTCTTGGCGTCTTGGCGGTTTATCACACCGCGCGCAGCCAGCCGGCCAGCCGGTTACCCGTGTGCGCAACTGTTATGTTGCGGGCATAAGCCTGCTTGAGGTATAATCGGGCCCATGCGGATCACAGGCGGGATATACCGCGGACGGAAAATCGGTGTCCCGCGCGGCGATCGCGTGCGGCCAACGCAGGATCGCGTCCGCGAGGCACTGTTCTCGATGCTAAGGGCTGAGTTGCCCGGCGCACGCTTCCTTGACCTGTACGCAGGTAGCGGTGCGGTCGGCCTCGAGGCTCTCAGCCGGGGTGCCGGTCAGGTTATCTGGGTCGAGGGCGACCGCGTGGTCTACCGCACCACGCTGGCCAATGTCGTCGCATTGGCCGGTGAGGGGCAGCAGGTGGTCTGCTGTCCCGTCGAGCGTTGGTTGCAGTCGGGTGGCCGCGGTCTGGCTGCCGACATAATCTTCGCCGACCCGCCCTATTCGCAGACGCGCGAGAAGGGGTTGGCGGAACTGGCGGTACAGGTGGCACGGGATAGGATCGTGGCGGTCGGCGGGCTTTTTATCGCCGAAATGCCGCGGCAGTCGCCGGTGGATGCCTTGCCGGGCTGGCGTCTGCTGCGGGATCGCGTCTATGGACGCACGCGGCTGGTGATCGGCCAGTGCATGGAGCACTTATCATGATGAACAGAATGGCAGTCTATCCGGGGACTTTCGATCCCCTCACCAGCGGACACTTTGATTTAATCAAGCGTTCAAACCGTATTTTCCCGCGCCTGATCGTCGCGGTGGCGGCGTTCTCCACCAAGGGCAACAGCATGTTCAGCCTTGATGAGCGCATGGAGATGATCAGTGAGGCAATACAGGACATGCCCAACGTGTCGGTCGAGCCGCTCGATTGCCTGCTGGTTGACTTCTGCCGCCGCAACCAGGCCAACGTCGTCATCCGCGGATTACGGGCCTACTCCGACTTCGAGTACGAGTTCCAGATGGCGCTGATCAACCGCCGGCTGGAGCCGGAGCTCGAGACCTTCTTCATGATGCCGCAGGAGGAGCACAGCTACGTCATGGCCAGCACCGTGCGCGAGATCGCCCGCTACGGCGGCGACACCAGCAGCTTCGTGCCGGCCAGCGTGCAGCGGCACGTTATCCGGTTCATGGAGGCGCATCCCGAGCAGCGGCTGGATGCGCCGGGAGGGCGGGCCGATGTCAGCGGCGCCTTTGATCGTTGATATCGAGCGGCTGGCGCGCGACGGCGAGCAGTTCACGGGCGAGATACCGGCCGGTGTGCTGGAACTAGGCCCGGATGAGGAGCTGATCGTCCCCGCAGGCGACATCCGCTACGATCTCTTCATCCAGCGGCTCGACGATGAGCTGCTGGTGCGCGGGAGCGTGACCCAGCCGTTCCGCTGCACCTGCGTGCGCTGCAACCGCGTCTTCGACTGGGAGAGCGTCGACCGGCGCGTGACCTTCTCGATTGCCATAGGCGAAAACCTTTTCGTGGACTTGACCCCTGATATTAGGGAAGGTATCATACTCACTTTTCCCAACCATCCGGTTTGCCGGACGGAGTGCCGGGGGCTGTGCTCCCGGTGCGGTGCCGATTTGAATCAGGGGCCCTGCGGCTGCAAGCCGGAGGAAGATGGCCGCTGGGGTGCTCTGGACGATCTGGTAGTTTAGATTGTCCGGTTTGGCCGGTGTACGATGGTGGGAGTTTAACGGATGCGTAGGCGCGCGGGCGCGCGCCGCGATCCGATGGAGTCTGGAAGATGGCAGTACCGAAACGCAAAAAGTCGAAGATGCGCGTGCGTCAGCGCCGCGGCCAGATCAAGGCCGAGGTCGCGCAGGTTAGTTCGTGCACTAATTGTGGTGAACCTCGTCAGGCGCACCGGGTTTGTCCCGCCTGCGGGTACTACCGCGGCAAGCAGGTTCTTACGATCAAGGCCGACTAGCTCTATGCCGCTCCGGCCTGATTACCGCCAGGCGAGGGGGTCGGGCTTGATCCGTGTTACCAGGCATCAGGCCTCCGAAAGGGGGCGGAGGTGGAAAGCATGCGCATAGCGGTCGATATCATGGGTGGCGATCACGCTCCGGCCGAGACGGTCAGGGGGTGTATCGAGGCCGCCCAACGCATCGGTGAGCTGAAGGGCATCGCGCAGATCATGATGGTGGGCCAGGAGCCGCTCATCCGCGCCGAACTGGAGAAGAACCGGGCGGAACTGGGCGAGCATCTGGCGCTGGTTCACGCCTCGGAGTCTATCGACATGGGCGAGGCGCCCGCCGCGGCAGTGCGGCGCAAGCGCGACAACTCCCTCAGCCGCTGCATGGATATCATCAAGTCGGGCGAGGCCAGGGCCATGGTCTCGGCCGGCAACTCCGGTGCCCTCTCGGCCGCCGCCCTCTTCCGACTCGGGCGCATCAAGGGCGTCGAGCGCCCCGCCATCGCCTGCGTGCTGCCTACCCGCGCCGCCAGGCCGATGGTGCTCATCGATGCCGGCGCCAACATGGATTGCGATGCCCACTGGCTCGTGCAGTTCGCCATCATGGGCAGCGCCTATGCCAGAGCCGTCCTGCGCCGGGAGAATCCGCGCGTGGGCCTGCTGAGCATCGGCACCGAGGATGGCAAGGGCAACGAGATGACCAAGCGGGCCTTCCAGTTGCTGCACTCCTGCCGCCAGATTAACTTCCGCGGCAATGTCGAGGGGCATGACCTCTTCACGGGCGAGACGGATGTCATCGTCTGCGACGGTTTCGTCGGCAACGTCGTGCTCAAGACCACCGAGAGCGCCGCCCACGCCATCGGTGCCTGGATGAAGGAGGAGTTCCGCCGTGATCCCATCCGCCTTCTGGGCGCCCTGCTGCTCAAGGGCGCGCTCAGGGCCATGAAGCGCCGCATGGATCCGGAACTCTACGGCGGAGCCGTGCTTCTCGGCGTGCCGGGCGCCTGCGTCGTCACGCACGGGGCGGCGACCCATCGCGCCATCTTCAACGCCATCCGCGTCGCTGCTGCGGCGATCGCCAACGACATGAGCGGGCTTATCGAGGAGCAGATTGCCGCCAGCCAGACTCCATGATCTTCCTCGACGCCCACCTCCATTTCTACTCCGCCTACGACCGCGACAGCTTCTTCGATGCCTTTGCCGACCAGGCGGCACGCCTGGCACCCGACGCCTCCACCTGTGCCGCATTCGTCATGCTCCGCGAGGCGCAAAAGACCCTCGGCCGTATGCTCGCGATCACCACGCGCCTGGGACAGCGCTGGCAGCGCGCGCCCGACCCCGCGCCCGGCACCTGCCTCATGTACGACGGCCAGCGCGAGATCCTGCTGATCGCCGCGCGCCAGATCGCCGCCCGCGAGCGTGTCGAGCTGCTGGGCCTCTTCACCGAGGCCGAAATACCCGACGGACTGTCCCTCGCCGAAACCAACCGCCGCCTGCGCGAGGCGGGCGCCCTGCCGGCACTGGCCTGGGGCCTCGGCAAGTGGCTCTTTCCGCGCAGCCGCGCCGTGCGTGCCATGATCGACGCCGCGGAACCCGGCAGCCTGCTGGTCTGCGACAGCGCCCTGCGCCCCGCCTTCTGGGGCCAGCCGCGGCTCATGCGCCGCGCCCGCAAAAAGGGCCTGCGCCTGCTCTACGGCTCCGATCCGCTGCCCCGTGCCGGCGAGGAGGCCGTCGCCGGCCGGTACGCCTCGCTCATAGAGGCCGACCTCGGCGAGGGCGATCCCGCCACCTCCCTGCGGCAACTGCTCCTCGACCGTAGCGTCGCCATCACGCCCGTCGGCCGCCGCCATGGCCTGCCGGGAACCCTTGCCCGCATCGGATGACCAACCATGCCGCCCGCCAAGCCACGTGTGATCCTGCTGACCGGTGACGGCAAGGGCAAGACCACCTCCGCGCTCGGCATGGTGCTCCGCGCCGCCGGGCACGGTATGCGGGTAGCCCTTATCCACTTCATCAAGTGTGACCGCGACACCGGCGAGAACCGCGCACTGGCGCGCTTCCCGGAGGTCGAGGTACACTTCTGCGGCTGCGGCTTCGTGCGCAACCCATCCCCCGCGCATCTCGAGCGCCACCGCGCGGCGGCGCAGCGCGGCCTGGAACTCGCCCGCGAGCGTCTGCAGGCGCCGGAACCGGACATGGTCGTCCTCGACGAGATTTGCTGTGCCGTCTCCCTCGGCCTGCTCGATGCCGCCGACGTGGTCGCCGCCGTCCGCATCGCGCCGGCGGGCAAGATCGTGTTCCTCACGGGACGGCAGGCCGCCCCCGCACTGGTCGCGCTGGCCGACACCGTCAGCGATATCGCCTGCGTGCGCCATGGCATGGATGCGGGCTGGCCCGCGCAGCCGGGGGTGGAGTGTTGAGTAACGCCGCTGCCCCGGAGCGGGGCGGCGGCAGTAGCAGTAGGCAGTGGCAGTAGGCAGTTGGAATGGGTCAGAGATACACTTCGTCTCCACACTTTGTCCCTACGCTTTGTCAAAAACGAGAGAGAGAGCGGCTGGGGGTATCCCAGACCAGCGCCCCCGCACGGCAGCCGGAACTGCTGGCGCCGGCCGGCTCCTTCGAGGCCGCCTGCGCGGGCCTGCAGTACGGGGCCGATGCCGTCTATCTCGGCCTGCCGCGCCACTCGGCGCGCGCCGACGCCGTCAACCTCGACGCCGCGGCCCTCGCCCGCCTCGTGCAGCATGCCCACCGGCTCACGCCGCGCCGCTCGGTATATCTCACGGTCAACACGCTCGTCCGCGACGACGAGCTGCCCTCGGTGCTCGATACGCTGGCGACCGGCTCCGAGGCCGGCGTGGACGGTCTCATCGTCCAGGATCTGGCGGTTGTCCACCTGGTGCGCCGCTGCTTCCCGCACCTGCCGCTGCACGCCAGCACGCAGATGGCGGTACATAGCCTCGAGGGCGTCCTGGCGCTCGGGGAGCTTGGCTTCACGCGCGTCGTGCTGGCGCGCGAGCTGCCGTTCGCGGCGGTCGCCGCGCTCACGCGCCAGAGCCCGATCGAGATCGAGGTCTTCGTCCACGGCGCGCTCTGCTACGCCTACAGCGGCCTTTGCCTCTTCTCCGCCCTGCAGGCCGGACGCAGCGGCAACCGCGGCCAGTGCGCCTACAGTTGCCGCGGACGCTTCACCGCCACCGGTGCCGGGGCAAGCCCCGGCTATCCCTTCTCCATGCGCGATCTGGCGCTGCTCGACCGCCTCGGCGAACTCCGCCAGGCCGGCATTGCCAGCCTCAAGATCGAGGGGCGCATGAAGAGCCCCCTCTACGTCGCGGCCGTGACCGACGTGTACCGTCGCCGGCTTGACGGTACATTGCCCGCAGCGGAGACCGCCGAGGCCGTCGCCGATCTGCGCTCGATCTTCAGCCGCCCCTGGACGCGGCTCCATTTCGACGGCCCGCAGCCGCCGGAAGAGGTGATCGATGCCCTGGCCGTCGGCCATCGCGGTACACCGGTCGGTACCGTGGCCGCCGTGCGCCGCGAGCGCGGTACATCCGCCCGCTGGCTGGTGCTGGCCACCACGCGCGCGCTGGAAAAGCACGATGGGCTGCAGGTGGAGTTGCCCAGTGGCGGACGCCCCTTCGGCTTCGGCATTGCCCAGATGCGCCTGGCCGGGCGCTCTCGCCTCGAGGTGTCCGTCCCGTCCGGCAGCCGCGTCGAGATCGCCCTGCCGGACGACGCCCCGCCGCTACCCGTCGGTGCCCCCGTCTTCTGCTCCGCCTCGCAGGCCGTGCAGCGGCGCTACGCGCTGCGCCTGCCGCACGAGCGCGACTGCCGTGTCGCCGAGCCGCTGCGGGTCGCGCTGACGCTCAGTGCCGACGGGGTGAGGGTCACGGGCACGCCGGTCGCCCGGCCGGATCTCGCGGTCACGCTGGAGGCGGCGCAGCCGCTCGAACCGGCCCGCCAGCCGGAACAGACACCCCTGGCGGTACGCAAGGCCTTCGGGCGCCTGGGCGAAAGCGGGTGGGAGCTGGCGGACCTTGCGCTCGACGATCCCGACGGTCGCTACGCGGCCCCCTCGCTACTCAACAATCTGCGGCGGCAGATGCTGGAGCAGCTCGATAGCCGGCTCGCGGCCCGCCGCGCCGCAGAGCAGGCCGGACGGCAGGCGCTGCTGGCCGCCGAGGTGGCGTCGTGCGCCCCCCCCACACCGGTAGCGCGATCACCGTGGCGGGTTTCGGTAAAGGTGCCGGTCGCGTCACCGCCCGTGGCGTTCGGGGGTGCCACCGAGCTGGTGCTGGCACTGCGCGTGGCCGATTGTGCCGCGGGAGGCGCTGGCACAACTCCCCGTGGCATGGGCGTTCCGCCCATGGAACACGGGCAGGATGCCCGTGCCACGACCGCGGATCTGGCGGAGCTGGGCGCGGCCTGGCAGGCGGCCATGCCGCAGGCGGCGATCCGCTGGGCGCTGCCATTGATCTTCCATGATGGCGACGAGGCGCGCGCCGTCGAGGCGGCGGTCGCACGGCTGCTGGAGCGCGGCTGGCAGCGCTGGGAGTGCGGAGGACTGGCGGGCCTGCATCTGCTGCGGCGCCTTGCGGTACAGCCCCTCTCGCTGACGGCCGGCGGCGCGCTCTACGGACTCAACCGCCTGGCCTTGCGTCAAATGGGCGATCTCGGCTTCGAGGGCGTGGTCGCGCCTGCCGAGGCGGATGCGGAGACGCTGGCCTCGCTGGCGGGTCATCCGGCACCGCGCCTGATTCTTCCGGTTTATCAGCGTCCCCCGCTCTTCATCTCCGCGACGCGCCCCGTCGTACCGTCAGAGGCCGGCGGTACGGCGTTCGGGCTGCAGGATCATCGCGGGCAGCTTTTCGAGGTGACCGAAGAGGATGGCCGCTGGCTCACGCGCGCGGCCGAGCCACTGCAGCGGCTCGGGCAGCTTGAGGAACTGCGCGCGGCGGGCCTGACCGAGGCACGTGTGGATCTCACGGCCGAGCCGCCCGGCGCCTGGCGCGCCCTCTGGACGCGGCTGGGCGCGCATTGCCGCTGCCCCGGAGCGGGGCGGCGGCAGTAGGCAGTGTGCAGTGGCAGTAGGCAGTAGGAACAGGTGAGAGACGCCACTGTGTCGCGAGCTTTGTCGGAAACTTTGTCGCCTTTGTCGAAAGCGAAAGATTAAGCGGGTGGTTTAAGCGTGCCGATTAAGAGAGGGATTAAGAGAGGGTTTGGAGCGGGTGCTTCGCGCACCTTGTCTCCACACCTTGTCTCCACACTTTGTCGGATACGCTTCGTCGTCGCACTTGGTCCCTACGCTTTGTCGAACACGACAGGTAAAGCTCACGCGAAGGCACGAAGCCGCGAAAAGTTTTAACCGCAGATGTCCTGCTTCGCAGGCGCATGTGCGTAGATTCGCGCAGAATATTTTTGTAGGGCGAGCCGTCCCCGTTACGCCGCTACGCGGTGTGACCGGCGAGCCGCATATAGGGCACTGTAACGCCAACCCCGCCCATTCAGCCACCTATCCGCCATTGCGGGAGCTGCACCAGAGTGGCGCGGACATTCCTGTCTGCGCGCGTACACGAGGGCAGACAGGAATGTCTGCCCCACATTATCACACTCCAGCGCTGCGGCTAGCCGGGACGGAGTCGCCCCACCTGCGCTTGCGCGCCTTTGCGAGAGCTTCCCCGGCACTCGAC
>JAAYLN010000198.1 GCA_012521875.1 Lentisphaerota bacterium | reverse complement strand
TCGTCCTGCTCCGCGCGGTTGGCCGGCCAGGGCGCATCCTTGCGCTTCCACTGGTAGTACTCGGTCTGCGAGAAGTCGAACCCCTTGTCCAGCAGGATCCCGACATACTCGTGGCGCTCGGCCAGACGCTGCCGGAAGCGCGCGAAGACCTTGTAGGCGAAGCTGAGGTCGCCCATGCGCACATCATCGTCGAGAGTGGTGCGCGAGGCGGCGAACTCGTCGATATCCTCCTGCAGGAAATAGGCGCGGTCGTAGTCTAGGAATGCCAGATAGTTTGTCCAGGCCCGCATGGAGATGGTGTCGTCGAGCGGATATTGCATCAGGTGGACGTTGGGCAGCAGACGGCTGACGATGCGCGTCACGTAGGTATAGTGCGGCAGCGGCTCCAATGGCTTCGCGGCCGGCGTATTGGTGGATGGCCGGGCAGGCTCCGCCAGCACCGGCAGGCCTGCGATCAGCAGGGCGATGAGTGTTAAAAAGCGTATGCGTGACTTAATCATGGCGTGCGGGTTATACCTGTTGTGCGAGCCGCTCAACCACGCGGTTCAGGATGTTCTTGTCGAATTTAGTGCCGGGTGCCGAGACGATGGCCTCGACCAGCCGGGCGGAGTTGCAGATGGTGATCTCGTCGATGACACGCAGCCCCTCGTCGAAAGAATCGCCGACAAAGCAGATCAGTGGACGGATGGGCGGGGCATCCGGCACACTCTTTGCAAGCCACTCCGCCAGATTGCGCGCCTCGGCCCGCACCTGGTTGATCGGCGAGCGTGTGGGGTCGGTATCGTTGACCGTCAGGCGCCCTGCCGCGAGGGAGACGCGGCCACGCCAGTTCTTGGTCTCGATAATGGTGATGCCCGTGGGGCCGACGACGATGTGGTCGACGTTGCGCCCGCGCCAGAGTCCGCCCTGACCGAGCACCACGCCATGCAGCACGGTATAGGCGGCGGGCAGCGTCGCGAGTACGCCCGCCACATGCTCCTCGCCGCGCGCCCCCTTGAAGAAGGCATTGACGCGCCCCTGCGTGGCGGCGGTGGCGAAGAAGATCCCCGCTGCCAGCAGCAGGACAATGGCACCCTTGGCGGCGGTGGACATTCCGGCCTGCCAGGGGTTGAGCGCGCCTAACGCATAGCCGCACAGCACCAGCATGGCTCCCAGCGGCAGGGCCGCACGCAGCAGACCGCTGAACCGGGCGCGCTCGCCCGGCGAACCGAGGATGGTGGGGTGCTCTTCCATGCGTCTAGTCCATGTCGGCCAGCATGCCGGCCAGTTTCTCGAGCCGGGCGATCTCATGCAGCAGCTCTTCACGCCGCGTCCGCTGCTGCTCGACGACGTTTGCCGGCGCGCGCGCGACGAAACCCTCGTTGCCAAGCTTGGCCTCGACCCCCGCCAGCAGCCCGCGGCTCTTGGCGATCTCGCCCTTGACGCGCTCGACCTCGGCGGGAATATCAACCAGGCCGGCCAGCGGCAGGTGGATGGCGCCCAGCTTGACGATGCTGCCCGGCATGCCGCGGGTATTGGCCTCCGTGCCGATCTCGACCGTTTCGGCGCGCAGCAGCGCGGCCAGCGGGGCGACTCCCTCCCGCAGACGTGCGGCGATCTCCCCGCTTTGCGCGACCACCACATAGCGCACCAGGCGCCCCGGCGCGATGCCGTACTCGGCGCGCAGCGCGCGTCCGGCACTGATAAGCTCGTGCTTGGACTCGACAAAGTCGGTCACCCCGGCACTCAGGCCCCAGGCCGCCGTCTCCTCCGCCGTGAAGGGGGTGGGCCACTCGGCCTTCATGATCGTCTCCTCTTCCGTACCGTAGCCCATGGCGTGCCAGAGTTCCTCGGTCAGGAAGGGCATGAAGGGATGGAGCAGACGCAGCCCCTTCGAGAAGAGGTGGGTCATGATGCGCAGCACCTGCCCGCGGCGGGCGGCATCGTCGCCGGAGAGGTCGCTCTTGGCGTATTCGAGATACCAGTCGCAGTAGGCGCTCCAGAGGAAGTCGTAGAGCGCGCGGGCGCCGTCCTGGAAGCGGAGCTTGTCGAGGCTGTCCGTTACGGCAACCACGGTGGCGTCGAGCCGCGCCAGCAGGTGGCGGTCGTCGTCCGTGAGCAGCGCGGGATCGAGCTGCGGCGCGCCGCGCGCGGCGGCGTGCCAGTCGATATCCGGTGCCGGGGCCATGTGCAGGTTCATGAAGCGCGCGGCATTCCAGAGCTTCGTGCCGAAGTTGCGGCCGATCTCGAAGTCCTTCATGTCGATCTTCACGTCCTGGCCCAGCGCGGTGATCATCATCATGCTGAAGCGCAGCGCGTCGGCACTGGTGGTCTCGATGATCTTGAGCGGGTCGAGCGAGTTGCCGAGGCTCTTGCTCATCTTGCGCCCCTGGCCGTCGCGGACGACGCCGTGGATGTGGACGCGGGTGAAGGGCACATCGCCCATGAACTTGAGCCCGGCCATGATCATGCGCGCAACCCAGAAGAAGATGATGTCCGGGGCGGTCACCAGATCGCTGGTGGGGTAGTAGAACTTGAGATCCTCAGTCTTCTCCGGCCAGCCGAGCGTGCTGAAGGGCCAGAGCCAGGACGAGAACCAGGTGTCGAGCACATCCTCATCCTGCGAGATGCTGGTGGCGCGGCACTTCGGACAGGCCTCCGGCGTCCGGCGCGCGGCCCACTCGTGGCCGCAGGCGCCGCAGGTGAAGACGGGGATGCGGTGCCCCCACCAGATCTGGCGCGAGATGCACCAGTCGCGGATGTTCTCCATCCACTCGAAATAGACCTTCTCCCAGCGCGCCGGGGCAAACTGCACGCGGCCCGAGCGCACCGCCTCGATGGCCGGCTCCGCCAGCGGCTTCATGCGCACGAACCACTGCTTCGAGAGGCGCGGCTCGACGATGGTGTCGCAGCGGTAGCAGTGGCCCACGGCATGCTGATGATCCTCGATCTTCTCCAGCAGGCCCTGCGCCTCGAGATCCGCCACAATCTGCTTGCGGCAGGCGAAGCGGTCGAGCCCCGCATAGGGCCCTGCCGCCGCGCTCATTGTACCGTCACCCTCCATCACGTCGATGGCCTCGAGATCGTGACGCTGGGCAACCAGGAAGTCGTTTGGGTCGTGGGCGGGGGTGATCTTGACCACGCCGGTACCGAAGGCGGGGTCGACGTAGTCGTCGGCCACCACGCGCAGGGGACGGTTCAGCAGCGGCAGGATCACCTTGCGTCCCAGCAGATCCTTGTAGCGCTCGTCCTTCGGGTTGACGGCCACGGCCGTGTCGCCGAGCATTGTCTCGGGACGCGTCGTGGCGACGGTGACGAAGCCGCCGCCCTCGATGGGGTAGCGGATGTGCCAGAGATGGCCCTTGGTGTCCTGGTGCTCGCTTTCCTCGTCGGCCAGTGCCGTGTGGCAGCGCGGGCACCAGTTGACGATGTAGTGGCCGCGGTAGATCAGTCCCTCGTCGTAGAGTCGGCAGAAGACCTCGGCCACCGCCGCGCTGAGCCCCTCGTCCATGGTGAAGCGCTCGCGCGACCAGTCGCAGCTCGCGCCGAGGCGCCGGAGCTGGCGCACGATCGTGCCGCCGTACTCGCCGCGCCACTCCCAGACGCGCTTGACAAAGGCCTCGCGGCCGAGCTCGCGGCGGCTGGTGCCTTCCTTGCGCAGCGCCCTCTCGACGACGTTCTGCGTGGCGATACCGGCATGGTCGGTGCCCGGAACCCAGACCGTGTTGCGTCCCTGCATGCGCCGCCAGCGGACGAGGATGTCCTGGATGGTGTTGTTAAGGGCATGCCCCATGTGCAGGATACCGGTGACGTTCGGCGGGGGAATGACGACGCTATAGGGCTCACCGCCACGTTCGGGGGAGTCGGTGAAGCAGCCATTCTGCTCCCACCATGTGTACCATTTCTGCTCAATCAGGGCAGGATCGTAATGCTTGTCCATAGGAGTCTGTTCCTGAAACCATATAGCATACCATGCCCGCCCCGCAGATGGAATGCCAGATTTTCTAGTGGCAGCAGCAGTAGGCAGTGACAGTAGGCAGTGGCAGGGGACAGGAGACAGGGGACAGGGGAAGTGGCAGTAGGCATTTGGAATGATCCAGAGACCGCACCTTGTCCCCACACCTGCGTCCCCTGTGTCCCCGACGTCTCATTTGTCCCATTATTATCGAATGCGTGAGAGTAAGCGGATGGTTTAAGCGTTCCGTTTAAGTGTGAGTTTAAGAGAGGGTTTAAGTGCGCCAGCCATATCCGGCGGTAGCGTTCGCCGCCCCATGCGCTTCCCAGCACGCCGCGGAGACCGCGGGCCCCATTAAGCGCATCTGAAGCGAACGGGGAAGACGGAAACTGGAGCCCGCCGTCCCCGGCGGTAGCGTTCGCCATCCATGCCGCTGAGTTCCAAGTGGGTGGTCGAAAGAACCGATAGAATCGAGCGAGTCGAGCGAATCGAATCATTCGAATCCATCGATTCTTTCGATTCAATCGAAACAAGCCGCGTGTGTGCGGCTCGCCGGTCACACCGCGTAGCGGCGTGACGGGGACGGCTCGTCCTGCCTTCTTCACGCCTTCGTTTGCGCCCTATCGTCGCTTCCGTGCCGCCTTTTAGAACAACCGGCCGGCGTGCAGTTCGTTGACGAACGTGCCGACAGGCATGACGTCGAACCCGTCCATGTGGTAGGTGCGCGTGCCGGTATAGACGCCGATCATGCGTTCGACCTCCACACGATGCGTTGCCGCGAGGTCGCGGATGGTGCGCTCCCATTTGCGCTCCCACTTCTCCGCTAACTTGATTTCAACGGCGATGACGCGTGCGGGGCGTTCGGGCTGCGGCCGTCTGGTCTCGATGATCAGGTCTATCTCGCCGCCGGACGGAAGACCGTAGTAGTAAAAGCCGCGCGCCTGTCCGGACACGGCGTTTCTCACCCGGCATTCGTGCAAAATATAGGTCTCCAGCGCATGTCCAAGCCATGCGCGGTCCGGCGGATCGTCCAGCAGGCCCGCCGCCGCGCGTGCCACGCCGCAATCGAACCAGTAGAATTTTGGATACGTCCGCTCACGCACCTTGATTTGAGGCTGCCATGCCGGCAGCATCGAGCCCAGCAGTGTGTGCGTGAGGATTGAGAAGTATGAGGTAACCGTGTTTCGCGAGATACCGGCGTCACGCGCCAGATTCTGGAAGGGAGAGAAGACGCTTGATGACATCCCTTTTCATGACTGCATTATGGCAGTGCCAAAGTGATTTTGCAATGCAAATCGTCAGTAGCGCTGACGATTTGCGATTCATGCGCCTCGTCCGGGCAGACAGGAGACGGGGCAGTAGGCAGTGGCAGTAGGCAGTGGCAGTGGCAGTAGGCAGTAGGCAGTAGGCAGTAGGCAGTAGGCAGTAGGCAGTAGGCAGTAGGCAGTGTCGACGGCGTCGCGAGGTGGGGGTGGTCGAGCGAATCGAAAGAATATCCGAAAGAATCGAATCCATCGATTCTTTCGATTCTTTCGACGAAGGCGACAAAGTTACCGACAAAGCGACAGAGTTGCTACAAGCCCTGAGGGGGCACGATATGCCAGCCCAGGGCAACGCCCTGGGGAATGGTCAAAAAAATGACTAGCCCTGAAGGGGCGGCATATAATCATGGAAGAAGGCGCCTATCCGCTACCTGATAGCGCGGGCTTTCAGCCCTCATTGGTATTTGCCTCGGTTTCCCAGGGCTTCACCCTGGGCTGGGATGGGGCGCGCCGTTGGCGCTTTTCCTGTACCGCGAGCTTGTGCCGGGGGGCGGGCGGGGTGGTTCGGTACAGGCGCCAGCCACCGGCAGTACCGGCAGTACCGGCAGTGCCGGGGCTTGAGGACGAAAACCCACCGGCTATCTTGTCGCTTTCGACAAAGCTGCCGGCAAATTCGGATATCATTCCCAGGGCGCAGGCAACGCCGGCCTTTCCGTCAGAAACTCCAGACCGGCACGCAGCGTCCCATCGGCATTGAACCAGGCGTGGAAACCCTGGCCGTCGATGCCGTTCCCGTCGTAGCGGTCGCGCCGGGTGGAGATAGCCCGGCCCTCGCGCATGCCCCAGCCCATCCAGCCGAAGCCCGCTTCCTCCATCATCCGGATTGTCCATCGGGCACACTCGGCGCGCTTGATATCGTCAAGGCAGCCGGGAACCGTTTCGTTGGAGAGCATCGGCTTGCCGTGTTTCTGCTGGACGGCGGTACAGACGGCAATCATTTCGGCCAACTGTTCGGGCGTGCGGCCGTAGGGGTGGCAGCATAGCACGTCGCATAGCGGTGCGAAGATATCCATGTTGTCGCCGCTATGGTACGTGCCGATCGTGATCGGCTGCTGTGCGCCGGCACGCCGCACGGTGTCGGCAACCCGGCTGAGCCAGTGGATCTCGCGACCCGCGATGGGGTCGTCCAACCGGCAAGTTGCCGGCTCGTTGCACAAGTCCCAGGCCAGGATGCGCTCATCTGCAACCAGGGGTGTCACAAGGGCACGGACATATTCGAGCCGCGGCTCGATGTTACGGTACAAATCCTCGTTGTAGGTTCCCCCGTAATCGTAGTCCCTGTCGTGCCAGCGGTTGAACAGGCAGGGCATGGTCTTCATGCCAAGTTCGCCGATAGCCGTCACTGCGTCCATGAAGGAGCCGCACACGCCGTCGGGGTCTGCCATCCATGCCGGGAACTCGATCCACAAGCGGATGCAGTTGGCGTGCGTTTGTGTGGCCAGCGCCACCTCCTCGCGGAAACGCGCCGGGTTGTAGTCCCACCAGGCCTGCTCGATCCTGGCGCCCCATGACGGGATGAGGTTGAAGCCGCGCAGCCAGCCGTAGCTCTGATAACGGTGCATACCCATATGCGTTTGCCTGTTCATCCTTGCGTCCTTTAGTTAGAAAAGCGTGCCGATGAAGTGTGGGATTAAGTGCAAGAGCAAGAGCGAAGCATCCACTTAAACCCATTCTTAAACGGTACGCTTCATCCGCCCGCTTACTCCTTTCGCTTTCGACAAAGGGTAGGGACGGAGTGCGGCGACGAGGCGTAGCCGACAAGGTGTGGAGACAAGGTGTGCCACTGGGCGGCGAAAGGGCAGCGCAGCGCTTTTACCCTCTAAATTGCGAGCCACTGTGTGGTCGCAATAATCGTCCCTGCCACTGCCCACTGAACCCTGAACCCTCTCCTCCCAGTTCCATTCCATTTTCCCGGCGCTTGTGCTAGACTGGCCGCGTCTTTCAAATGAACGAGACTCTCCATAACCCCATGGCGCCGGTTCTGGCGCGGTTGGACGCGGTAAAAAGGATCGTCATAACGGCTCATGTCCGGCCCGATGGCGATGCCCTCGGATCGGCGCTGGCACTGGCCGGGTGCCTGCGGCATGCGGGCAAGCACGTCCAGGTGGCGCTTGACCGTGATGAGATCGGTGTGGCTGCCGTGCTCGAGGGTGTGGCGGATTTGACTCCTACCGATGCGGTTGATCCGCGCGCCGGGTTGCTGGTGGTGGTTGACTGTGCCGCGGTGGACCGTATGCCGGAGGCGCTGCAGCCGCTCGTCGGGCAGTTGCCGACCGTGGTGATCGACCATCATCCCACCAATACCCGCTTCGGCGACATCCAGTGGGTCGATCCGGCAGCCAGCAGCACAGGGGAGATGATCTGGCGCCTCGCGCGGCAGGCGGGCTGGAAACTGGACCGGCGCATCGCCGAGGCGCTATGGGTGGCGCTGATTACCGATACGGGGCGCTTTGCCTATGAATGCACCTCGTCCACGACGATGACCTGCGCCGCCGATCTGCTGACATACGATGTGCGGACGGCCTGGCTCAACGAGGAGATCTACCTGCTCTTCGACTGGCGCGTGCTGCAACTGCGCAAGCGGGCCTACGACTCGCTGGAGTCATGGCAGGACGGGCGCGTGACCGTGGTCTCGCTGACCTACGAGGACTTCGCCGCCACCGGCTGCACCAAGGCCGATGCCGAGGATATTATCGAGATTCCGCGCATGGTGCGCGGCAGTCAGGTGGCGCTCTTCATCTACCAGACCGAGCCCCGGTCGGGCGTCACGCGCGTCAGCATCCGCACGCGCCAGCCGCTGGATGCCATCCTGCTGGCGCGGCGGTACGGCGGCGGGGGACACCGCCGCGCGTCCGGCGCCACGCTGCCGTTCGCGATGGCAGAGGCGCGTCTCGATCTGCAGGCGGCGGTGGCCGAACTCTACTTCTCTTGAATTCAGAATTCAGAATTCAGAATTCAGAATTCAGAATGAAAAAGCACATCCTTTCGCATCTCTTTTCATGTCCGCGCAATTGAGACCACATCCTGGATGGACGGCAAAACACTTAAATTGCTGTCGTGCAATATTCTGGATACTGAATTCTGAATTCGGTGCGATTCAACCTTGTTGGATCGCACCCCTTCACTTCTTCGACGACTCGTTGAAGCAGATGCGGTCGACGCAATCCCTGAAGTTGTCGTGCCCCTTCAGGATTTGGATATCCATGCGCATATAGTAGATGGGCACCTTGGCGTTCTCGATGCGCGGCAGGCGCACGGCGTCCTTCTCCGTGGTCAGGATCATCTCGGCACCGAGATTGGCAGCCTGGTCTATGACGTCGAGTATCTCCCCGCGGCGGTAGCGGTGGTGATCGACGAAACGACGGCATACCAGCACCTTGGCGCCCATGTTGCGGATTGAGCGCTCGAAGCCCCCCGGCGCGGCGATGCCGGACATCACCAGCACCTGGCGCCCCTTGATCTCCTCAAGCTCCATCCGCTTGCCGGTCTCGACCTCCTTGAAGAAGCGCGACCGGTGGCAGCATTCGGTGATCTCGGCTCTGGGGTTGAGCTCGCGGATCTGGCGGCGCAGGGCCTCGCTGTTGCCATCGGACTTGGTGATGAAGATGAAGTTGGCGCGCCTGATGTTGCGCGCCGGCTCGCGCAGGATGCCGCGCGGCAGCATGTGGCCGTTGCCGAAGGGGTTGGTGTTGTCGACGAGCACCACCTCGTGCCGGTGCTTCATGCGCTGGTACTGGAAGCCGTCGTCGAGGATCAGCATGTCGCAGCCGAAGTGCTTGATGGCGTAGCGCGCGCTCTTGACGCGATCCTTGTCGACGAGCACGACCACGCCCGGCAGGTTGCGCGCCAGCATGTAGGGCTCGTCGCCGCTCATTTCGCTGTCGAGCAGCAGCCGCTCGCCGTCGCTGACCACGCGCGGCGGGCTGAACTGCTGGCCGAGGAAGAGGCGCTGGATCAGCGGCTTCTCCTTCTTGCGGTAGCCGCGGCTGAGGATGGCGACCTTGCGCCCGGCGTCGCGCAGCTCGCGCGCGAAGATCTCCACGACCGGCGTCTTGCCCGTTCCGCCCACGGTGACGTTGCCGACGCTGATGATCTGGCAGCCGAGGTGGAAGCGGGGCAGGATGCCGACGTCGTAGAGGAAGAGCCGCGTCTGGACAATCGCCCGGAAGAGCCGCGAGAGCTGCTCCAGGAACCAGAGCAGCAGGCGGATGTCGCGCGTGTGGCCCTGGTCCGCGCCGGGTTGCTGGATCAGCCGCAGCAGGAAGTGCTCTAGGCGCTCCAGGCGTGTCGGTGCGGCGTTCTGTTGCATCGGGGGAATCAGACCGTGTAGGCTGTCGAGGCCGTGGCACCGCCCTCGCCTGTCCAGTTGGTGTGGAAGAAGACACCGCGCGGATGGTCGACGCGCTCGTAGGTGTGGGCTCCGAAGTAGTCGCGCTGGGCCTGCAGCAGGTTGGCCGGCAGCCGCGCGCAGCGGTAGCCGTCGTAGTAGCTGAGCGCGGCGCTCATGGCGGGGCAGGGGATGCCGAGCTGGATGGCTGTGGTCAGGACCTTGCGCCAACCCGGCTGTGCCTGTCGCACGGCCTTCTTGAAGTAGGGATCGAGCAGCAGGTTGGCCAGTTTCGGCTTGCGGGCGAAGGCGTCGCGGATGTGGTCAAGGAACTGGGCGCGGATGATGCAGCCGCCGCGCCAGATCTGGGCGATGCGGCCGTAGTCGAGCTTCCAGTCCATCTCGGCCGCTGCGGCGCGCATGAGCTGGTAGCCCTGCGCGTAGGAGCAGATCTTGCTGGCGTAGAGCGCATCGTGCAACTGGGCGATGAACTTCGCCTTGTCGCCCCTGAAGGTGCGGCGCGGACCGCGCAGGCTCCTTGCGGCCGCCACGCGCTCCTCCTTGATGGCGGAGAGGCAGCGGGCGAAGACCGCCTCGGCGATGGTGGGAATCGCCACGCCGAAGTCGAGTCCGGCCTGGGATGTCCACTTGCCGGTACCCTTCTGGCCGGCCGCGTCGAGGATCAGGTCGACAACCGGCACGCCGGTCTCCTCATCGCGCTTGGCGAGGATGTCGCGGGTGATCTCGATCAGGTAGCTGTCGAGCACGCCGCGGTTCCACTCGGCGAAGATCGCGTGCATCTCGTCCGTCGTGAGTCCGAGCCCCTGCGAGAGCAGGTGGTAGACCTCGCAGATGAGCTGCATGTCGCCATACTCGATGCCGTTGTGTACCATCTTGACGAAGTGCCCGGCGCCGTCGGTCCCGATCCAGTCGCAGCAGGGCGAGCCGTCGGCAACCTTGGCGGCGATGGACTGGAAGATCGGCTTGACGTGCGGCCAGGCGCCGGGGTGTCCGCCGGGCATGATGGCGGGCCCCTTCAGCGCGCCCTCCTCACCGCCCGAGACGCCGGTGCCGATGAACAGCAGGCCCCTGGCCTCCAGCTCGCGGCTGCGGCGGATGGTGTCGGGGTAGTGGCTGTTGCCGCCGTCGATGAGGATATCGCCGGGCGACAGCAGGGGCGCGGTCTTGGCGATGAAGTCATCCACGGGCTGGCCGGCCTTGACCATCAGCATGATGCGGCGCGGCGGCTTGAGGGCGTCGACCAGTTCCTGGATGCTGCGGCAGCCGATCAGGCGCTTGCCGGCGCCGCGTCCGCCGATGAAGGCGTCGACCTTCCCGACCGTCCGGTTGTAGCAGGCGACCGTAAAGCCCCGGCTCTCCATGTTGAGTATCAGGTTTTCGCCCATGACAGCGAGACCGACCACGCCAATATCAGCCTTCTGGGTGTTCATATTAAAGGATCCTTGGTGCGTTGGTTAAAGAAGAAAACATACCTGCTGCGGCGGTTTAAGTCAATGAGGTGCTTAGACGCCGCTGTAGGCCGAGAAGCCGCCATCGACGGGGATCACGGTACCGGTCACGAAGCCGGCCGCCTTGTCGGAGACCAGCCAGAGGAGCGTGCCGATTAGATCCCCGGGGTCGCCGAAGCGGGCCATGGGCGTGTGCGTGAGGATCTTGTTGCCGCGCGCGGTGAGCGAGCCGTCGGCGTTGGTCATCAGCGTGCGGTTCTGATCGGTCAGGAAGAAGCCCGGGGCGATGGCGTTGACGCGGATGTTAACCGGTGCCAGATGTACCGCGAGCCACTGGGTGAAGTTGTTGACGGCCGCCTTGGCGGCGCTGTAGGCCGGGATCTTGGTGAGCGGCTTGAAGCTGTTCATCGAGGCGATGTTGATCACCACGCCGCCGCCCTGGTCGACCATGCCGCGGGTGAAGACCTGCGTGGGCAGCAGCGTGCCGATCAGGTTCAGGTTGAAGACATACTGGATGCCGGCCGGGTCAAGGTCGAAGAACGAGACGAAGCCCTCGGGCGGGTTCTCGAGCTCGGCCTTATGCAGTTGCTCGCAAGAGGTGGTGCCCCTGGGGTGGTTGCCGCCGGCGCCGTTCACCAGGATGGTCACGGGTCCGAAGGCGGCCTCGATCCCGGCGCGCACCTCATCGAGGCGCTCCCGGTCCAGCACGTCGCAACTGAAGCTCAGCGCCTCGCCGCCCTGCCCGCGGATCCCGGCCGCAACGCCTTCGGCTTTCTCTGCATTCCGGCCCAGCACGGCCACGCGCGCGCCGCAGGCCGCCAGCGCCTTGGCCATGCAACTGCACAGGACACCGCTGCCGCCGGTGACCACGGCTACCTGGTTCTTAAGATCGATTTTGAAAGGAACGTTCATTGTATGGGACTTTCGGTGTGCGGGGTGGGCGCATCCCCGCATGGTCAGGAAAACCGGCCGCGGTACGCCCAGAGTCCGACGGCGGGGTTGGAGATGTAGTAGAAGGTCTCGCCATCCGGCAGACGGTTGAAGCCGTCGCGCAGGTTGGCTATGTCGTAGCGCTTGAGCAGCGTGTCCAGGTCGCCGTAGCGGAAACCGGCCTGCCCGATCTCGGCGCGCGTCAGGTGGCCCGGCGCGTAGGTGATCGAGAAGCGGCCCTCCGACGAGCCGTGGATCAGGTGCGCCGCCGCGCTCAGGTTGGCACCCAGTTCAGGCTGGGTGCGGACAGCCGCCTGCGTGGCGGGCGTGCCCTTGTAGCCGTAGCGGCGGATAAGCTGGTCTATGGCGGGATCCTCGCCGAACTCCCGCACGCCGGGTGCGAGGACGATCAGTTCGCCGTCGTCGGCGATTGCCATGCGGGTGCGGTAGATGCTCTTGTTGCCCAGCCAGGTGCTCTTGTATTCCTCGGGATCGAGGAAAACGACCACGCGGTTGAGCGGCGCATCGAGCAGGTGGAAGTTGACCTCCAGCGAGAGGGCCGCCGCACGGCGGAAACACTCGGCATCGTCGCCGACGAAGAGGCCGCGGATGACCATGCGTCCGTCGTCATCGGCACCCACAACCGTCAGGCAGTAGATGATCGGCAGGTGGCTGGCGAAGTTTTCCGAGGCGTAGTCGAAGAGGCGGCGGACGGGGGTGTCGGCGCGCCCCATGATGCGCTCCATGCCGTAGGCGGCGCCGAGGTAGTGGCTCTTGTTGATCCCCTCCGGGCCACCCGTGCCGACAAAAATGTTCTTGTTGTGGTTGGCCATGCCGACGACCTCGTGCGGCACGACCTGCCCCAGCGAGAGTATCAGATCTATGCCGTCCTCCAGCAGCAGGCGGTTGATCTGCGCCGGCCAGTCGAAGTCGACGGCGCCGCCGGAGATTTCGCGCACGTATTCGGCGCGGATGCGCCCCAGCGTCTCGATCCCCCCGCGCCAGTCGTGGATGCGGAAGAGTTCGTGGGGGATGCCGGGGTACATGCGGTCGATCTGCGCGGCGGTCATCGGCGTGTGGGTGCCGAGGGCCGGCAGCACGTCGGTGATGCGCTTGCCATAGTACCGCCAGGCGCAGCAGGCCATGTCGCCCGCGCGCGAGTGCAGGCGCGTGATATCCGGCGGCACGAGCACCACACGGCGCCGCGCGCCGAGCCGGTCGAAGGCCTCGGTCAGGCCTTGTTCCAGATCGGCGGTGGTCAGGTTGTCGTGTATGGAGCCGCGGGCAAAGTAGATCATGTGACGGGTCGCCGTGGTACTGGTTGGGAGTAACGGCTTGAGTGTTATTATATGGCATGTTAGACCCGAAAAGGCAAGCCGTTTCGGGGTCCGGCCGCCGCCCCCGCGGGGCGGCGGCAGTAGCAGTAGGCAGTGGCAGTAGGCAGGGGACAGGGAGTGGCAGTAGGCAGTGGCAGTAGGCAGTGGCAGGGGTGATTATTGCGACCACACAGTGGCGCGCAATTTAGAGGGTAAAAGCGCTGCGCAGCCCTTTCGCCGCCCGGTGGCACACCTTGTCCCTACACCTTGTCTCCGCACCTTGTCTACACGCTTTGTCGGCTACGCTTCGTCGCCACACTTTGTCCCTACGCTTTGTCGAAAGCGAGAGAGTAAGCGGGTGGATGAAGTGTGCCGTTTAAGAGGGGGATTAAGAGTGGGTTTAAGTGGGTGTGCTTTGCGCTTACTCCTTGTCTCCACACTTTGGCGGCTGAATCGAGGACGAGGACGAGGACGAGGACGATCCATCCGCATTCCCTCCACTCCTCATGCGCACCCCCTGGCTGATGTGCTCCCGGCGCAAAGAGTAAGGTTTGACGACACAACAGGGGGCGTGTACGATTTACCGGTATCTACAGACCGACGCAAACGAGGGAGTGACATGGATTTGACCTTGCGACAAGATGCCAGGACGGCGCTGCTGGTGCCGACGAGCATGGGTGTGCGGCTGACGCCGCTCAACGGACAGCCGTTCCACTGCGGCGATACCTTCCGCATGCAGGTGACCAGCGCGGAGTCCAACGTGGCGAGCGTGGCCTCGTATCTGGGACTGCCGGTCAAGGTGCTGACGGCCTTCGTCAAGGGCAGTCCCATCTCGCGCATGATCCGCGAGAACCTGGCCTCGCGCAACATGAGCGTCGAGGGCAAGGAGGTGGAGCAGGGGTCGCCATGGGGCTACCGCCACCAGTTCAACCTGGCCGACAGCGGCTTCGGCGGCCGCGGCCCGCGGGTACAGAACGACCGCGCCGGCGAGGTGGGCCGCACGATCACGGCGGCGGATTTCGACCTTGATCGCATCTTTGATCATGAGGGCGTGCAGATCATGCACCTCTCGGGGCTCTTTGCCGCCCTCTCGCCCGAGACGAGCCAGTGCTGCCTGGATCTGGCACGCAAGGCCAAGGCGTCCGGCTGCCGCATCAGCTTCGACCTGAACCACCGCGCCTCCTTCTGGAAGGGGCGCGAGGAGGAACTGCGGCGGGCCTTCACCGAGATCGCGGCGGTCTCGGACATCCTCATCGGCAACGAGGAGGACTACCAGCTCTGTCTGGGCATCCAGGGACCGCCGGCCGGCGGGCGCGACATCGCGGAGCAGATCGAGGGCTTCAAGGGCATGATCAAGGCCGCGCGCAAGCAGTTCCCCGGCCTGAGCGTCTACGCTAACACCTTGCGCGAAGTGGTGAGCGCCAACTGCCACCGCTGGGGCGCGATCATCTGCGCCGGTGAGGAGTGGCAGGTGATCGAGCCGCGCGAGATCACCGTGCTCGACCGCATCGGGGGAGGGGACGGGTTTGTCGGCGGCCTGCTGTACGGCATCCTCAAGGGATGGGAGCCCGCCCGCTGGGGCGAGTTTGCCTGGGCCTGCGGCGCGCTGGTGGCGACGCTCGAGACGGACTACGCCCATCCGGCAGACGAGGAGCAGATCTGGAGCATCTGGAAGGGCAACGCCCGCGTCCGGCGCTAGTGCATCAGGGCGTCTTGTTGCGCGCCTCGTTGACGCGCAGCTTGCGTCCGTGCAGCTCGGAATCGTGCATGGCCTTGATGGCCGCCTCGGCCTCGGCACGGTTGGGCATCTCGACGAAGCCGAAGCCCTTCGACTTGCGGTTGAAGCGGTTGCTGATGATGCGCGCCGACTTGACCTTGCCGTAGCGCTCGAACTCGCGCCGGAGCTGATCCTCGGCGGTTTCGTAGCTCAGGTTGCCCACGTAGATCTCGACGCAGTCGGGGCTGCCCCGCCTGCGCTTTGGGCGCGTCGAGCCGATGCTGCGCACACGGCGCACCTGCGCCCCGGCGAGATAGCCCACGCAGAGTCCGACCATGATGCCGATGATCACGTCGTAGCGTTCGGTGAACTGTGCAATGTCATGGCCGATTCCGGTCCAGAATGCGATGTGGAGTTTCAAGATATCCTTCTCCTTCCTTAGTCCTGTGGTGGCTGGAAAGCCGTGGACGGTTGCGGTTCCTAGCGCGTCTCCAGGAAGCCCTCCAGCTTGCGCATACGGGTGGGGTGACGCAGCTTGCGTAGAGCCTTGGCCTCGATCTGCCGGATGCGCTCGCGGGTCACGTTGAACTGCTTTCCGACCTCCTCGAGGGTGAGCGAGTAGCCGTCGGTGAGGCCGAAGCGGTAGTCGAGCACCTGCCTTTCGCGGTCGGTAAGAGTGGTAAGCACCTCCTGAAGCCGCTCCTTCAGCATGCTGTAGGCGGTCATCTCGGACGGGTTTTCGGCCGACTTGTCTTCCAGGAAGTCGCCGAAGTGGGCGTCGTCACCGTCGCCGACGGGGCTTTGCAGCGAGATCGGGTGCTGCGCCATGCGGAAGACCGCCCGGACGCGGTCCACGGGCAGCTCCATCTCCTCGGCGGTCTCCTCGGCGGTCGGCTCGCGGCCCAGCTCCTGCACGAGCTTCTTCTGCACGCGGGTGAGCTTGTTGATCGTCTCGATCATGTGGACCGGGATGCGGATGGTGCGGGCCTGGTCGGCGATGGCGCGCGTCGCGGCCTGCCGGATCCACCAGGTGGCGTAGGTGCTGAACTTGTAGCCGCGGCGGTACTCGAATTTCTCGACGGCCTTCATGAGCCCGGTGTTGCCCTCCTGGATGAGATCCAGAAAGGAGAGCCCGCGGTTCATGTATTTCTTGACGATGCTGATGACGAGGCGCAGGTTGGCCTCGACCATCTCCGTGCGGGCCTGATGGCCCGCGCGCAGGGCCTCGCGGAGCTTCTTGAACTGCTCTACGAATTCCGCGGGCGGCATGCAGAAATCCTTCTCGATGGTAGCCAGGCGCGTGCGGATCTCGGCGATCTGCCGGGTCTTCTTCTGGCTCCTGGGCGGTTTCGAGAGGCGCTTCAAATCGCCGGTCAGCGCCTGATAGACGCGGTAGATGCGCTCATCCGCCTCGGTGCAGAGCGATTCGATCACCTTCTGCTTCAAGTTGAGGTCGTTGACGGCGTTTTGCAGGTCGTTGCGCGCCTTTTCCATGGCGCGCTCCGCCCGCGCAAGCTTGTCCTTGTCGTCGCCGGCGGCCTCACGCTTGGCGGCGGCGGCCTGCATCTTCTCGTGGCTGGAGCGCAGGGCCTTGCGGAGGCGTGGGAGCCGCTCGATGTAGACGTCCCGGCTGTCGGAAAACTTGTCCGTCACCAGCCGGTCAAAGCGCTCCGCGCCGGTCTCCAGCTTGTCCAGCAGGTTGAGACAGAGCATGGGCGTGAACCCGAAGTGGTTGAAGTACTCGCGAATCTGGTTTTCGGAGCATTCGATGCGCTTGCAGATTTCAACTTCCTGCTCACGCGTCAGCAGGGGCACCTGCCCCATCTGGTGCAGGTACATGCGGATGGGATCGTCGAAGAAGTCGAGCTTGGCACCGCGTACCCGGGGCCCGCTGCGTTCCACCTCCTGCCGGTAGTTGTCCACCTCCGAGGTCTCGATAATATCGATGTCCACACCGCGCAGGATGGCGTGGTAGGCCTCGATCTCGGTGTCCTTGATGACCGACTCGGGCAGCGCCTGGTTGATATCGTCGATGGTCAGGTAGCCGCCCTGTGCGTTGCCCTTCTTGATGAGTGCCTTGATCCGCTCGTTGCGCTCCTCGCGCTGGGTCTTGGCCGCGGTCTGGTCGACACTGCTGGAGAGTTCGTCGAATTCCAGCGCCGAAAGGTCGTCGAACCCCATGGCGTCGGTCGTGTGGCGCAGGTCTTCTTCGTCAAACTCCTGCTCGCCATCGTCCCCGTCCTCGTCGAGATCATCGTCATTAATTGGATCGTCAAGGAAGTCGCTTTCAAGCGCCTCGACCTCCTCGGCCGTGATGTCGTCGAGCACGATCACGTCATCGTCCTCGTCCTCCATGCCGGGCTCGTCGTCCAGCGCGTCAAGCGGCAGGACTTCGGCCAGCTTGTCGTCATCGCCTTCCGCCATCAGCCCGGCGCGCATGTCTTCCTCGGTGGGGTCAATTTCTTCCAGGGCATCGGGTTCAGGGCTGGCGGGTGCAGCCGGTTCCACTTCGTCCTTGGCGGCGGTTTTGCGTGGCTTCGCCTTGGCCTTGGTTTCCGTGGTCTTGGTCTTGGTAGCCGCGGCAGTTTCCTGTTCATCCCTGGCTACAGGCTTGCCGGGTTTTGCCTTGGTATTGCTGTCCGTGGCCTTGGTCTTGGGAGCCGCGGCAGGTTTCTTTTCATCCTTGGCGGAGGTTTTACGCGCTTTCGTCTTGGACTTGTCCTCTACGGCCTTGGTCTTGGGGGCCGCGGCCGGCTTTTGCCCGTCCTTGGCTGCGGTCTCGCCTGTTTTCGCCTTGGTCTTGCTGTCCGGGGTGGCGGTCTTTTGTGCTTTAGGCACGGGAGCCGTCCCGGACGGAGCGGACTTGGCGGCGGCAGCCGTCTTTGCCGGCTTCTTCGCCGTGGTGGATTTGCCGGCGGCGGCCGGCGCGGGTTTCTGCTTCTTGCCAGGGGCCGCTGCGGCCTTTTTCTTCTGTTCGGCGGCAGTCTCTGCCGCCGGCGCCTTTTGGTCTTTAGAGGAGGGGGCTTTGGCCTTGGGCGTGGAGGGTTTCTGCTGCTTGCTGGTGGTTGAGGAGCTTTTAGGAGTAGACATTGTGCGTGCCATCAATCCTGCGTTTGTTGCTGACTAAGTGGAGGCGCCTGGTGATCCGGGGCCGCGCCTTTGTGGTAACCGGTAGGTGCGCTAGTATGTCGCTTCGCCGAGCTTAATGTTGCGCGTCTTATAGTCGTTCCCCTGCGCATCCGTCTTGTCCGTCAGGGATTCGATGTGACCGTCAACGAAAATCACATGGCCATGCATGTCGCCGGCCTTGCGGTGGTAGAGACCGTAGAGCTCGTCACTCCCGTACTCCCAGACGGAGTCGTAGGGCAGGGGATCGCGCTTGCCCGGGGCGTCCGCCGCTTCGCCCTGGTGCTCGCCGGTTTCCTTGGTGTTGAGCTCAATGATGTATCCCATGCGGCTGGGCTCGATGGGAGCCGGCTTATTATTCCTCCTGTTGTTGGGGAAGTCGAGCGGTTCCTTCCCTTTTGTAAGCTGATTGCGGCGCGAGCCGAACCAGTTGTTCATGGCGTAGGTGCGGCGGACGGTCTTTTTGCCACCGTCGAACTGCCGGCAGAAGTAGGACGATGTGTCGCGGGAGGCATACTTGAAGATCGAGCCCAGCCGGATGGAGCGCAGGGCTTTCTCGCCGTCCCAGCCGACATGCAGGTAGTCCTCGGCATGGGATTCCTTGTTGTCCTCCGCCCATGGATTCTTCTCATCCTTGTTGTCCTCCCGGACCCATGCCACCCAGCCGACGTGATTGTGATAGGTTTGATCTGTCGGCTCAAAGTATTCGTGGGAGCCGGCATATGGGTAGTGATTATTGTCGGTCAGGTAGTTCATGCAGGCCTGGTGCAGGTTCTTCATCCGCGCCTGGCATAGGGCGGCATGCGCCTGGCGCTGGGCCGACTTCATGCCGGTGACCAATGCTGTCGCCAGCAATGCGACGATCACGATGACCGTCAGCATCTCGATCAGTGTGAATGCGGAACGCCGTTCGTGGTGATGTTTCATGGTGGTACACTCCCGCCGGAAAAAGGCACTATACAGGCACCTGCAATCCGTCAAGTGCGCCATAATCCCATATTCATCCGGTTTGTGCAAGGAAAACCTGCTTGCGTGGAAAAACCTGCTTGCGCCGGGCGCAAGAGGCGTGCTAATCTGAAAAACACAGCAAGAATCGGCTAGCACGTGCTATTTGTTGAGGCTCTTGCAAAACCCTCTCGGACACAAGCCGTCAGGCTTGCATCTGGGAGATTTTTTGCTGGATTTTCGATGATGCGGCGGGGTGCCGCAGAACAAGCGGGCGAAACAGGGCTTTTCCCCTGCTTTTAGGCTGTTTCCGTGCAGACTCCGCCGTTCCCGACCGGTCGCTGGCGGGTTTTCGGGGTGTGTAGTCC
>JAAYLN010000197.1 GCA_012521875.1 Lentisphaerota bacterium | reverse complement strand
GCTGATCTTCCGGATGTGATCCCGCAACTCGACCGCCCCCAGGGTCGCGGCCCGGGAGGGCCTGGACGAGATGACGATGCTCGCCGCCGGCCGTCCCTCCTCCGTCAGCCGCATCCCGTCGGCACCGCGCGCCACCGCGCCGGCCATGCCGCTAAAACACGCAATCAAACACATGGCTTGTCTCGTCCCCTTCCGCATGACTTCAATCCTTCCTTTCTCCCGCATTCCACTCACTTAATCAGAAACGTCGTGCCGAACGGCATGTAAGGATCCAGGAACTTATCCGGCGGCAGCGCCACGTCGCTGACCCGCACCTCGTCTATGATGCCGGAGAACGGCATGGAAGTGCCGCTTATTACGCCCCCGATGGTAAACGGGACATCACCCGAAGCCGGCTTGAAATAGTAGTTTGTCGTGTACATGCATGTTCCGTCCAGGTAGAACTTGAAGTCGGCCAGATCACGCGCGGTCTTTTGAACCGTCACCGCAAAAATGCCTTGACCGGCTTTTGAGGTCGGCAAAGTAGGGGGTGCTGATCGTGCCATAACCATGTACCGTCAACCTGAAACAGTTCAAGCTGGCGTTGTTGAGATTATTCGACATGAGCGTCGATACCCTGTACCACGCGCCATTTCCGCCCTGCGGCCAATTGCTCACCTCGAACAAGTCACGCCCGCCGCCGCCGTCGGCGGTGTTGCGCCGGAGAAACATCTCGAAGGTCAACTGCTCCTTGCCGGACAGGCCTGTGAAGTCGGTCAGCGACATGCCCAGCGCGTTTCTGGCGAGGTTAATGTTATGCGGGGGATTGCCCAGATGGAACGTGTTCACGGCGCCGGTTCGCGGCACACGCGAAGGGAAGGGGTTGTTTCCGCTGAACACCACATAGCGGTTGGTTTCGTTGACATAAATACCCGTATTGCGTGTCGCATGGATCAGGTGATTGCCCATGCCCGAGCTGTCGTCGCCGCGGAACTGGGGCTGGTTGTTGGTCACCGCCACCCCGTTTTCCGTCTCGAAGCGGTAGTGCGCGATTGTCGCGCCGCGCAGCCCCGCCGTCCCCAAGATCAGGAGCAGACCCGCTCCCGCCGCCACGGTCGTCCTTGCCTTCCTGTTGACCATTTTTCCAGCTCCCAGGGATCCTTAACAATCCCCCGCACCGCTGCGCCTGACGGCCTGCGGGCGGGTCGTCCTGCAAGAGAACCTCCCGCGCCGCCCAGTGTTGGCGGGCATGACGCTCCAGCTTACACCATATCGTTTTCGGCACGGCACCATGCCGTACCCGAAACGTTAAATGTTGTTTAGCATATTCCCGGGGGTTTGTCTATTTCCGATTATCAGAACTCCAGCAGCACGAAATTGTCGCTGGCGGCATCGTGGGTCAGCCACTTGGCGGCCACATCGGGCTCGTTGAACAGGGCCGCCTTGCGGTCCCAGGTCAGCAGATGCCCGGCGTCGGTCACCTGGCCGCCCGTCGCGGCGACCCGCCGGGGCAGGAGTCCGTCGGTGTCGAGCGTTCGGATCCGCACCGTGGCCAGCCCCACGCGGGCATAGCCGTTGACGCTGACCCTGACAAGCCGCGGCAACCGGTCCAGCGCCACGATCAACTGGCCGGTGCCGTCGCCCCGCAGCGGCAGGGTGTTGGTATTGTGGATGGTTTGCAGGGCATCCAGGCGGTCGAGGTGGTATCTCAGGCCGGTTTTCTGTCTGACGAGTCCGACTAGTCCGACAGGTCTGACAGTTCCTGACAACAGCGCGTGGCACCGCCGCCTGTTCCGCGCCCACTCTCCATGCGTACCCCTGTCACTAGCCGAGGCCACTAGCCGATTACCCCCATTTTTCCGCGTGACTTCCTTCCCGCGAGTGCTATGCTATCTTTATGCGCAAGATAACAAATGCGTGCCTCGTGCTGCTGGTCTGCCTTTCGATGGTAGTGCTGGGCACCTCATGCCGTACCACCCGCCTGGCGCCTAACGAGTCGGCCTACGTCTATGTGGCGGCAAACGGGGTCGTTACCTTCAAGGGACACCCCGTCATCCTTAACGAACTGCCGCGGGTGCTGAAGGCGGCCGGAGCCACCCGTACTACGCCAGTCAAGATCATTCCGCAAGGCGAGGTCTCCACACGTCTTCTGTACGGCATCGCCGGCATCATCGGACGCCAGGGGCTGACCCGTGTAGCAATCATGGAGCCGCGCAAGGCCGTCACGATCGCCGATGGCAAGACGGTCGAGGCCGAACTGCCCGACACCCACCACGGCACTTCTAATCCGGCTGAGCATTAATTCACATCCGCTTATGCGTGTCCCCTTAATCAACCACCGCCTTCTGCCGGCGGTGTTATTCTGCTTTGCCGCCACGGGGCTTCAAGCTGCCTCTATCACCACATCCGCTGCCGCTCCGCGGCGGAGGCACACCCCATGGCCGCCTTCCTGCTGCTGCTCGGCGTTCTGATCGCCGTGGCCCGCCTCGGCGCACTGTTAATGGAGCGCCTCGGCCTACCGCCCCTGCTGGGCGAGGTCGGCGGCGGCCTGCTGCTCGGACGCACCCTGCTGGGCGGAGTCCCGCTGCCCGGCTATCCGCAGGGGCTGCAGGGCATCGCCGACCGTTTTCTCACACCAGATGGCGCCTTCCTCGCGGTACTGCTCTTCGCCATCCTCTCCCTGCTCTTTACAGTCGGCCTTGAGACGGACATCCAGCTCCTGCGCCGACGACGCCCCGACGACATCTGGATCGGCCTCTGCGGTACGCTGGGCACGCTGATCTGTACCGCAGCCGTCATTCAGTTCATGGGCGGACGGCTGCCGCCGGGACAGGAGATCCGGCTCGTGTCGCCGCTTGGCCTCTGCCTCTGCGCAGCGGCCTGCTTCTCCACCGCCAGCCTTGCGGCACGTGTACTCGTTCGCAAACGCAAACTGGAGTCGCCCGAGGCACTCGGCATGATGTCGGCCGCTGTCGCCGACCGTCTGGCGGGCATGCTGGTGCTGGCTTTCGCGGGGGGCGCACTGGCAGTCTGGCAACGGCATGCCGACCTGGACGGGCCGGTGCTGCTGGCGCTGGCCTTCCTCCGTACCGCAGGTCTGGCGCTGCCGCTCGGCATCCTTGCTGGATGGTGGCGCGCCGCATAAGCCTGACCCCACGGCGCGACGAACAGACCGATCGCCTATCGCTCCTGCTCCTGGCCGGCGTGCTGATCGCCATGGGTCTCCTGAGCCGTTCCGGACTTGCCCTGATGATCGCAGCCTTCACCTGCGGTCTGGTACTGGCCGGCACCGAATGGGGCCAGGCCATCCAGACACGCACAAGCACACTGCATACCGCCTTCCTGCCGTATGCTTCGCCTGCTTGGAATGCGCCTTGACATCTCCGCCCTTGCCGCCTCCGCCATCTGGAGCTTTGCAGCCCTTTTCATGGCTGCGGCGGTTGTGGGCAAGCTCATCGGCGCCTGGCTGCCCGCACGGCTGGCCGGCTTCAACACACGCGGCTGGCTGCGCATCGGCTGCGGTCTCGTGCCGCGCGGCGAACTCTGCCTGGCGGTCGCCACATTCGCGCTCTTCTCCGGCATCCTCGTTCCCGGCGCACAGGCCACACTGCTGCTGCTGGCGCTGACAACCCTGGCAATCGCCAACCCACTGCTGGCGCTGGTCTTCGGGAGTGGCGGACACGGCAGCCGCGAACCCGACCGCCCCTGTCCACCCCAGCAGTTGCGCTTCACCTTCGCCACCCCCGGCGCACCGCGCGCCCTGCTGGAACGGCTGATCGATGTGCTGGAGACCGAGGGATTCCACGTACAGCTCCTCAACCGCCACGCCGCCATCTACCAGCTCGGCAAGGATAGCATCGTCATCGGTCTACGCCCCGAGGGTAACTCCCTGATCGTCGACTGCGCCGAGAAGGATCAGCCGCTGATCAACAACGCCATGGTGGAGGTGCTGGCGGGCATCGAGAACCACCTGCGCGAGCTGCGGCAGCCGCTCGATGTGGCCGTATTGCGCAGCCAGGCCGCCCGCGATACGGCGGCGCGCCAGGTTTCGGAAAAGGCACCCGCCGGGCTCATCAACGTCAACACCCTGCGTCCGCGCCTGCTGGCCGACACCAAGGCCGCCGCCATCAGCGAGCTGATCGAGCTACTCGACGACGAGGGGCTCATCAGCGACCGCCATGAGGCACTAAGCGCGGTGATTGCACGCGAGGAGGGCATGTCCACGGGCCTAGAGCACGGCATCGCCATGCCGCATGCCCGCACAAACGCGGTCGACCATCTGGTTTGCGCAGTGGGCATCAAGCCCGAGGGCATCGACTTCGGCACACTCGACAACAGCCCGGCGCGGATCGTCATCCTGCTGCTGGCTCCCGTCGATGCCCCGGCGCCGCAGCTCCAGGCCATCTCCTTCTTCAGCCGCATCTTGAACGACCAGGGGCGCGCCGCCCTGCTGGCCTGCGACTCGGCCGAGGACATGCACGAGGTTCTAAGCGGTGCCGCGGCACCCGACAGCGGTCGTACCGCGGCTACCAGTACCGGCAACAATCCCCTCGCCTGCCTGCAGTGGCACAGCGTGACACTCGACCTGCAAGGCGACACCAGGGAGGCCGTCATAGATCAGTTGCTGGCGCTCTGCGCCCGCAGTGGCGCGGTGACCGACCTCGCCGAGGCCCGCGCGGCACTACTAGCAGCTGCGAGAGAGCAAGAGCAGCACGGGGCTGGAAAACGGCATCGCCCTGCCCCACGCACGCACGGAGGCGGTCTCGCGGATGGTCTGCGCGCTGGGCATCAGCCGCCAAGGCGTGGATTTCGGCTCGCTCGACGGACAGCCTGCCAGAATCTTCTTCATGGTGCTCATGCCGCTGGAGGTCACCACGGCCTACCCCCATCTTACCGGCAGCCTGATGCGCGCCCTTGATGAAGAGGGCCGCAAGGCCCTGATGTCCGCCAAGAGTGCCAACGAGGCCGTCGCGATTCGGTCGCGCAGCGTATAGCGCACTTCCTCATCAGGCATGCATCCTTCTCCTCGCCTCAATCCGGTTGTTTCCTCTGCGCGCGTCCGCGCCGAGGCGCTGCGGAGTTAGCTTCCGGCGCGGGTTCCGAAGACTCCCCCGCAGCCTTACCGGCTTTCCTGGCCGTTCTCTTCCGGGCGGGCTTCTTCTCCGGCCGCGGAGGATAATCCACGAGCTTCTGCCCCATGAGGTATCGCGCCTGGTTGGCCATCTCCTCCAGCACCGGAATCATTTCGTCTATGGAGTGCGGCGGCAACAGGATGTTCATCTCCGGATCCGGCCAACTCCCGGACTCGTAGATAATTTGCACGCCAAACGCGAAGGAGTCCGGATCACTTCTGGTTCCCATGGTCAGAAGAGAGCCGTCCGGAAACTGGAACTGAACTTTTGGCATGAGGTCGTCAAGCGATGGTTGTTCATTCATGACATCCATGATGCCCCATGTAGCACCCGTGCTTCCAGCATTTCCTGATCTGTATTTCCTGGTCTGAGACACCCCACAGCCGCTACATCTTTAGCTTTCGACAAAGCGTAGGGACAAAGTGTGGAGACGAAGTGTAGCCGACAAGGTGTGGAGACAAGGTGCGGAGACAAGGTGCGGAGACAAGGTGTGGAGACAAGGTGTGTAAGCGCGAAGCACCCACTTAAACTCACACTTAATCCCACTCTTAAACGGCACACTTCATCCACCCGCTTACTCCAAAATTCGCGATTTTCGCGTTTTTCGCGGTTCCCCTCCCCGCAGCACCAATCGAACTCATTCGCGTGCATTGGCGTGCATTCGCGGCTCCCATTCTTCGCGGCTTCGCGCCTTCGCGTGAGCTTTCCCTGTCGCTTTCGACAAAGACGACAAAGTAACCGACAAAGTGGCGTCTCTGGCCTGTTCCAACCGCCTACTGCCACTGCCGCCGCCCCGCAGGGCAGCGGCTCCACTAGTCTGAAACACCCAATTCAATCTGCGCAAATCTGCGAAATCTGCGGTTAAAACTCTCCGCGTCTTCGCGTGAGCTTTCCATGTGCTTTCGACAAAGTTTCCGACAAAGCTCGCGACAAAGTGACGGCTCTAACCTGCTCTAACTGGCGACCGTCGGTCGCCAGTAGCCCGACTAAACCTCGACACCTGAACCCTCCTAGCGAGAACGATGACGATGACGAGGACGAGGGAGATCCCCGCTGCCGAACGATTTGCATTGCCTCCAAGGCGGGATTACGGAATCATGTGGGCGTGATTGATTTTCAAAACGTCAGCATCAACTACGGCACGCAGGATGTCTTTAGCGACATCAACCTCCGGATCAATCCCGGCGAGCGCGTAGGCATTGTCGGCCCCAACGGCGCCGGCAAGAGCACGCTCTTCCAGTTGATCCTCGGCACCCGGCTCCCCGATGCCGGGCGTGTCACCATCATGGGCGAGCCCGCGATCGGTTTCGTGCGCCAGCATCCCGAGGCGGCGCACGAGGAGGAGACGCTCCTCGAGTACTCGCTGCGGGGTGTGCCCCGCCTGCATGAGTTGGAGGTGCGCCTGCACCAGTGCGAGGCCGCCGTGGCCGCGGCATCCGACGAGGAGGAGCGCGCACGCCACCTGCGCGAGCTTGGCGAACTCCAGACCGAGTTCGAGCATCTGGGCGGCTATGATCTCGAGACACGCGTGAAGGCGGCCCTCGGCGGCCTCGGCTTCGCCACGGAAGCCTTCGACCGCCCCTTCCGCGAGTTCAGCGGCGGCTGGCGCATGCGTGCCGAACTGGCCCGCATCCTGGCATCCACGCCTGAACTGCTGCTGCTCGACGAGCCCTCCAACTACCTCGACCTTCCGGCGGTGGAGTGGCTGCAGCGTTTCCTGCGCGGCTACGAGGGCACGCTGCTGATCATCTCGCACGACCGCTACCTGCTGCGCTCGCTCACCCGCCTGACCGTCGAGGTTGATGCCGGGCAGGTCACGCGCTACGCCGGCGACCTCGACTTCTACCTGCGCGAGCGCGAGGGACGGCTGGCCACGCTGCTGGCCGCCAAGGCCAACCAGGATCGCCGGCGGGAGCAGTTGGAACGCTTCATCGAGCGCTTCCGTGCCTCGGCCGCCAAGGCCTCGCTGGTGCAGAGCCGCGTGAAGATGCTCGAGAAACTGGAGGAGATCCGCATTCCAAAGCGGCTGCAGAGCGCCGGGCGCGTGCGACTCGCCCCCGCCCCGCATTGCGGTGCCGAGGTGATGCGGCTGGAGAAGGTCTCGTTCGCCTACGATGGCCGCAATCCCGTGATCCGCGATCTCGACCTGCGCGTCAACCGCGGCGACCGGATTGCCATCGTGGGCTACAACGGCATGGGCAAGACCACCCTGCTGCGCCTGCTGGCAGGCACGCGCGAACCGACCTCCGGCACCCGTGTAATGGGGCACAAGGTGATCACGGGCTACCAGTCGCAGGAGTTCGCGGAGACGATTCCGCCCGAGATCACGGTGCTCGAGTGCGCCAAGCGCGCCGACCCAGACGTACCGGAGCGCGATCTGCGCAACCAGCTCGGCGCCTTCGGCTTCGGCGCCGAGGACATTGACAAGCAGGCCGGGGTGCTAAGCGGCGGCGAGCGCATCCGCCTAGCCTTCCTGCAGCTATTCCTCTCGCGCCCGAACTTCCTGCTGCTCGACGAGCCGACCACTCATCTGGATATGGAGGGGCGCGAGACGCTGGAGCAGGCGCTCAAGGAGTTCGGCGGCACGCTCTGCCTCGTCAGCCACGACGTGGCCTTCGTGCGCGCGCTGGCCAACTCGATCATCGAAATCTCCCCCGGGGGCGTGCGCCGCTTCCCCGGCACCTACGACGAGTACCGCGACTGGCTCCAGCGCGAGGAACGACGCGAGGCGCAGGACGATCCGTCGGCGGAGGCAGCGGACGAGACGGAACAGACGACGGCTACTGCGCCAGCGGACAGCGCGGCCGCCACCATGAACTCCAGGGAGCTGCGGCGCGCGCGTGCCCAGATACGCGAGCGGCTGATGCCGCGCATCGCGCCCCTGCGCCGGCGCGTAGAACGCGCCGAGCAGCGCATCGCCGAACTCGAGGCCGAGGAACGCCAGGTGAGTGCCACCCTGGCCTCCGGCGAGCCGGGAACCGACTACGCCACCGAAGGCTCGCGGCTGCGCGCCATCCAGCACGAGCTGCACAAGACAGCGCTCGACTGGGAACGCGACGCCACGGCGCTCGAGGAACTTAACCGCGAGCTGGCCGAGGCCCAGGAACGCATCTAGCACACGAAGGCTCATGCCCCGTGGCATGGGCGTCCCGCCCATGAAACACGGGCAGGATGCCCGTGCCACACCTGCAGGCAGGAGGGGAAAGAGCCGCGCAAGACTAGCGTACCGCGAGATCCGCCGCGGTCAGGCCGAGGCGGTCCACCAGCGGCTGGAGCCGCGACAGACTGCCGAGCGCATCCATGTCGTGCGCATCCGTACCGAAGGTGAAGCGGCAACCCGCCTCCCTGGCCAGCGTCAGCAGGCGAAGTGGTGTTTCCAGGCTGAAACTGGGCTGCGGCGCGGGCTTGGGTAGAAAGCCAACCGTGATCTCGAGCGCCACCCGGCGCTCCGCAGCCACGCCGAGCGCGTCGGTCAGCTCGGCATCCGAAAGGCTGCCCAGGATGGCATCGAGGCGTTCGGTATCGCCGACCGGCAGGAAGGGGTGCGCGATCGAGGTGGCCAGTCCCGACTCAACGCCGGAGATGAAGAACCTGACCAGATGCTCCGCGACGGCGCGCGGCGTGGTGTCGGCCGGCTGCTCGACAAAATCCTTCATGTGGAAGTGGCTGCAGGAGAGCAGCACATGATCGAGGCAGGCGGCAAACTCGGGCGTGATGCTGAACTCGCCGGGCGCGCGCATGTCGGCCTCGCAGCCTACCGAAACCCGTACCGAAGTGTGCTCCTCCAGCGCGGCAAGATCGTTGCGCAGCCGCCGGATTTGCGTGGCATCCTGCGGACGGTACCAGCCTGAGGCCGGCACATCCTTGTTCATCCAGATGTGATCCGAGAAGCCGACAAGCTGGACGCCCCGGGCCGCAGCCTCGGCCAGAATCTTGGCCGGAGTCATGTTCTCCCTGTCCCGGCAGCAGGCGGAGAGGTAGGTGTGGACGTGCAGGTCATGCAGGATCTTCATGCCGGTGAATGATGCCCGAAACCCGGCGCCACGTCAATGGTGAGTAATCGGGTGAGTAATCGTGGTTTAGTCGCCTTACACTTAGTCGCTTTACACTTAGTCTCCACACTTAGTCGAAAGCGAAAGCGCAAGCCGCAGAGGAGTCCCAGACTAGGCCTGCTCGTCCTCGTCCTCGTCCTCGTCCTCGAGCCCCGGTACTGCCGGCACTGCCGGTACTACCGGGACTGCCGGTGGCTGGCGCCCCATACCCGCTAACATGCTGGATTACCAGCCGGGACGGCGTCGCCCCTCCTGTGCTGGCGCGCCTTTGCAGAAGCTGCCCCAGTGTGGCGCGGACATTCCTGTCTGCGCGGGTCGGCGCGGGCAGGCAGGAATGCCTGCCCCACAAGACCACGCTCCATCGCTGCGGCTGGCCGGGACGGCGTCGCCCCACCGGTGCTGGCGCGCTTCTGCGGAAGCTTCCCAGTCGCTTGACGACTGCTAGCAACTACCGACGAAGAGCAACCGGCAGATAGCCCCTATTCCCAAGACTATGTCCCGCCCCTTCAGGGCTAGTCAGTTTTGCATCTTTACCCAGGGCGTTGCCCTGGGCTGGTATGTTACGCCCTTTCAGGGCTATCATCAGCGCCCACCTCAGCGTTTCCATCCACCAGACATTCCGCGACACATGCGCCTGCGAAGCAGGACATCCGCGTCATCCGTAGCTCAACAAAACCTGTCGGGGGTGTGTCGGTTTGGTCTTGCATCCTACCGGCAGAACAGGTAAGATGACGGCTAATCCTGATCGCCGGAGAAGGCTATCGAGGATGGAAGCGAGGGGCGGATGTCATCCCGTCCCGAGCAGATTAACCCCGGACGGGTTGAGCAGGCAACATGACGTTGCGGGCCGTGGAACGGTCCGCCGCATGCCGGTGAGACGCCGGATGCATGGGGCGCGAGTGGCGCCCCCGATGCCGGCGGCCGTGGCTTTCCTTCCCGTTGCGTGGTTTGTACAAGGAATGCCACATGGAAAGCGAAAACACCGCCAGTCTGACCGGCCTGACCCTCAAGGATCTACTGGACGCCGGCCTGCATTTCGGCCACCAGACCCGCCGCTGGAACCCGAAGATGAAACCCTACATCTTCGACAAGCGCAACGGTATCCACATCATCGACCTGACCCAGACGATCGTGAAGCTCGAGGAGGCTGCGGCCTTCCTGCGCGACGTCGTCCTCGGCGGCAAGAAGATTCTCTTCGTGGCCACCAAGCGCCAGGCCCAGGAAGTGGTGAGAAAAGCCGCCGAAGAGTGCGGTCAGTTCCACATGACGGCGCGCTGGCTCGGCGGCACCCTGACGAACAACCAGACGATCCGCCGCAGCGTGCGCCGCATGCGCCAGATCGAGGCGATCGCCCGCAACAACAACGGGCAACTCTCCCCCTTCAAAAAGGAGGCCGCCAGCCTGCGCCGCGAGCTCGACAAGCTCCAGCTCAACCTCGGCGGCATCGCCGACATGGAGCAGATGCCGGGCGCACTGGTGGTTTTTGACATCTGCCGCGAGGAGATCGCCGTGGCCGAGGCCAACCGTCTCGGTATTCCGGTCGTGGCCGTGGTCGACACCAACGCCGATCCCGATCTGATCGACTACGTCATCCCGGGCAACGACGACGCCATCCGCGCCATCACGCTGGTCGCCGACGCCTTCGCGAAGGTGATCAAGGATGCCAACGCCGAATGGTCGCGCCTGGCTGCCGAGCGCAACCGCCGCATCGAGGCCGAGCGTGCCGCCGAGGCCGCCGCCCTGGCCGCCCGCCGCGCCGCCGAGCGCAAGGATGGCAAGGAAGGCACCGAGGGAGGCGAGTCTGCCGCCGCCGACGCCAGCAAGACACGCCTGAGCAAGCAGCGCCGCTCGGCCGCCAAGATCGCCCAGGAGGCGGTCGCCGCAGCCCACGCCGCGATCGAAAGCAAGGCTGTCATCGCCGAGGCGACAACCGCCGCGGCAGCGGCCGAAACCACCACGCCGTCCGAAGAGGCTCCGGCCGCGGCGGCAACCGAAACCCCGTAACCCAATCTCAAGCTTAGGAGTTAAACCATGGCTGAAATCACCACCGCAACCATCATGGAACTGCGCGCGCTTACCAACGCCGGCATGATGGACTGCAAGCGCGCACTCATCGAGGCCAACGGCGACATGGAGGAGGCTATCAAGCAACTCCGCCTCAAGGGCCAGGCCATCCAGGTCAAGCGTGCCTCCAAGGAGGCCAACCAGGGTCTTGTCGAGGCCGTCTCTTCCGAGGATGGCAGCGTGACCGCCCTCGTCGAGGTCAACTGCGAGACCGACTTCGTCGCCAAGACCGACAAGTTCAAGGCCTTCGTCAAGCTCGTCGCCGAGCGTGTGCTAGCGGGCGACGACAACGAGAAGGTCGCCGAGTCGCTCAAGGATGAGCTGGCGGATCTGCTGGCCACGACCGGCGAGAACGTCAAGATCGGGCGCCTGGCGCGCTTTGCCGCCGAGGGCACCGGCAAGATCGGTTCCTACATCCACATGGGCGGCAAGGTCGGCGTAGTCGTCGAGGTTGGCTGCGGCAAGGCGGAGACGCTAAACTGCGAGGCCTTCACGACGCTGGTTCACGACCTGTCGCTGCAGATCGCCGCGGTCTCCCCGCGCTGGCTGGACGACAGCCAGATTCCCGGGGATATCATCACCGCCGAGCGCGAACTCTACCGCCAGCAGATGGCGGAGGACAAGAAGCCTGCCAACGTGATCGACAAGATCATCGAGGGCAAGCTCCGCAAGTTCTACTCCGAGGTCTGCCTGCTCGACCAGCCCTTCGTGAAGGAGGCGAAGCAGTCGATCCGCCAACTGGTCGCCGAGACGGCCAAGGCGTGCGACGACACGATCACCATCCGCCGCTTCGCACGCTTCCAGGTGGGCGCGGCCTAGAACGGCACGGTGTACTAAAACGGCACTAAAACAGGAAGGGCGGAATCCGCATGGCGGGTTCCGCCCTTCTTTATGTTCCCATCCCCTGCCCCGGTTGGCCTGGAACACCCCACCCGCTTGCTCCTTCGCGTTCGACAAAG
>JAAYLN010000196.1 GCA_012521875.1 Lentisphaerota bacterium | reverse complement strand
TCGAATCCATCGATTATCTCGATTCCATCGAAAACTCCCTTCTTCTCAGTTCCCGTCCTCCTCCACTTCCCGTACGCCCCTGCACTTTGGATAGCCCGTGCAGCCCCAGAACTCCCTGCCTGCATTCTTGCCGCTCTTTGCCTTACGGCGCACCATCGGCTTGCCGCAGTCGGGACACACAGGTGCCCCCTGCAACTGTGCCTGCGCCTCCACCCGGATGCCTGTCAGTTTCTCACGGAAACCACCTTCTTCCTTGAACTTCTCACCCTGCGACTCCATCTGATTATTTAGCATGTTGATAACCCGCGCAATCAGGATGAGGAGTGCGTTCGCCATGATCACATCGTCATCTGTGAGCCACTGCGCAAACTTGCGTTTCTGGGTCAGGATATGCACACAGGCGTCGTGAACCACGTCCTCGCCATACTCGGCCTTGTCCAACCGTACAGCATAGACCGCCCGCGATTCGGGCGAAGACTTTAGCCATGGCGCCTGTTCCTTTTGCAAAAGCCAGTTCAGATAGTCGCAAGACAGCTCCGCCAGACTCGAGCGCGCCACATCGGTGAGGTACATCTCGGTCTCCTTGGAGGTCGCCCGCCGTGATGAACCCTCGGCGTTGTTGACGCAGCCGGAACGCGCGGCCTGCGTCATCTGGTCGTATTGCCGCCCGCTCGGATCGTTGGTACGGTTTAGGAACTGCAAGCAGAACCGTTGCGTACCGAGCTGGACGATGTTGCCCAGAATCCAAGAATCCAGCCAGAAATAACCGCCTGTACCGCCGAACATGCTCATGTTGAGTCCCTTTCTTTTCGAAAGAATCGATGGAATCGAAATAGTCGAGCGAATCGATTCATTCGAATCTACCGATTCTTTCGATTCATTCGACACCGCTGGTGGCTCGTTTCGACAGGTTTGATTCAGCACCCGCTGCCATCTTCCGCAAGTCCTCCAGTTTTTCATCGAAAAACGCCTCTGGAACTTCGGTCTCCATATCTATGGCTGTCCACGTCACGACTCCGGTGCCGTGCGGGCCGTGCGAGTGCTGCTTGAGAATGACAAACGTCCTGGAATCCAATTCGTAACGCCACTCCGCATCCATATCTGCCGCCTTGACCAGAACTTGAAACCGATCACTAGCGATTCGTTCTACAGAAGAGACGAAATCACGATCATTCAGTGCAGAAAGCAACCCTGCCATATAACTCTGCATGCTTGGGTGAGATGTCGAATCAATCAAAGTTGTTTCTAGTTCACCCCCCGGTTCCGGCAATATCCATCCCCTGTCACCCTTGTCAACAAACGATAGCGAAGGCTCGCCGTTATTCTTCCCGCTGACGTACAGCAAGTCCGTTCCCTTGCTGACTACTTCGTAAACGATGTGCGTTGTGACTTGTCCGTCGGCAGTAGAAGTGATGGCAACCGTGCCACGGAAATTGTCGATTCTGTCCAATGCCTCGGTGAGGTTTAGCGTGAGTTCTTCTTTCGAGATTTCCTGATCAGGATTCCTGATTACGGCTCTCGATATATAATACCAGCAGGCTGCAAGGCAGCTAGCAAGCACAACGGCATATACTAGAAATCTCGTCTTTGCGTTCATGTGGTTTTGTCCCTCAAATTCCACTTAAACCTCTCCTCGGCCACCTTTAGGACGCTCCGCCTGTCGGGCAGGGCGTCGTAGTTGATCGGCTTGCCGGCGGGGCGGAGCAGTTCCAGCACCCCTTGGACAACACCCAGGGGATCGCGCATCACCTCGCACTCCCACAGCACGATCACCCGCCAGCCCGCCTCCTTCAACGCGCGCTGGTTGCGGCGGTCGCGCGCGACATTCGCCTCGAACTTGGCCTGCCAGAACTCCTGGCGCGACTTGGGTTCCGATGCCAGCCGGCAGCCCGCGTGCCGGTGCCAGAAGCAGCCATGCACGAAGATCACGGTCTTGTACTTGGGCAGCACGATGTCGGGCTTGCCGGGAAGATCACGCCGCCGCAGCGAGAAGCGCACGCCGCAACGGTGCAGCAGCGAGCGGACGACCAGTTCCGGCTTCGTGTCCCGGCTCCTGATCCGCGCCATCACTTCCGACCGCTTCTCTGGGCTCCAGATATCCATACTTCTCTATCCCGATCCGTAGTAACCCTTCCATGGACAGCGGAGAGACGGCCATTTGCGGTGTTTCACATAGGGTTCGCCAGGGCCAGAAAGCGGCTGCGCAGATTCGATCTTCTTTATCGCAGACTTCATCGCCTTACGGCGGCGGCAGATTTCGCAACGTCTTAGAACCGGGATCAAAACCGCCGCCAGAATGCCGCCGAATAGCGCGCCACCGACCAACGCATGCGGTATGAAAGATCTCCAGTCCATGGCTATACACTCATTCCTTTCATAAGAAACAGTACCCCTTTTGAATGGCATAGACAAGCGGCAAATCAGACTGGACAGGAGCCGCGTACATGGAATGTGCGAAACACAGCCCCACTTTGTCGCGAGCCTTGTCAGTAACTTTGTCGAAAGCTAAAGATTAAGCGGGTGGAGTAAGCGTGCCGATTAAGAGTGAGATTAAGAGTGGGATTGAGTGTGAGATTGAGTGGGCGCTCCGCACTTACACTTTATCTTCACACTTCGTCTCCACGCTTTGTCGGCTACGCTTCGTCGCTGCACTTTGTCCCTACGCTTTGTCGAATGCGAAAGCGAAAGCGGCAGAGGCGTCCCAGAATGGGCTATTTCGTCCTCGTCCTCGTCCTCGTCCTCGATCCCCCGGTACTGCCGGGACTGCCGGTACTGTCGGGACTGCCGGTGGCTGGCGCAAGAGGGGCAAGCCTCTACTTGCCCGAGGACGAGCAGACGCTCGTCCCTCCCGCCCCGCCGCCACCGGCGGCGGGTGTTGATGCAGTGTCCCCGCCGCGTCTACCACCACATCTTTTAACCTCCTCGATCATACGACTGAGTCGTATGATCAAAATCACCTCTTCACTCCGGGTCGAAGAGGGAGTTGTCGGCGGGACCGAACCAGCCGATCTTGAAGCTTGTGAAGTCTCCTCTGCCCGGGTCTGCATCTTCTCCGCCGAAACGTGTCCGTCGCACCAGACGACATTCGCCCTGCCGCGGTGGCGGAAATGGATGGAGGGATCCGCCCGGTATTTGCTCTCTTCCCCAGGCCTGACGACCCAGTGGTACGGCTCGGCAAACGAGTACTCGATCAGGTACTTCGGGTTCTTGCCGTACGGCTGGGGAAAGGCGGTGTCGCAGAACATGATCGTCCGCGAGGGTTCTCTAATCTGATCCGGCAGCATGCCATCCTCCATGGCGGCGGAGCACATGCCCAGGAGGTAGGTGCGGGAGCCTACGCCGACCGAGTTGTAGCCGTAGCCGCCGCACGCCTCCTCGAAGGCGTTGGCGACCTTGCCCTTGGCGAAATCACCCTGGCAGGGGCAGATCCGCACCCGCCCCCCGTCAAGATAGGGCGAGAGCGGGCCGGATGTGCCGTCGAAAGGCTTGCGGGTGCTCGTGCGCGAGCCGTGCCAGCGGTTAAGGTTCCTGCCATAGAGGTCGGCCGCAGCCGGTGCATAGGAGTCATGCTCGGCGGCATAGGTCTCGTTGGCCAGATAGAGCTGCCGCAGGTTGCTGGCACAGGCGGCGCGCTTGGCACTCCCGATCGCCGACTGGCTGGCGGTGATGATGGCGGCCGCGAGCAGGATCATGAGCGACAACATGACCAGCAGTTCTATCAGCGTGAATCCTGCCCGCAACCGCCTCTGTCCCATATTCAGTTTCATTCCGCACCGGGCACTTGCACACGGAAGAACCGCATCCTAGGCGTGGTGGCACCGCTCCAGATGTTGGTGCCGCTGGCGGCGCGCGGCAGGTCGCCAACCAGTGTTGACCATGTCCCCGTGGGCGTCGGTGCGCCGATGACGGCGAAGGGCAACTGCGAACCGCTGGTGCCACCCAGCCAGGACAACGAGACCGATTCCCCTTCCCGCGCGAAGCCGGTGATCGTGAAGCGCGACAGAGGATCGAGCGGATTCGTGCCGGCGTAGTACTCCTGCCATGAGGGCATGCCGTCGTTGTCGGGATCGGACAACGCGCGCTCCTCGTCGCTCGCGCCGGTGAGGCCCCAACCATCCAGCCAGGCCACGGGAACACCGTGGATCGTGGTCAGCGGCCCGAAGGTCACCGCCAGCGTGTGATCGCGGTCGAGGCTGGTGAAGGTGTACTGGTTGGTCGCGCCGATGCTGACGCCGTCAATCATGACATTCACAACCATCTGCGTGGCACCGGGCGTGAAGGTGAAGGTCTGGTCCGCGCCGTGCAGGATGGACACGGCACGCTGGGGATAGCCGATAGGCGCCACCTGCCCCGGGCCGTCGATCACAATGTCGATGCGCGCGGCACCGGCGGAGTTGATGACGCCGACCGCCTCCAGGTCAACCCCGCCCGAACCCCAGGTGAGCCAGGGGTCGCGGATGGGATTGGGGGGATCAAAGGAGTCGAAACGGCTTCCGTTGCCGGGGATGTCCTCGATGCGGACATGCGTGATGTTGGTCAGGCAGACGGTGCCATCCAGGACGAGAGGATGGGCCGCCAGATCGCCAAGGTCGAAGGGCGTTCCCCAACTGTAGCCATAGGCGTTGATGTGGTTTCCGCAGAGGTTGTACAGGAACTGGGCCTCGATGCTTTCGTAGGGGCCCACAGCATTGGTGCAGAGGCTGACGGCGGGGAAGCGGGCGAAGTTGACTCCGTCCGACGAGACCTCGACATATCCCAGATCGGTGGCAATCCTCGTGGTATCAAACTCAATGAACCCGTTTTCAAAGACGGCGAAATCGGGCCCCTCCTTGTCGGTGATCGGCACGTCGAAGGTGAGGGTGATCCGCCCCGGCGGCGTCCCCGCCGCGATCTGGGCCGCATCAAGGTCGCCCAGCGAGACAATATCGAATTTATCACCGGTGCCCGGCCCCAGTGCCAGCGTGGGATTTGACCAGTCGCTATCGACACCGGGAGCCGGCGCATAGCCGGCCACACCGCTGGCCCAGGCGGCGAAAAGGGGGTTGACGACATTGTTGTCGCCATCCGAGATGCCGATTCCGTCCTCGCCGACAAAACCGGGAATGCCGGCATCGAAGATATTGTCGCCGCCCTCCGGATCGCTGAAGGAGTGTACATAGGTGAGCTCGTCCATGGCGAAGTAGGCGGGGGTGTTCATGCCCCAATCGCCGACGTCACTGGA
>JAAYLN010000195.1 GCA_012521875.1 Lentisphaerota bacterium | reverse complement strand
GCCATGCCGGGATGCCGTCACAGGCGGTGCGGCGTGGGTTGCGGATGATCTCCTTGGCAGCCCGCGCCCGCTTGATGGCGCGACCACGGGCGACTATCCCGACATGGGCTGCTACGAACTTGCCGCTGCCGGCGACGACGAGGTCTTCGCCGCCTTTTCAGCCAGTCGCCAGCACGCCTACCTGCCCTGCGAAATCACCTTCACGGGCATGCTCGAGGGAGGCGACACCACCTTCGGACCGAGCGCCTGGCTGGTCGAGAACACCACGCTCGGAACCTCGTCGCGGATCGCCACGCCCGCAGGCATCCTGGTGCTCGCCAATCCCGCCCCGGGCACCTACGACGTCACACTCTACGCGACGAACTCCCAGGGTATCGGGGCTGATGCCTATCCTATTGTCGGCGTGCTGACAGTCCAGCCGACCGATACGCATGTCTCAACCAACGGACTCCACATCTGGCCCTACGACACGCCGGCCAACGCCGCCACCAACCTCTTCGAGGCCGTGGGTGCCGTATATGGCGCCACCGACTACACGGGCACAGTGCATGTGGCCGCGGGCGACTATGCGCCCCTCCAGTTGGCGACTGCCGCGAACGGCTTCTCCTACCTGGCCACGCTCGACAAGCCCGTAAGCGTCATCGGCAGCGACGATCCAGCCGCCACGATACTCCGTTTCCACTCGCCCAACGCCGGCGGCGGTCTCTACGTCGCCAACGAGGCTGCCCTCGTCGCGGGGCTCACGCTTTCCGGCAAGACCACGTCGGCCGGCTCGGACGCGTATCACCTTGGCCAGGCCTTTCAACTGACCCACGGCACCGTCTCCAACTGCGTCGTGCGCGGCTGCGGCGACCTCGGCCAGCACACCCAGCCGCCGGTCGTCATCCAGGGTGGCCTGATGGTTGACTGCGCCATACGCGACAACCTGCATCCGGCCAACGCGCATGGCTTCGGCCGTGCCGGACTCGGCGTCTACATCATGGGCGGCGAGATGCGCCGTTGCGACATCTCCGGCAACAGCATCCCCTACGCCCGTGCCGACCACTTGTGCGCCGGCGGTGTCTACCAGACCGGCGGCATTGTGCGCGACTGCACGATCACCAACAACTACGGCGCCCGCTGGGTCAACTACAATCCCGTCGCGGGCGGCGCACGCGTTGATGGCGGCCTGATGGAACGCTGCATAATTGCCGGCAACATCAACGGCTCGTACACCAACAATAACGCCAACATTGACAGCAGCGCCTGGCTGAAGGACTCCGCCGGCGGACTGCTCGTCAACGGCGCGGCCATCGTACGCAACTGCCTTGTGGCCGGCAACTGCGCCACGAACCCCTTGTCCCCCTCGCTGGATACAGCCGCCGGGCTGGTGCTGACGGCTTCCGCGTCCGGTGCCGCGGTCACGAACATCACGGTTGCCGACAACCGCCACCTCACGCAAGGCGACCAGCGGGCGGCATATATTGCCGCCGGGCGGCTCTGCAACGCCATCCTCTGGGGCAACGGCACCGCATCGGACGTAAGGCAAACTGGCGGGACAATCACCTACACCTGCCTCGCCTCCGCCACAACCGGCGACGGCAGCGGCAACCTCGCCTCCAATCCGGCCTTCAAGAACGCCGCTGCCGGTGACTACCGCCTCCTCTTGGCCTCCCCCTGCGTCGACGCCGGCTGTGATGCCGGATGGACCGCCGACGATCTCGATCTGGCGGGCAACCCGCGCATCCTCGGCAAGCGCATCGACATCGGCGCCTACGAGAACACCGCCACCAGCGGCACCATGCTAATGCTGCGGTAAGGCAAATGAGGCATTTCGGAACAATAGTTTTCGGCACCCTCACAGCGCTGGCCGCGCTGGCCGTGCTCTGGCTGATGCACGGCGGCGGCACCGGAGAACGCGGGGCGGCCATGTTCGGCATCGTAATGGCCCCTATCTTCCTGCTGATCTTCGCCGGCCCGTTTGCCCTGCTCTTCCTCATCTTCCTCTTTCGCCGCAGCAGGCGCTGAAACAAAAAGGACATTCCTGTCTGCGCGGGTCGGCGCGGGCAGGCAGGAATGCCTGCCCCAGGAATGCCTGCCCCACACTAAGCGCGGTTGCCACCCGATAAAGCGGCAGTGGGCGTAGTGGGCGTTGTTCAAAAACAACGCTTGTTCAAATTATTTGAACATGGCAATATATTGAACAAATGAACCTGGCAAAGACAGAGTTGGATGTTTTGCGGCAAGCAACATCAATGGTCGCCGGTGAGGTACCTAACCTTCATTTCGCCCCCGTTCGCTCGAATAGCCAAAGCGATGTCGTGCTGTCCGTGCATACGGAAAAGCAAAAACACTCCTTCGAAGTGGAGGTCAGACGCGGCATACTCACGTTGGCAGCCTTGCCGGCGCTTGAAACGCGTGCCGGACAATGTGCGCCGGGCAGATCACTAATGGTAGTCGCGCTCAAGATCGCCCCCTCCATAGCGAAACTGTTACGTGAGCGGAACATCGCCTTTATGGATGTGGCTGGGAATGCCTACCTCACAGCACCGGGTATCCATATCTGGATCTCCGGCAAACGCTCGCGCAATAAACGTGTTGTTACAGGCCTGCACCGGCAGAGTGCCGTGAAGGTGATTTTCGCGTTATTAAGCGATCCGAGTCTGGATAGAACGCCTGATGAGGCGCTGTTGAACAGCCCGGTACGCACTCTGGCAAGGGCGGCCGGCGTTGCGGCGGGGTCTGTCAGCAACGCGCTCGACTCGCTACGTTCCATGGGCTTTTTGCTTGATGACAATGACGCGCGGCTACTTGTGGAGCGCGAGCGGCTTATTGAGCTTTGGGTTACCAACTACCTTACGCATTTTCGCCGACGCCTGATCCACCATCAGTATCGTGTCGCCAGCGTGCGCGAAGGGGAGCGTATGCCAAGCTTGCCGTCGACCGCCTGGTGGAGCGGTGAGGTCGCCGGAGCCCACCTGACCTGCCACTTACGCCCCGAGATAATGACGATTTATGCCAACACATTGCCCTCTGAGTGGGTCGTACGTGCCGGCCTTCGCCCTGCCCCGGATGGAAATGTCGAAGTGCTTACGCCGTTCTGGGGGGATGACTTGACATACCGCTGGCATCGCGACCCGCATGGCATTCCCAATGATTGCGTGCATCCCTTGCTGATTTACGCCGACCTGTTGGCTAATGATGAGGAACGCTGTTCGGAGACAGCGAAAAGGCTTTATGACAAATTCCTGCGAAAACTTACGGCACCCGATTGACGCGCCGACCGCCAGTCTTCTGACCCGCCTGGCCCTCACGGCAAAAGAGCAAGAGCTAGATCTGCTCCTTGTGGGTGCCTTTGCCCGCGAAGTGCTGTTTTATCACATGTACGACATCCAAACCGATAGAAGCACGATGGATAGCGACATTTCGGTGCAGGTGCAGGATTGGGACTCTTTCCATCGTCTTAGAATGGCTCTTCTACATGCTGGTTTCCAGAGCACGTAAACCACGATGGAGAAAATCCGTGATACGACCAGCGGTAAAGAGGTGGATCTGATTCCATTCGGCCCCATTGCCGGCGCAAACGCGCGACTGGAATGGCCTGATCAGGGGCCCACATGGAACGTTCTGGGGTTTGAGGAAGCACTCTCGAATGCAAAGCAGATCCCTATCCAAACGGATGATCATGAACCAGTCACAATCCCCGTAGCGACTATCGCCGCACTGGTCATGCTCAAAATCATATCCTTCTTTGACCGCCCTACCGAGAGGATCCGAGACGCGCAAGATATTGGATTTATGATCGAGCATTACCTTGACGCCGAGAATCTTGAAAGGCTCTTGAAACAGCCCACTCTGGTGACCCTCGCAGCGCAGTCTCCGAATGAGGCCGCCGCGCATCTACTTGGTCAAGACATTGGAGATATGGCGTCTGCGGACACCCACAGGTATCTCGTAAAGAAACTACAGCATGAAACAACAAGTACTAGCGACTGTCCGCTAGCCACCAGACTTGCAAGGAAACTCTGCAAAGGTAACTTCGGTGCAGCTCGTAACATACTGGAAGCACTGATTGATGGTCTTGAAACCAACTATCGAAAGACCTTTTGAATAGTCTGTGATTCGGCACGTTCACTGACCTATAGAGCGGCGGAGGGTGCTGTTCAAAAACAACGCTTGTTCAAATTGTTTGAACATGGCGATATTTTGAACATCGAAAGATATAGATGGGATCGAGAGTGGTAATTACGACAGAAACAGCGGCAGTCCCCCAGTGTGGCGCGGACATTCCTGTCTGCGCGGGTCGGCGCGGGCAGGCAGGAATGCCTGCCCCACACTGCCACGCTCCATCGCTGCGGCTGGGGACGGCGTCGCCGCTCGCACCTTGTCCAGACACCTTGTCTCCCACACCTTGTCTCCCACACCTTGTCGAAAGCGACAGGGTAGCTAGTGGGTGGCTGGGTTTTCGTCCTCGTCCTCGTCCTCGAAGCCGGAACTGCCGATCCTGCCGGTACTGCCGGTGGCTGGCGCCCCATACCCGCTAACATGCCGTATTACTGGCCGGGACGGCATCGCCCCACCTGTGCTTGAGCGCCTTTGCAGAAGCCGCCCCGACACTCGAAGACAGGCGACGACAGCGGACTAGTCGAGAATGAAATAGCGCGAAGCACCACAAATCTCAAATCACAAATC
>JAAYLN010000194.1 GCA_012521875.1 Lentisphaerota bacterium | reverse complement strand
TGCTGCGCGGAAAGCGATGTGGCGTAAGCTGAAGCGTCATGCCTGCCCGCTGGGCGGCGCGGGACGGTTCACTTACAAAAAGACCCCGCGCGCAGGCCGGCAGGCGCTGCGGAGCGGGGGGTTTGCAAGAGCCTCGCAAGGCAAAAGGAGCACATGTGATGGCCAAGATTAGCATTTTTAACCGCCTCCGCAATGTGTCTACGGGCGTATCCATGTTTGCATTCGTTTGCGCGCTGCTCGCCAGTGCCGCCACGGTGCAGGCCGCGACGCTGACGGTACGGAACTTTGACGAGGATCTCGCGACCGTCCATGTAAACGGTGCCGCCGTGACGAATGGAGGCACCGTAGAGGTCAGCGGACAGGTCACGCTCGAACTCGCGGAGTTCCGGCACGACTACTACTTCGCCTACGCGCCCGGCACCCAGACGAACCGCACACTCGCGCTGGCACGCTGGGAGGGGCTCCCAGGGGGTGCCTCCGCCACGGCCAACCCCGTGACCATCAACGTCACAAACGATCTTACCATCACGCCCAACATCGATTGCCAAGGCTATGTCTGGGTGGCCGACGATGCCAGAACGGCGATGACCGACTGCACCTGGACGATGAGCATGAGCGGCCTCGCGCCCAATACACGCACGGTCAAAGCCGTTGCGTATACGGCCTATACTAGCGGCGCGAAGGTCATGGACTTTGCCAAGCGCGTCGACTACAAGGGCACAAACTACACGGTTGTCGCCTTCACTTCACGAAATGCCTTTAAGAACTCCGGCTTGAACGAGATGCGCCTGCCCAAACGCTTCAATCAGATGGTCTTCGCTCAAACGGATGGTGGCGGATTCAATTTAACGAATATCGTCGGTTTGGCGGATTGCGCCATGACATCGGTACCCGGTTATGGCTTCTTTTACGGCGCCGCTGCAATTGCTGGCCCGATGGTCGATTACATCCCGCGCGGTGTCAAATCAATTGGAGAAAATGCATACTGCAATAAAAGCGCATTAAAGGGAGCGTTGCCGTTGCCGACGATTGTAAACATTGACAACTCTGCCTTCTCGGCATGTACCGGCGTCACAGAGCTCTACTCCGAATCTCCGGTATTCACTACGATAGGTTCATATGCCTTCCGGAACTGCACCGGGCTTAAGAAAATCACACTCGCGAGCCCCGCGCTCTCCAGTGTCGCCCCAGACGCCTTCACGGGCGCGGCGGCGATCACGAACCTGACGTATCTCTCCGCGCCGCCGGCTTCTTTCAATCCAGTGGACAACCTTCTGCGGCGTGTTGCCAACGTTGATGGCGATCACGCCTGCACCATGCATGTGCCGCTCACGATCTCCAATTGGTGGAAATGGGTCTCCGCGCCGAGCGCCAATGAAGTCGCCGCAGGGCTTCCCGCCGGATGCGCCGGCGTCTATGTTACCGAGGCAGACGAGCGCAAGGCGTGGATTGTTTCAACAGATGACTTGTCATCCTGTCTGCTAGAAACCGACATGGCGATGGTCGTTGACAAAGAGTATGCCGTCCACTCCAATCTCACATCCGGTGCCCAGATGACACTATCCCGCGCGGGATTCACATCCTGCCAACTGCAGCACTTCAATCCCGCGACGGGTGCGTGGGAGACCTTTGAGACCAGGATGGGGGACTCCTTCACCTATACGCACGACGGTCATCTGACACGCGCCATATGGCTCGTGGAGGGGGCGGTACTCACGCTCTCTTCGAGCCGTTATGGCGGCACCTTCACCGTGACGGGTCCCGCGCCGATTCTCGGCGATAACGTCTATGCCCTGAACAGCGTCCTGACAATCACGGCACACGGCGCGGATGAACGCCCCACGAGCCATTTTTCGGTATGGTCTAGCGGCGTTTCCGGTGATGATGCTGCTAATGCTACCATCACAGTCACGATGGATAGCGACAAGACGCTCGTCGCCGACTTCGACCCTGACGAATGGCTCTACGATCCGGTCACGCAGACCATATCGGATCGCGAGTGGACTTCCAGCAAGGTTACGCTTGATGCGGTGAACGCCACGGTTTCGGTTGGCGATTTTTATGGCGGGCAGAATAACGTGCTCTGGCTCGACCTCTCGCTGCCGGTCCATGTGCCGTCCCAACCAGAGACGGACTACGTTGTCACGAAGCTGACAACAGCGAGGAACTCGCACTTGATTCGTATTCGGGTAGGACCGCGCTTCAGCCATTTCGTTTCAGACATGTTCCGCGGTTCGACGGTGCTTGATAGTATCGAAGGCCTCGGCGAGTCTTCGTTAACGGTGTTTCCGTGGTGTACGTTCCACGACATCTCCATTGCGCCGATTATAACGCGTGTCTACGAGGCAAACGATTTCATTCCGCCCACGCTAGTTGCGGTAGAGGACTATTTTTATTCCGGCGGACCGACACTTGTCGGCACACTCCGCCTTCCGAATTTCAAGACATTTACACAGGACAACCGCGGGTTCAATGATGCCGCGCGTCTTGGCGGCGTCACCAATCTCATGCTGACCTGCAAGGATCTAACAGAAATCACGTACAATATGTTCGTTGGTATGCGACTGCAGGAAGTGACGATCGGCTCGACCAATTTCACTAGTTCTATGTCGAATCCCTTTTCGGGCAGTGTAAGCACGATGGAGCGGATGATCTTCCTGGCGCATGCGCCGGACCGGACGGCGCTCGACAACGTGCTCTCCGGTTTCACCGCACGCACCACGCCCTCTGCCATACCGCTACTGCTCCACTGCTCGCGCTACGCGCCAGGCTGGCGGGAGATGGGTGCCACGCTGGATCGCGCGAGCGCCGAGTGGCAGAATCGGCCTGACGACACCTGGGGCATCTACGAAACCGCCGCCGGCAAGCGCTACTACCTTATCCAGCGCGCAAGCGAATACGACAAGCTCAGGGGGATGGTGCTCATTCTGAAGTAGGTTTTGCCTTGCCCCTAGCCCCGCGCTATGGTAATAACATACTGCATGCCGTCGTGGAAGACGAGGGTCGCCGCCATCCCCGCAAGAGGGTGGGGGAGGAAAGTCCGGACTCCATAGGGCAGGGTGTCCCGTGGAAGACGCGGGAACGGCACTGCCATACCGGTGCCGATGGAAAGTGCCACAGAAACAAACCGCCAGCCGGCCGCAAGGCCGGAGGCAAGGGTGAAAAGGTGGTGTAAGAGACCACCGGACCGGGTGAGAGCCCTGTCGCCAGGTAAACCCCACCCGGAGCAAGATCAAATAGGAAAACGAGGGTGCGGCCCGCACCGTTCCCGTTCGCGGGAGGCGTTTTCGGGTTGATCGCGTAGATAAATGACCTGAACCTGCACGCAGGCTTACAGAATCCGGCTTATGAGTTTTTCACGACGACATGCGCATCTTTTCCGCGCGCTGACCATCGGCGCGCTGCTGCTGGCGCTGATTTCGGCCGCCAGTGCCTTGCGTTCTATCCGTAAACTTGACGAAAACGCCATTCTCAAAAATGAGAACCCAGGGCGTGCCTCGTTTTACGAGGTAGATTGGCACGGGATACCGCTTGATGTCCGCTATGCATCTCTTTTCAAGCCGGTGGACGAACCTGTGAAGGCTGCCACTAGGGAAGGGATCGCGGATCGCTACCGTCTGGTGGGTGTCATGCTCCAGTCCGATGCCGCCAAATCGGTCGCTTTCATCGAGGAAAAAGCCAGAGGCTGGCAGCGCCGGCTGCGTGTCGGCGATGAGCTGGAACCGTCCGTCACGGTCAAATCAATCGCAAGTGCCGAGGTCTGGGTAAGCGGCCCGGATGGCGATGAATGCCTGCGCCGTGACGGTCAGCGCGGCCCGGGGCCGGCCAGTGCAACGGTTGGCGGGATTGCGGCATCCGCAAGCAACCGTGCCGGTGGTGCGGGGCTTGAACGCTTCGGCGGCACGCAGACGGGTACCAATAGCTGGACCTTCAGCCGCAGTGCCATAATGGATTACTATCAGGAGCTGCTGGATCGGCCGGAACGCCTGGTCAAGGTCTTCGACTCGCTGGCGCCGGTCTACAACGAGGAGCGCAGCATCGAGGGCTACCGTGTGACGATCGAGGGCGAAGCCGATTTCTTCGCGGCGGTCGGCTTGCGCGAAGGCGACATTGTGCGGTCGGTCAACAGCATCGAGATGACCAACCGCCGACGGGCGGAGAACCTGATCCGCCGTTTCGCGCAGAACGACCTCGATGTGGTGATCATCGAGCTCGATCGCGACGGAAAACGTGTCAAGCAGTATTACGACACCACGCGGTAGCAATTTTCAAGAAAACTTGTTGCTGCGTCGTTTTGTCGCGCCAAGTTTACATAACATATATTATGCGACGTTGGAAACGGCATAAAATAAGGCGCAATCCCGCGCCCTGTTTTGCATGAAACTTGCGATCAAAAAGAATGGTGGGCGCTACAGGATTCGAACCTGTGACTTCTACCGTGTGAAAGTAGCGCTCTAACCAACTGAGCTAAGCGCCCCCAATCGAAAACAGTACGCTTTATACTAAATGCGCCTAAGAAGGTCAAGTATCGGACTTTAGAACTTCCCCTGCTGCTCGCGCTGCAAGGTATCTATGGCCAACTGGCGGATCGCCTCGAGCCCGCACTGGCCGGCCATCTCGGCCAGCAGTGCCGAAGCAGGTACGATATGCCGCTGCCATTCGTCCAGTCCCAGCGCCGTCAGCCTGCCATAGGCGCCCAGCGCCTGCGTGAGGCGTTGTACCGCGCCGAAGGGAAAGAACCGCTGCACCACGCCCTTCTTCGCGCCAATGCGCCGCGCGTAGTAGTCCAGCAGTCGCTTGCGCAGATCAGGTGGCAGCTTGGCATAGGGATCGCAAAGCAGCGAGGCCAGATCGTAGACCGCCGGGCCGTAGCGCATGCCCTGGAAATCGATTAGCGAGAGGCGGCGTCCCTTGAAAATGATGTTGGTCGACTGCAGATCGCGGTGTACCACCACCCCTTCCCCCCTCTCCTGCAGCACCTGCGCCACGCGGTCGTAATCCGCGATAACTTTGGTGTTGACCGCGGCATCCGCCCTGTGCCGGTTGCGCACAATCTGGTTCAGGAAGAGGTCGCGTTCCCAGTCGAAAAGCCTCCGGTCGAAGGGCGGCTCCATCGCCAGTCCGCGGCTGCGGGCCAGTTGGGTGGCATTGGTGTGCAGCAGCACCACCTGATCCAGCGTCCTGCGGTAGAGCCGCTCCGTTTCCCCCGGCGAGCGGAGCTGGAGGTCAAGCAGGTTTTCCTTGCCGACATCTTCGAGCAGCAGAGCCCGGTTCCCGCGCGATTCGGCCAGCACACGCGGTACCGCCAGCCCTGCCTCGCGCAGCAGGCGCGCATGGCCCGCATAGCGCATATTCTCCTCGCGTAACGTGCCGTAATGCACAAAAATCGCCGTCGAGGCTCCCGATTTGATGCGCAGGAAGACGCGGTCCGAGCCCCGCAGCGGCAAGGGGTTCACCCTGGTCCCGGCCAGCGGGAAGGGTGAGTCCGAGAGGAGCGGTGCCAGAGCCGGTTCTGGCCAGGCGGCGGCCTCGTACCACACCTCGTTATCCGCCCCGGCCCTGAACGGCAGCGCCAGCGGCTGCCAGGACGCCGTCGGGCGGCGCTTGCGTCGGAAACGCTTCCGCAGGCGCAGGTAGTCCGGCAGCGTGCCGGCATCGTCCCAGACGGAGCGCGTGCCGCCCGTGACGCCCAGCACCCGCTCGCCGTCACGCATGGCCGCCTCGTAGAGTTCCACAAGTGACACGGGCTGTTCGGGATCATCCGGCAGGTACTTGAGCAGCCGCGGCGCTACGAGCTGCACGCCGCTGAAGGTCGCGGTACCGGGCGCCCCGCGGTGCGCGCTGCGGAAGGTGGTGATGCGGCCATCGGCAGCGGTCTCGACCGTCCGCGGTCCCCGCTCCGGCACCAGCCAGAGCGCCGCCAGGGCGTCACCGTCGCGCCTGGCACGCAGCAGTGCTCCCGGCGCAACCTGCCAGACGATGTCGGCGTTGACGATCCAGAACGGCTCGTCCTGCAGAAAATCCCGGAAGGCCTGCAATGCCCCGCCGGTACCGCGCAGGCGCGGCTCGTAGGAGTAGATGAAGCGCGTCGGCCCGGGCCGTGCCTCCAGATAGTCGTGCAGCGTGCCCGCCTGCCAGTGCAGGTTGACCGCGATCTGGCGTATCCCCCACCCTTCCAGTTGGCGGAGACTCCGCTCGATCAGCGGCTCGCCGCCCAGCGGCATCAGCGGCTTGGGAAAATAGAGCGTCATCGGACGCAGGCGTTGCCCCATGCCGGCGGCCAGAACCACCGCCTTACGGGGGACGTGTTGAAATTCAGACATGTACCAGATTCTTCCTCAATTCATGCCTGCCGCACGTTCGACAGACATCCGCGAAGTATGCCAGTTAGTCACCAGTGGATCAAGCGCGCGAATCAATCAGAAAACGGTGTGGGCACGACGCATGAGGGTGCAAGAGGGGGCATGGTCGAGCCACTGGCGACCGACGGTCGCCAGTTAGGATAGGGCAGAGATGTCGCTTTGTCTCGAGCTTTGTCGGTAAATATGTCGAAAGTAACAGGGAAAACTCACGCGGAGGCGCGAAGAATTATAACCGCAGATTAGCGCAGATTTGCGCGGATTTAAATGGTGCGTCTCAGACCGGAGTTCAGGCTTAAACTTTGTCGCGAGCCTTGTCGCCTTTGTCGAAATAATCGATAGAGTCGATGGATTCGAATGATTCGATTCTTTCGGATTGCTCGATTCTCTCGATTCGCTCGACCACCCCCACCTCGCGACACTGTCGACACTGCCACTGTCCCCCGCCCCCTGTCCCCTGTCCCCAGCC
>JAAYLN010000193.1 GCA_012521875.1 Lentisphaerota bacterium | reverse complement strand
GTGGTTCATGGTTTGTGGTTCATGGTTTGTGGTTCATGGTTTGTGGATTGTAACGGGAGTTGTAGGAATGAGTTCGACATTTAAGGATTTGGAAGCTTGGCAGCGGGCGATGGATCTTGCGGATGCGGTCTACCGCATATCAAGCGTGTTTCGAAAAGAGGAAATGTTTACACTGACCAGCCAAGTCAGAAAGGCGGCCATCTCAATTCCCTCCAATATCGCGGAAGGAAGTGGACGCCAAAGCGGCCATGAGTTTGCCTACTTCCTTTCAATAGCAACCGGTTCGCTGCGGGAGCTTGAAACTCAAATGCTGATTGCCACCCGCATCGGCTATCTTGAGCCAACACAGCTCGATCCCCTGCAACAACAGATGGACACCGTCGGTCGCCTGCTCACTGGCCTGCGCAAGGCCATCAAACAGCGCACAAGCGCATCCTGATCTTGGACTACTTTCGAGGAGCAAATGATGAACACCCTGCCCACCAACCACCAACCACCAACCACCAACCATCAACCACCAACCACCAACCATCAACCACCAACCACCAACCACCCCCCCTACAACCAGCCCGATGCCACGGGGCATTTCGGCCCCTACGGCGGGCGCTATGTCGGCGAGACGCTGATCGCCGCGCTGACCGACCTCGAGGAGGCCTGGAACGCCGCCCGTGACGATCCGGCCTTCCTGGACGAGTTCCGCGCCATGCTGCGCGACTACGCGGGCCGCCCCACGCCGCTCGATTACGCGGAACGTCTCTCGGACCACATCGGCGGCGCGCGCATCTATCTCAAGCGCGAGGACTGCGCGCACACCGGCGCCCACAAGATCAACAACGTGATCGGCCAGGGATTGCTGGCGCGCCGCATGGGCAAGCGCAAGCTGATCGCCGAGACGGGGGCCGGGCAGCATGGCGTCGCGACCGCGACAATCGCCGCGCGCTTCGGCATGCAGTGCAAGGTCTATATGGGCGAGGAGGATGTGCGCCGCCAGGCACCCAACGTGCTGCGCATGCGGCTGCTCGGTGCCGAGGTGGTGCCGGTCTCATCCGGCACGCGCACACTCAAGGACGCCATGAACGAGGCGCTCCGCGTCTGGGTGGCCGAGGTCGAGGATACCTTCTACGTCATCGGCACCGTCTCGGGGCCGCACCCCTACCCCGCCATGGTGCGCGACCTGCAGCGCGTCATCGGCGACGAGGCGCGGCAGCAGTTTATCGAGCGCGCGGGCCGGCTGCCCGATCTGCTGGTGGCATGCGTCGGCGGCGGCAGCAACGCCATGGGGCTCTTCTACCCCTTCCTGGCCGATCCCTGCGCCATGCTGGGTGCCGAGGCGGCCGGCGAGGGACTCGACACGCCGCGCCATGCCGCCTCGATCAGCGGAGGTTCGCCCGGCACGCTGCACGGTGCAATGACCTACCTGCTGCAGAACGGGGAGGGACAGATCCACGAGGCGTGGTCGATCTCCGCCGGACTCGACTACCCCGGCGTGGGCCCCGAGCACGCGCTGCTGCACGACATCGGCCGCGTGCGCTATACCGGCGTGACCGACGCGGAGGCGGTCGAGGCCTTCCAGCTCCTCTGCCGTTTCGAGGGCATCATTCCGGCACTCGAGAGCGCCCATGCGCTCGCCGCCGCGATCCGCGAGGCGCGCTTGCGTCCGCGTGACGAGGCGATCCTCGTCTGCCTCTCAGGCCGTGGCGACAAGGATCTCGAGCACATCTCCGAGTACCTGACCAGCAGGGACTCTTGCAAAAACCATCGTGGCATGGGCGTCCCGCCCATGGAACACGGCCAAGATGCCCGTGCCACTCCTGCCAACAGGGACTCTTGCAAAAACCATCGTGGCATGGGCGTCCCGCCCATGGAACACAGGCAGGATGCCCGTGCCGCTTATCACGGATAAGGAGTCTTCCATGAACCGCATTGATCAGACCTTTCAGAAACTAGCCGCCGAGAAGCGCAAGGCACTGGTCGCCTTCCTGACGGCCGGCGATCCCGATGCCGCCACCAGCCTCGAGGTGCTCAAGGCCGCCTGCGAAGCCGGCGCCGACATCGTCGAGCTGGGCGTTCCCTTCTCCGATCCCACCTGCGACGGGCCGGTGATCCAGGCCGCCTCGGAACGCGCCCTGCGCGGCGGCATGTCGCTGGCGGGCAGTTTCCGCCTCGCGGCGGAGCTGCGGAAGAGCATGGCAACCCCCATCGTGCTCTTCAGCTACTACAACCCGATTCTACAGTTCGGCCTGGAGCGCGTGGCGGAGACCGCGGTGGCCTCGGGCGTGGACGGGCTGCTTGTGGTTGACCTGCCACCCGAGGAGGCCGGGCCGCTCACCGCCGCGCTGGCCGGGACCGGGATCCACCTGATCCGTCTCGCGGCGCCGACGACGCGTCCGGAACGCATCCGCATGCTGGCCGAGGGCGCGGGTGGATTCATCTACCTGATCAGCCGTACCGGCGTCACAGGCACCGGCGGACTCGACTATGAAGCCATCGCGCGCCATGCGGCGGAGGTCAAGGCGCTCTCGCCCCATCCGGTCTGCATCGGCTTCGGCATCGCGACGGGCGAGGATGCCCGCGCGCTCGCGCCCATGGCCGATGGACTGATCGTCGGCTCCGCGCTGGTGCGCCTCGCCGCCGAAACACCAGACGCCACCAGGCTACCCGAACGCGTGGCGGCCAAGATTCTTGAAATACGGGAGGGCATGGATGCCTGAGACCGGCGCCCCCCGGTGCGTGGCTTAGGAAACCGCCAAGACGCCAAGAACGCCAAGGGGGAGAAAGAGAGAGGGGGCATTCGTCCTCGTCCTCGTCCTCGTC
>JAAYLN010000192.1 GCA_012521875.1 Lentisphaerota bacterium | reverse complement strand
GGAGATGTGATAGAGTTCCACCATCTCACTTGCGACCGAGCGCCGTGGTTCAGGACGCACTTCCTTTCCGTCGAGATAGATCCACTCGGAACGATAATGGCATTGCAGATACCCCAGTTCATACGCCAGGCGGGCGGCAGCCACGACATGGCCCTTAATGAATGCGCGCCACCCATTCTGCTCGATGTCATCCCAGATAGCCTCGGCAACGCCGGTCGCCTGTTCCTCGTCGGCACATTCGCCAATGCGGAAAGCCGGATTGTTCATGCACCCGGAAATGAACTTCTGCGCGAACTGCTCCATTGTCTCGCGCTTCCGCTTCCCGACGGCACGCTGGCACTGGTAGGCCTCGCCCCGCGTGAAACCGGCGAGCCGGCGCAGGATAAGCAGTATCTGCTCGACATAAACGACCAGGCCACACGTCTCACCGAGGATGCCGTTCAGCAGCGGATGCACGACAGGCGCCTTGGTCCGGCCGAGGCGGCGGGCGATGTAGGCGTCGCGCTGCGGGCAAAGCCACGAAAAGGAAAGGGTGCCGCGATTCACCAGTTCGCCGAACGTCGTGTCCGGAAGCGAGGAGAGGGACTTCTGGATGGCCGGATGATCGTAACGGGGAATCCCGACAAGCTCTCTGCGCCGGAAAGCCTCGAGCGTTGCTCTGTCGTCCAGGGGAAGACGATCGGTGTCAACGACCTCCCCCGTTGTCTCGTGGACGAGTTCTACCATGTCCGCGAGACGTTCCACGCCCGCATTGAGCGTGACACAGATTTCCCATCCGTTCACATTGAGAGTCTGCGGCGCGCCTCTGTCACGCGGCAGCTCCTCGTAACCACCGTACGCATCGGAGAGGAATGCGCGTGCCGCCACGTTCCCCCGGGCATCCGTATCGATGAGGACAGGCCGCTGCCTTTCGCGCTCGGGCAACATGAAGTGCTCAAAGGGGAGATCGTACTTCGTAGGATCAACATTGGTGATGCCGAGCGCATAGAGCACCGCCGAGGCCGCGCAAGCGCCGCGTCCGGGGCTGATACGTCCACCGGCCGCCCGGATGGCGGCTGCAAGGCGTGCGGCCATGAGGATGTAGTCCACCTGTCCGCACTGCGCCACAGTTCCGAGCTCATAGTCCAGCCGCGCCTGGATGTCCTCGGTCAGCCAGCCCCAGCGTGACCTGGCTCCGGCGAGAACCATCTCGCGCAGTTCGTCTTGCGCTGCCGCCATACTACAGCCCCTCCCTGCCAGCGCCGCCATCGGATCCGAATGCGCGCGCCGTCCGCATCACCATCCTCATCCCGTCGCGGAAGACCGCCTTGCGTCCCGCGCACGGCTCCATGACCGCCCCGGCATTCGCCACGGGAACCGCCGCAATCAGGTGCTTCGGATTGTCGAGCCCAAGGGGCTCCGCCCATTCACTGTTCATACACCAGTATTTAGCAGAAGGCGTGCCACGGGCGAAAAGGCCACCCGTTCCGGGCGCGGAGAAGTTCTAAAGTTCGGGAGTTCTAAAGTTCTAAAGTTCGGCTGTCGCCTGTACCGAGCCGCACTGCTGGTGTTGAACCGCCAAGACGCCAAGAGCGCCAAGATTGGGAGCCGCGAATGGACGCCAATGCACGCGAATGCCTTAGATGGTGCTGCGGGAAAGGGGAACCGCGAAATACGCGAAAAGCGCGAAAATTGGAGTAAGCGGGTGGTTTAAGTGTGCCGTTTAAGAGTGAGATTAAGCGGGTGGTTTAAGTGGGTGCTTCGCACTTACACCTTAACCCGTTCCGGCATTTTCCAGTGCTCGCTGTTCAGAAATCTACCACCTGCTCAAATTCCGACCATCACCCATCGCGATCGCGGGACTTGATGCCTTTGGAAAACTCAGGCCTGCACGCACGTGGCACGGGCATCCTGCCCGTGTGTCATGGGCGGGACGACACCCATGCCAGTGCGTTTTGCAGGAGCCTACCTTTATAAGACAAGCTCACTCATCCAATGGCCACATCCGGTTGCGGCCACTCCCTTACTTCAGGATTGGCTTCCAGGTATCTCTTCAACTTTTCAATGGCTCTTTCAAGGGAACCGAACCTGGGCCCCATGTCCGCATCGAAAACGCCTGCGTCGTTCAAGGTCTCGGCGATGTGCCTGAACATTTCCCGGTTCGGAAGCATGGGTTCGATTCTGTAGTAGTCCGATAACTCATCGGTTGCCCCGATAATCCCGATCGCCACGATATAGTACTCAAGCGGGATTTCTGTGCAGGCATTATCTTTTGTTGCCGCATCCTTGCTGTCCATGGTTGTCTCCGCTACCTCCGTTTGATGGTGTACGCCTTGGTTCACCATGATCCATTGCGTACGCATGACATATAGCACATTCGCAAAAGGTGTGCCACAGGCAAAACGGCCATCCCCTTCGGGCTGTTTCCCAGGCCTTTTCCAATGAGCGCTGTTCAAAAATCATCCGCATGCTCAGATTTTGACCAGCGCTCCCGTCATATCAATTGCAACTCACCGCGCCGGTGAGTGGCGCCCGCCGCGAACGGGGTTCTTAGGGCAGGAGTTCGCGACCATGTTCCTGATGTCGCGATAGGTGCGGCCGCAGTACTTGCACGTGAAATCGCCCGCGACATCGCCGTCGTACGGCTCGTGATAGCGGCCGTCCGGGTTCCTGGTGCACGAGTTCGAGACAAGCGACCGCAGTTCGCCGTACTTCTGTCCGCAGTGGACGCAGTAGAACGGGCCTTCCGTGTCGCCCTCGAACAGGGCGTGCCTGCCACGCCCGTCAGGATGTTTGCTGCACGAGTTGCCCAGCAGCGTTCTCGCATCATTGTATTTCTGTCCACAGTACTTGCAAAGCGCACTCATCACTAAATCCTTTCCAGAAGCGTTACTTTCCAGAAGCGTTCACGGCGGATTCAATTGCATATTTCGTGCCATTCGGCTGACTGCCGCCGCCCCTGCGGGGCAGCGGCAGTAGCAGTAGGCAGTGGCAGTAGGCAGTTGGAACGGATCAGAGACACGATGTTCAGGATTTCACGGCCTGCTCCGCTGGTTTTTTTGACACGATTTCAGGATTTACAGGATTTACAGGATTTTTTTGGATGGCCGCTGCGCGGCAGGATTGAGCTACGGATGTCCTGCTTCGCAGGCGCATATGTCGCGGATTTCCCGCTGCGCGGGCGCATTTGTCGCGGATTGGGATAGGGTGTCCCAGACTAGTACTGCCGCCACCCCTGCGGGGCGGTTGGAATAGATGAGAGAGGCCACCTTGTCGCGAGCTTTTGCCGGAAACTTTGTCGCCTTTGTCGAAAGAATCGATAGAGTCGATGGATTCGAATGATTCGATTCTTTCGATTCGCTCGACCACCCCCACCTCGCGACGCCGCCGACACTGTCTCCTGTCTCCTGCCTCCTGCCTCCTGCCTCCTGTCCCCTGCCTCCTCTCCCCCGCCTGTACCGAACCACCCCGTCCGCCGCCCCGGCACAAGCTCACGGTACAGCGAACCGCAGGGTAGGGCGAGCCGTCCACGTCACGCCGCTACGCGGTGTGACCGGCGAGCCGCACACAAGGCACTGTAACGCTAACCCCGCCCGTTCCATCACCTATCCGCCTTTGCGGGAGCTGTCCCAATGTGGCGCGGACATTCCTGTCTGCGCACGTCCATAAGGGCAGACAGGAATGTCTGCCCCACAATACCACGCAGGGCACCGCAAAAGAGGTGAAGCCCGCAGCCAGGAGGAGCCGCGAAAGGGAAGATAGACTGCGAAAGAGTAAGCGGGTGGAGTGCCGATTAAGAGTGGGATTGAGTGTGGGTTTAAGTGGCGCTTCGCGCTTACACCTTGTCTCCACACCTTGTCTCCACGCTTTGTCGGCTACGCTTCGTCTCCACACTTTGTCCCTACGCTTTGTCGAAGGCTTATGAAGGGGCGACTGAGGCGGTGTCTCAGACTAGGCTTCCAGATACTTCCTCACCGTGTTGCGTGACACCTTGAGCGCGGCGGCGGTCTTTGATGTGTTCTGCCCGAACTTGTCGAACACACGCCGGACGTGAAGGCGGATTGCCGCCTCGAGCCCGTCGGGCGCGGACGCGAGCCCGCTGGAGGTGTCGTCCGCGAGTCCGGCGTTCATCTCCTTGTGCTCGTTCACGAGCGCGGTGAAATCAGTCTCACCGAGAACCGTGGCGCGCTCGAGCAGATTCAGCAGCTCGCGCACATTGCCGAGATAGTCGTATTCCATCAGCGCGGCGATCTGCTCCTCGGCAAGGTGCCGCTTGTGATGCTGGAGCCACCAGCCGTCGGCAATGTACCAGATGTCTTCCTTGTGCTCGCGCAGCGGGGGAATGCGGATCTGGACGACGTTGAGCCGCATGAAAAGATCCCCGCGGAAGCGGCCCTCGCGGACACGCTGCGGAAGATTACGGTTCGTGGCCGTGATGAGCCGGACATCCACGGCGATCTCCCCGCTCCCGCCCATGCGCAGGAAACGCCCGCCATCGAGGACACGCAGCAGAAGCCCCTGCGCCTCCAGCGGAAGCTCGCCGATCTCGTCCAGGAACAACGTGCCGCCGTTCGCCATCTCGAAGAGCCCCGCTTTCCGCTTGTCCGCTCCCGTGAACGCGCCGCGCTCGTGTCCGAAGAACCGGCTCTCCAGCAGTTCGGGCGTCACGCTGGCGCAGTTGAAGGCATAGAACGGCTCGTTGCGCCGCGCGGACTTGTTGTGGATCTGCAGCGCGACCGTCTCCTTGCCTGTTCCGCTCTCGCCAAGGATCAGCACCCGCGCATCAGGGAATGTGGCAATGCGGTTGATCCGTTCCTGTAGCGTCCGCATCGCCGCGCTCTTCCCGACCAGCTCGCGCCCGCCGTAGCGGCGGTAGTGCGCAACCACGCGCTTCGCGTCGTCATCCCATGCCTTCTCGGCGACGCCTGCGGCGAGATAGCGGATGGCCTTCGGGTAGGATTTCTCGTCCTGGTAGTTTATGGCGGAGGGAGTGGGATTCGAACCCACGGTACCTTGCGGCACGCCGGTTTTCAAGACCGGTGCTTTAAACCACTCAGCCATCCCTCCGGCGGGAACAGTTCTCCGCCGTGCTGCGGCGGATTCAGGGTAGAGCATACGCGAAAGCGGGGAGCGGGGCAAGGCCAGTTTGGCGGCAGTTGGGCTGTGGTGTGATCGGGTGCGCTCCACAATAGTGGGTGCGCACCAGGAATTCCGCCCATACCTGCCGCTTTCCCGCTCGCTGGTTGATCATACGACCCAGTCGTATGATCGAGGAGTGTAAAAGGAGAAGCGGGACGGGAGGGTGGGAGAGTGGACGCGGGGATGGAGGTGCGCTATCCGCCGTTAACGGCGGGCACAGGATCGGCAGGCGGCGGCCACGCGGCGGCGCCGCATCTGCTACCAGCTCCTGTCAGTAATACGGCAGGGTAGTGGATATGGGGCGGCAGCCACCGGCAGTACCGGTAGTACCGGCAGGATCGGTAGTGCCGGGGCTCGAGGAATCGAGGACGATCGGCTTGGCCTTTTGCGCTTCTGTCGCCCCATCTTTCGCTTTCGACGAAGCGTAGGGACGAAGCGTGTAGACGAAGCGTAGCCGACAAGGTGTGGAGACAAGGTGTTGGTGCGATGCACCCACTTAATCCCACTCTTAAACGCACTCTTAATCGGCACGCTTAAACCACCCGCTTACTCTTTTTCGTGCTTTTCTTGCCTTTCGTGGTTCCAATTCTTCGCGGCTGCGCGCCTTCGCGTGGGCTTCCCCTGTTGCTTTCGACGAAGGCGACAAAGTTACCGACAAAGCTCGCGACAAAGTTTACGATTCCCTGTCCCCTGTCCACTGTCCCCTGCGGCGGCAGGCGCAGCCTGCCGCACAATACGGCTTGTCTTTTTTGCCTCTGGAGCCTATAAGAGACGGCGTGGAATCAGCGGGGAGCGCATGGTGCGTATTCCCCACAGAATTCTGGAGAAACGATGCAGATTGCCGATCTTGCCGCCATTGCCGGCCGCCGCTATCCGGCGCGCCGCCTGACCCAGAACGTGGTGGGCGGTCCCTCGCCCCTCCAAGCCAGTGCCTTTGCCATCGGCATGGTAACCCTCGACCCCGATGGTGGTCAGGTGCCGTGGCACAACCAGGAGCAGGAGGAGGCCTACCTCGTCCTCGAGGGCGAGATCGAGATGTGCGTCGGCAGCGAGCGGCGCATCCTTACGGCGGGGCAGGCGGTAATGATTCCGCCCCGCGAATTCCATCAGGCCACCAACGTCGGCTCGACGCCGGCGCGTCTGCTCTACTGCTACGGGCCGGCCGGCGAGGTCGCCCACTGGCGCCAGGAACTCTCCGGCACCCTGCCGCGCGCCGGTATCGAGGCACCGCCCCTGCCGCAGGGCGCACACCCGCAATGCACGGAGCTGCCATGAGCGAACCACGTCTGCACAACCTCGGTATCATCCTCAACGGCGTCACGGGGCGCATGGGCACGAACCAGCACCTGCTGCGCTCGATTCTGCCGATCATCCGCCAGGGCGGCGTCCTGCTGCCGTCGGGCGACCGCATCATGCCCGTGCCGCTGCTGGCCGGACGCAATCCGCAGAAGCTGGCGGCCCTGTCCGCGCAGGCCGACGGCCTGAAGTGGACCACCGACCTCGATACGGCGCTGGCGGATCCCGCCTATCCGGTCTATTTCGACGCCCAGGGCACCCTGCCGCGCGCCGCCGCGGTGGCGCGCGCCATCCGTGCCGGACGCCACATCTACTGCGAGAAGCCTTCCGCCGCCACCACGCGCGAGGCCTATGCGCTCTACAGGGTGGCCCAGCAGGCCGGTGTGCGCCATGGCGTGGTGCAGGACAAGCTCTGGCTGCCGGGCTTCCGCAAGCTCAAGGCGCTGCTCGACCGCGGTTTCTTCGGCCGCGTGCTCTCCGTGCGGGGCGAGTTCGGCTACTGGGTCTTCGAGGGCGATACCGTCCCCGGCCAGCGCCCGAGCTGGAACTACCGCAGCGAGGAGGGCGGCGGCATCATCCTCGACATGCTCTGCCACTGGCGCTATCTCATCGACAACCTCTTCGGCGCCGTCAAGTCCGTCAACTGCCTCGGCGCGACGCACATCGGGCGCCGCATTGACGAGGCGGGCCGCGAATACACCTGCACCGCCGACGATGCCGCCTACGCCACCTTCGAGCTGGCCAACGGCGTGATCTGCCACTTCAACTCCTCGTGGTGTACGCGGGTGCGGCGCGACGACCTGCTGACGGTACAGGTGGATGGTACCGAAGGGTCCGCCGTGGCCGGTCTGCGCGACGTCTGGATTCAGCCCTACGGCGCCACGCCGCGCCCAATCTGGAACCCCGACATCCCGCAGGCCATCGATTTCTACGGCGGCTGGCAGAAGCTCCCGGAGCAGCAGGCCTACGACAACGCCTTCAAGGCGCAGTGGGAGTGCTTCCTGCGGCATGTCGTCGCCGGCGAACCCTTCCCCTGGACGCTGCTGGAGGGTGCCAAGGGCGTGCAGCTCGCCGAGAAGGGGATCGAATCGTGGCAGCGTCGCAAATGGATCGACCTGCCGGAGCTTAAGCCGATCGCGGCCGGGGCGCAACAGGCTGTTGAGTCCGCTCCCTCCATGCGGCCGGGACGGAAGCCGACCCGCCGGAAATCATGAACCCCACCCCGGATTTCAAATGCCAGCTGGCGCGTGGCACGGGCATCCTGCCCGTGTTCCGTCCATGGGCGGAACGCCCATGCCACGAGGGACTTTCCAGGAATCTCCTTTAATACTGTCCAAGACCAAATAGAGACAACAAGCATGAACACCACCAAGCCTGTCGCCCTGATTACCGGTGGCAGCCGCGGCATCGGCCTCGGCTGCGCGCTCGCGCTGGCCCGCGAGGGCTACGACCTCGCGATTGCCGGACGGCGTCCGGAATCCGACTGCCGGGAGGCGCTCGATAGCCTGCGTGCCGCCGGTGCCGGCGTGATCTACGCGGTCTGCAACGTGGCCGACCGTGCCGCGCGCGAGGCGCTGATGGCGGCGGTACGCACGCATTACGGCCGCCTCAATGTGCTGGTCAACAACGCCGGCATGGCGCCACGCGAGCGGCGCGACATCCTGGAGGCCGACGAGGCAAGCTTCGAGGAACTGCTGCGCGTGAACCTGATGGGGCCCTATTTCCTCACGCAGGCCGCCGCGAAATGGATGATCGCGCAGCGCGAGGCCGACGCCGCCTTCCGCGGCTGCATCATCAACGTCTCCTCCATCTCCGCCACGGCGGTCTCGCTCAACCGCGGCGAGTACTGCGTCTCCAAGGCGGGCGTCAGCATGGCGACGCAGCTCTGGGCGGCGCGGCTCGCCGGGTACGGCCTGCCGGTCTATGAGATCCGGCCCGGCATCATCGCCACCGACATGACCGCCGGCGTGCGTGAGCGGTACGACAAGCTGATCGCCGATGGCCTGGTGCCGGAGCGCCGCTGGGGCACGCCCGGGGATATCGGACGCACCGTGGCCGCGCTAGCCCGCGGTGATCTGGCCTACGCCACGGGACAGGTCATCAACATGGATGGCGGTCTCTCCATCCCGCGCCTGTAGCAGCCCGCCATGCGCACCACCTACCTTTCGACCGACTCGTGGGGCTCCGTGCCTCTCCATCTTTGCCATACGCTGGTGGTGGGCAGCGGCGCCGCCGGCCTCAACGCGGCACTCCAGGCGCGGCGCAAGGGACTGAAGGACGTGGTGATCGTCACCGAGGGCCTTGGGGCCGGCACCTCGATCAACACCGGCAGCGACAAGCAGACCTACTACAAGCTCGGCCTCTGCGGCGAGACGCCCGATTCGCCGCTCGCCATGGCCGCCGACCTCGCAGGCGGCGGAGCCATGCACGGCGACCTCGCGCTGGCCGAGGCCGCCGGCTCGGCACGCGCCTTCCTCAACCTCGTCGAGCTCGGCGTCCCCTTTCCGCGCGACCGCTACGGCCAGTTCGTCGGCTACCAGACCGATCACGACTCGCGGCGGCGCGCCACCTCGACCGGCCCCTACACCAGCCGCGACATGTGCCGTGCGCTGATTGCCGAGTTGCAACGCCTGCGCCAGCCGATCCACGAGGGCCGCGTCGCCGTGGCGCTGCTGACCCTGCCGGAGGAGGCTTGCGGTACCGCAGGCCGCTGCGCCGGTCTGCTGACCCTCGACACTGCCGGCCGTCCCGCCATCTATCTCGCCGAACACACCCTGCTGGCCGTCGGCGGGCCGGGCGGCATCTACCGCGATAGCGTCTATCCCGCGGGGCATACCGGCGCCATCGGCCTGGCGCTCGAGGCGGGTGCCCTGGCGCGCAACCTGCCCGAGTCGCAGCACGGCCTGGCGTCGCTGCGGCCGCGCTGGAACGTCTCGGGCTCCTACCTGCAGGCTGTACCGCGCCTGGTCAGCCTGTCCCCTGACGGTACACTCGAGCCCTTCCTGCCGCAGGCCTTCGGCTCCGATGCCGCTGCGGCCGACCGGCTCTTCCTCAAGGGCTACCAGTGGCCCTTCCAGTCCGCCCGCGCCCTGGATGGCGGCTCATCGCTGATCGACCTGCTTGTCTGGCGCGAGACCATCGTGCGCGGCCGGCGCGTCTTCCTCGACTACCGCGACAATCCCGACGGCTGGGATCCGGCGCGTCTCTGTACCGAAGCCCGCGACTACCTGACGCGCTGTGGCGCCACGCAAGTCACGCCCTGCGAGCGCCTGCGCCAGATCAACCCCGGGGCCATTGTGCGCTTTGCGGACGAGGGTATTGACTTGGCGACCGAGCCTGTCGAGATCGCCGTCTGCTTCCAGCACAACAACGGCGGGCTGGCGGCCAATGTCTGGTGGGAGTCGGAGAATCTGGCGCACCTCTATCCGATCGGCGAGGTCAACGGCTCGCACGGCCTGAGCCGTCCCGGCGGCTCGGCGCTCAACAGCGGGCAGGTGGGTGGACAGCGCGCGGCGGAGTATCTGGCGGCGCGCGGCACCGGCTGGACGCTCGACCGGCGCGCCGCACGCGCGGCGGCCCGCGCGAAGCTGGAGACGCTGGCCCGCTGGCTGGCGGCGGGCAACAGCGGTACCGCGAGCCACTGGCGTATCGAGCGCGGTACATTGCAGGCGCGCATGAGCCGCGTCGGCGCGCTGCTGCGCGATGCCGCGACCCTGCAGGAGGCCATCGGCGAGGCGCGCGAACAGATGGCGCGCCTCGACCGCCGGGGCTGCCGCTGGGATGGCGCGGGCGAGCGCGCCGAGGCCCTGCGCACGCGTATGCTCTGCCTGACGCACCAGGTCTATCTCGAGGCGATTGCCTTTGCCGTGGCGCAGGGTGTCGGCAGCCGCGGCTCGGCGCTGGTGCTCGGTGCCGGCGGCACGCCGCTGGCCGCCGGACTCGGGGCGTGGCGGCCGCTGCCCGAGGATCCCGCCTTCCGCGACCGCGTGCAGCTCACCCGCTGGACGCCCGAGGGCGGCGTTTATAACGCCTGGGAGCCATGCCGCCCGATTCCAGAAAGTGATACCTGGTTCGAGACCGCCTGGGCGGCGTACCGCGAGGGGCGGATCTTCGATGCGCCGGAGTGACAGCGCGGGATTGAGCCGCATAGGTGATTTTAGATTTGTGATTTTTGATTTTAGACTGCTGCGCGCTGAATCATGCGCGATGCGGGGGCTGCGACTGGTTTTTGAGCTGCGGATGACGCGGATTTGCGCGGAGGGGGGCTGCCGCACGGGAGCAGGCGCGATGCGGGGGCTGCGACTGGTTTTTGAGCTACGGATGACGCGGATTTGCGCGGAGAGCTGCGCGCGGGAGCAGGCGCGGGGCGGTGGCTTCGACTGGTCTTTGAATCAGGAAGGCAGGCGTTTGTGGTGGGGGGGACGCGGGGAGGGAGACGCGCTACCCGCCGTTAACGGCGGGCACAGGACTGGCTGGCGGCGGGCACGCGGCTTCGCCGCCGCGTATGCTGTGCAAAGGCCCGCTGCTTAGACAAAAACGGTTGGTTTGGTCACCCCGCGTGGCGCACTACGTGCGCAAGCGGTTTTTGAGTGCGCGAACCCGGCCGCGCTTTCTACCGCGGAACCCGGCCCGCGCAGAAGAGGAAAACGCCAAGATATCAGGAACGCCAAGGGATTTCTTCTTAAGCCGCGAAAAACGAAAAGCGCGAAAATGGCGCTACGCCAACGCGACAATGTGGTAGAAGCCGTTCCGGCTAGCCGCAGCAATGGAGCGCGCTGTGCGGGCAGGCATTGCTGCCTGCCCGCACAACGCCGCGCAGACAGGAATGTCCGCGCCACACTGGGGCGCCATCCGGCGATGGCCATCGATCCTGTCGCCACTTGTCGATACCTGTCGATACCCGTCGGCAGTACCGGCAGGATCGGCAGTACCGGCAGTACCGGGCTCGAGGACGAGGACGAGGACGAGGACGAGGACGAGGACGAGGACGAGCAAGAGCGGAGCACAACCAATCCCAAATCTAAAATTCCCCATCTCGCCGGGTTGAGTCGCGGCTGCCAAGTCGGTATAATCCTCCGCTGAATGGCAACGGGCTACGGTGGCACCATGCAGCCGGGGACGTGGGCCATCGGCCAAGAGGAGCAATACCATGATCGCGAACTACGAGAAGCAAGTCTATACCGCCATGCTGGGCAAGGTGATCGGCGTCTATCTGGGGCGTCCCTTCGAGGGCTGGAGCAAGCAGGCCATCGAGGCCCGCTGGGGCGAGATCGGGCGTTATGTGCATACCGACCAGAATGTGCCGCTGGTCGTGGTTGATGACGATATCACCGGCACCTTCACCTTCATCAAGATCCTGTCCGACTCGGGCCTGTACGAGGAGACCCCCGACCGCCTCTATGGCGAGAACTGGCTGAACTACCTTCTGGAGGGGCAGACCGTGCTCTGGTGGGGTGGGGTATCGAACTCGACCGAGCATACCGCCTTCTGCAATCTCAAGCGCGGCATTGAGTCGCCGGAATCCGGCTCCATGCGCCGCAATGGGCGCGAGGTGGCCGAGCAGATCGGCGCGCAGATCTTCATTGATGCCTTCGGCATGGTGGCTCCCGGACGCCCCGAACTGGCGGTACGCCTGGCCGAGAAGGCCGCCCGCGTCTCGCATGATGGCGAGGCGGTGCTTGCCGCCAAGGTTGTCGCGGCCATGGTCAGCCTTGCCTTCGAGATCAAGGATATGAACCGTCTGCTCGACGAGGCTGTGACCTGGATTCCCGCCGATTCGCTCATCGCGCAGGTACACCGCGATGTGCGTGCCTGGGCGGCGGAGGATGGCGACTGGCGCCGTACCTACGCCCGCATCGATGAGCGCTATGGCTACAGGATCTACGGCGGCAACTGCCACGTCATTCCCAACCACGCCATCATGGTCATGGCCTGGGCCTATGCCGGCAACGACTTTTTCAAGGCTCTGCAGATCATCTGCACGGCGGGATGGGATACCGACTGCAACGCGGCTAACGTAGGCTGCGTCTCGGCCCTTGTGGCCGGCCTCGAGCATCTTTGCGACACCTATGATTTCCGCACGCCGTTTGCCGACCGGCTGCTGCTGCCGACGGCTGACGGTACGGATTCGGTCACCGACGTGCTGCGCCACTCGCAGGTCGTGGCGGCCATCGGACGGCGCATCATGAAGGCCGATCCGCTGCCCGCGCCCAAGGGCGGTGCGCTGCACCACTTCGAGATGCCGGGTGCCGTGCATGGCTACCAGCGGTCGGCCGGACGTGCGCAGGCGGTCAATGTCGCCGCTCCGGCCGGTGCTGCCGGCACACGCGGACTCAGCTTCAGCTTCGGAGCCGACCGCGCGGCACCCGCGCGGATCGCCACGCCGCTGCTGGCGGTATCGAGCGGACGCACGGCCTACACCAGCGTCTCCACGCCGCTGCTCTACAACGGGATGACGGTACAGGCCCGTATCCACTGCCAGTCGCTCACGGCACCGGCCACCTTGCGGCTCTTTGTCCGGGCCACGGAGGACGTTCTGGTTTACTCGCAGCCGGTCGAGCTGCGCACGGGCGCCTCGGCGGATATCACCTGGGTGGTGGAGGCGGGCTTCGTGCCGTTGCAGGAGTTCGGTTTGGAAGCCGCCGCGGAACAGCCGAGCGAGGGCGAGGTGGTGGTGGAGTACATTGACTTCGGCGGGGCGGTGAAGCTGGAATATCCGGTGATGATGCCGTCGCAGGGCCCGCGGGCGATTCCGGGCTGGATCTCGAATCTCGACTTCGTGCATGGTCGCTTCACGAATGACAGCGAGGAGTGGTTCTATATCGGCCGCAACGACTATATGGGCCTGATGGTCACCGGCAACCGTTCCTGGAACGATTGCAGCATACGGTGCGGTTTCAAGATCCATGCGGCCGAGCGGACCGGTGTGCTGCTGCGGTACCAGGGTGTGCGGCGCCATTATGGTGTCTGGTTCACCAAGGAGACATTGCAGATCACGCGCAACCACTATGGTGAAGAGGTGCTGGCCGAGGTGCCGCTGGCGCTGGAGGAGAACCGGGGCTACAAGCTCGAGGCACGGGTCGAGGGCGCACGGATCAGCGTCGCGGTTGACGGGCGTCAGGTACTGACCGCCCGCGATGCGACCTTCGCGGTCGGCGGGGCGGGCTTTGCCGTCGAGCGCGGGGTGTCGGGCTTCCGCGAGCTGGTGGTAGAGGCCACGACGCGTGAGTGAAGCATGGTCTGAGGCGCATTCAGGCGCTTGCTCTTTTGCTTTCGACAAAGCGTAGGGACAAAGTGCGGGGACGAAGCGTAAAGAGACAAAGCGTGGAGCCAAGGTGTGGGGACAAGGTGTAAGTGCGAAGCAAACACTGGTCTTAAACCCCGCACTTAAACCCAATCGGCACACTCCACCGATTTTCGAGAGAATCGAATGATTCGAATGATTCGATGGAATCGATTCGCTCGATTCATTCGATTCTCCCGATTCAATCGGCCGTGGCGTTCTGACTAATGTGAAAGGCGCATCCAAGGCGAACGTTGAAGCTAGAACGTGGAGCCCGCCGTCCTCGGCGGTAACGTTCGCCACACATGCGCTCACCAATGAACCGCGGAGACCGCGGGCTCCAAAGCGCGCATCTTAAGTGAACGGGATGCCGGAACACGAGGGACGACCTCCATGGCGTACGCTGGGGAGTGCAGGAGGCGCACCAGAGCAAGCGCGAAGCACGGGTAGAAGGGCGACGCCGTTCCGGCTAGCCCTGCACGTGCCCCCGCATTTAGTTCGGAACTTCCGCCGCGCATTTTGCTACAACATGGTACATGACAACCACATGCACGATTCAGGAACGCCTGGAGATGGACGACGCCGTGGCGCTGGTCAGGGAGTGGCTGCGGAACAACCCCGGTAGGAACCGTGCCGATCTGGCGCGCCATGT
>JAAYLN010000191.1 GCA_012521875.1 Lentisphaerota bacterium | reverse complement strand
TGGAGGACGAGATCGGCGAGCTTGATGAGAAGCAACGCCTGTTCGTCGCGGTCTGCGAGTTGTGTGCTCCGCAGGATCACATGGGGGCCTATCGCTGGATCGGCAACGGCTGCCCGCCCCATGATCGCGTGCCTGCCTGCTCGCCCTCCCAAGCACGCCCTTCCCTCATTTTCCTTGTTTTGCACACCCCACTGTGCCACAATACCTCCGTTCCAAGAAGGATTTTCGGCTCCCCGCCAGCCAGTAGCAAGCGCGTTGCGCTTGCTACTGGCTGGCGGGAACTGATAACTCGCGTGATTCACCATGTATACCTGGGAAGTAAACAAACAGCTATGGCTGGAACTGACGCAGGCCGCTCTGGCCGCCCGTGACTTCAAGACGCTGCGCCATATGCTGCAGGATATGCATCCGGCCGATATCTCGCAGTTGTTGCGGAAGTTGTCCGCCGCGGATGCGGCGCTGCTGTTCCGCCTGCTGCCCAAGGACGAGGCGGCCGAGACCTTCGCACTGCTGGGAAGCTCGGCGCAGCAGACGCTGATCCAGTCGTTTTCGGATGCGGAGACAGTTGAACTGCTGGAGGCGCTCTACGTTGACGAGGCGGTCGACTTTCTCGAGGAATTGCCCGCCAATGCCGTCAAGCACATCCTGCAGAACAGCACGCCGGACATGCGTGCGCAGTTGAACCGCTTCCTGCAGTACAAGGAAGACTCGGCCGGTTCCGTGATGACCACGGAGCTGATGCACTTCCCCTACAACAACACCGTGGGCGAGACCATTGCCGCCATCCGCGCCACGCCGCGCAAGCTGGCCATGGATCATGTGCTCTACATCACCGACCGCCAACGCCACCTGCTGGGCGACATTCATCTGTACGATCTTCTCACATCGGAAGACAGCCTGCTGCTGGAGGATCTGACAGGCAAGACCACGCCGCAAGTGCATACCGACCAGAGTACCGACGAGGTCATCGCGCTCTTCCGTCACTACGACCTGCACGCCATGCCGGTGGTGGACACCGAGAACCGCCTCGTGGGTGTGGTGACGCTGGAGGACGTGCTCGACCTGGCCGACCAGCAGGCCACCCAGGACGTGGAACTGATGGCCGCCATGCAGCCCAGCGAGGCGTCCTACATGGAGACATCCGTCACCCGCCATGCGCGCAACCGTCTGCCCTGGCTTCTGCTGCTGCTGATTTCCGGCATGATCAACGGTGTGATTCTGGGCGGTTTTGAGAAGATTTTCATGGCCGTGCCGCTGCTGGTCACCTTCATCCCGATGCTGACCGATACCGGCGGCAATGCCGGCTCGCAGTCCAGCACGCTGATCATCCGCAGCCTGGCCATGGGCGACATCACGACCCGGGATGCCCTCAAGGTGCTATGGAAGGAATTGGGCGTGAGCCTGCTGGTCAGCATAGGGCTCGGCCTGCTCACCTTCGGCCGAGTGATCACCATGCAGGACGGCAACCTGATGCTCGCCATCACCGTGGTGGTGGCGCTCTCGGCCATCGTGGTACTCAGCAAGCTGCTGGGCGGACTGCTGCCGCTGCTGGCCAACAGGCTGCGCATGGATCCGGCGCTCATGGCCGCCCCGCTGATCACCACCGTGGTGGATGCGCTGGGCCTGATTATCTACTTCATGACGGCTAAATTGCTGCTGGGCCTGTGAGCGGATTGACGGCAGGCACAAGCGTGCATACTACTTTGTCGCGAGCTTAGTCGGTAACTTTGTCGAAAGCGGCAGGGGTGATGGTGCTTGGTGCGTGGATATCCCGTCCTCGTCCTCGTCCTCGTCCTCGAAACCACCGGTACTGCCGATAGGTGGCGACACGTGCCGATAACCGCCGTCCCAGTGTGGCGCGGACATTCCTGTCTGCGCGGGCGGCTGCGGGCAGGCAGGAATGCCTGCCCCACACTGCACGCTCCATCGCTGCGGCTCGCCGGTCACACCGCGTAGCGGCGTGACGGGGACGGCTCGCCCTACCCTTCGTTTCACTGTACCGCGAGCTTGTGCTGAGGCGGCTGCAGGGGGCTGACGGTACAAGCGCATCATAGGTGAACGGAAAGCCGGAACGCTGGAGCCCGACGTCCCCGGCGGTACGTTCGCCGCCTCATGCGCTCTCCAATATACCGCGGAGACCGCGGGCTCCAAGGCGCATCGGAAGCGAACGGATTGCCGGAATAGTCGACAGGTGGCGACAGGTGGCGACGTGATCGACAGGTGCCGATAATCGCCGTCCCAATGTGGCGCGGACATTCCTGTCTGCGTTTCGTTTGCCGCGCTGGTTTTTGGACCGCATTGACCTCATTGACCTCATTGACCCTATTGACGGGGTGGTGCTGGGCGTGAGCCACCGTCAATCTTGTCAATAAGGTCAACGGGGTCAATAAGGTCCCTCTTTTGCATTTCAAATTCTTGCGCCTTCGCGTGAGCTTTCCCCGTTGATTTCGACAAAGCGCAGGGACAAAGTGTGGAGACGAAGCGTATCCGACAAAGCGTGGAGACAAGGTGTAGAGACAAGGTGTAGAGACAAGGTGTGGAGGCAAGGTGTGCCATCGGGCGGCGAAAGGGCAGCGCAGCGCTTTTACCCTCTAAATTGCGAGCCACTGTGTGGTCGCAATAACTGCCACTGCCTACTGCCACTGCCTACTGCTACTGCCGCCCCCGCCGCCACCGGCGGCGGCCCTGCCCCTCCGCGCGCCGCCACCGCGCGGCGCAAACTATTTGCGCCGCGCCCCCGTTATGGCATAACTCTTGCATTGTTCTACTGCTGTTTTCCCCCAGAACCTTGCCGCCGTTGCGGCCGGAGATAACATGAACACCAAGACTGATTTGACCGAAACCCAGCCCGCCACCCAGAACGACCTTGCCCAGATCCGTGAAATCCACGAAATCTATACCAGGATGAAGGAGCAGTTGGGGCGTGTGATCGTCGGTCAGTCGAACGTCATAGACGAAGTCCTCATGGCCATCTTCAGCCGCGGCCACGCGCTGCTCGTCGGCGTGCCCGGTCTGGCCAAGACGCTGCTCATCAGCACCATCGCGCAGGTGCTTGACCTGGCCTTCAAGCGTATCCAGTTCACGCCCGACCTGATGCCTTCCGATATCACCGGCACCGACGTGCTGCACGAGGACCGCGCCACCGGACGCCGCGAGTTCCGCTTTGTCAAGGGACCGGTCTTCGCCAACCTGCTGCTGGCCGACGAGATCAACCGCACGCCACCCAAGACGCAGGCCGCGCTGCTCGAGGCCATGCAGGAGCACCACGTCACCGTCGGCGACAAGACCTATCCGCTGCCGGAGCCTTTCTTCGTGCTGGCCACGCAGAACCCGATCGAGCAGGAGGGCACCTATCCCCTGCCCGAGGCGCAGCTCGACCGCTTCATGTTCAACATCGTCGTGGACTACCCCTCGCGCGATGAGGAGGCCCGCATCATCCGCCAGGTGACCTCGCTGCAGGAGCCGACGCTGGAGACCTGCCTCGACGCCGCCAAGATGCTCGAGCTGCAGCAGGCCATCCGTCGCGTGCCGGTGGCCGACCACGTCATCGCCTTCGCCAACGACCTCGCCCGCGCCACGCGTCCCAACTCGGAAGAGGCGCCGGACTTCGTGCGCGAGATGGTGGCCTGGGGCGCCGGACCGCGTGCCGGCATCTACCTGATCACGGCGGCCAAGGCCCGCGCCGTGCTGCAGGGGCGCTACCACGCCACCACGGTCGACGTCGCCCAGGTCGCCCTGCCGGTACTGCGCCACCGCGTCCTGACCACCTTCAATGCCGAGGCGGCCGGCGTCACGAGCGACCAGATCGTGAAGCGTCTGCTGGAGAAGATGCGTCCCACCGAGGAGATCCGGCTGTAGGACGCCCCAGGCATGTCTACTCCCGGCTACATGCGCCTGCTCCCGCCCGAGAGCGTGCGGGCCATCGGGCGCTTCGAACTATTGGCGCGCGGCCCCATGGAGGGCTTTATCACGGGGCGCCACAAGAGTCCGCACAAGGGCTTCTCGGTCGAGTTCGCCGAGCACCGCGCCTACGCGGCGGGCGACGATCTGCGCACCCTCGACTGGCGCGTCCTGGCGCGCACCGACAGGCTCTACGTCAAGCAGTACATTGAAGAGACCAACATGCGCGCCACGGTGCTGCTCGACGCCTCCGGCTCGATGGCCTACCGCGGCGAGGCGGCGGCACCCTTCAACGGCCGCCCGCTCTCGAAGTTCGACTATGCGCAGTATATCGCCGCCGCCCTGACATACCTGCTGATCGGACAACAGGACGCAGTGGGGCTGGTCACCTTTGATACAAAAACACGCACCTATCTGCCCGCACGCGCCCGCCCCAGCCAGGTGCGGCTAGTGCTGGAGGAGATCGACCGTACCGAACCGTGCGGCGAGACCAGCGTGGCCGAGGTCTTCCACACCATCGCCGAGCGCATCCCGCGCCGCGGAATGGTGATCATCCTCAGCGACCTCTTCGACGACCCGCGGCACCTGACCGAGGCCCTCTACCACTTCCGCCACCGCCGCCACGATGTGGTGCTGATGCACATCATGGCCGACGAGGAGCTCACCTTCCCCTTCTCCAGCTTCAGCGAGTTCCGCGACCTCGAGCGCCCCGGCCAGCGCGTCAACCTCGACCCGCGCTCGATCCGCGCCAACTACCTCGAGCGCGTGCGCGCCTTCCTCCGCGAGATCACGGCCGAGTGCGACCGCCTCAAGATCGACTACGTACACCTCAACACCCGGCGCCCCTACGACCTGGCCCTGGCCGAGTACCTGCGCGCGCGCCATACGCCCCGGTGATATCGCATGCTCTTCCTGCATCCATGGCTGCTTCTGGGGCTGACGGGCATCGGCGTGCCCATCGTCCTGCACCTCTTCAACCGCCGCAAGTCGCGCACCTCCGACTGGGGCGCCATGCGCTTCCTCGAGGAGAGCATCAACCAGCGCCGCCGACGCGTGCTGCTGGAGGAGATTCTCCTGCTGGTGACGCGCTGCCTGATCCTGGCCTGCGCCGCGCTGATCTTCGCGCGCCCATTCCTGGCAGGCCACGCCTCGGTCTCCGGCCTTGCCGTGCTGACCACCGCCCTGCTGGCCATCATCGCCGCCGCCGTCGGCGTGGCCATCTGGAACGAGCGCGTCTGGCGCCGCCGCCTCTGGATCACCGCCGCCTGTCTGGCCCTGCTGGCGGTTGTCGCCGTGCTGGGCGAGAGCTGGAACGGCTGGCGCCGCTTCGGACGCAGCGGCACACGCGACATCGCGATCATCCTCGACGGCTCCTCCTCCATGACGCTGGAGGTGGACGGCCTCTCCAACTTCGCGCGCGCCGTGAAGGAGGCCCAGGCCGTCATCGAGTCCGCCCCGCGCGCCTGCGCCTTCACGCTCATCATCGGCGGCACCGTGCCGCACGCCCTCACCCCCGCCCCCGTGACCGACCGCAAGCACCTGCTGCGGCTGCTGGACGACGCCGTACCGGACCAGGGCACCTTCCATGCCCTCGACGCCCTCGCGCTGGCCGTCACCTCGCTCGCCCGCGGCAGCCACGGCAACAAGCAGATCCTCGTCATCGGCGACGGCCAGTCGGTCGGCTGGCAGCTCGGCGAGACCGAGGTCTGGAGCTATCTCGGCGCGCTCCTCGAACGCCTGCCCACCCAGCCGCGCATCGTCTGGCGCACCCTCGAGATGCCCGGCGGCATCCGCAACCTGACCGTCGCGGACCTCGCCTTCTCGCGCCAGGTCATCGGCACCGACCGCGAGGTGCGCATAGATGTCACCATCGCCAACAACGGCGGCGAGTCGGCCACGGCCCAGGCTCTGCGCCTGACGGCCGGCGACCGCACCTATACCGACACCAGCATCGGACAGCTCCAGCCCGGCGAGATGCGCGTGGTCTCGTTCCGCCACCGCTTCACGCGCACCGGCACGCAGCCGGTGACCGCCACGCTCGATATCAACGACGAGATGCCCTCGGACAACACCACCACGCGCATCGCCCCCGTGCGCGGCTCCCTGCGCGTGCTGGTGGTCGAGGGCGGTCGCGCCCCCCGCCTGGCCGAGCGCCCCGGCGCCTTTGTCGCGCTGGCGCTCTCGCCGTCGCAGGCGCTCCTCGACCGCGCCGCCGCGCGCGAGGCCGCCCCCAAGGCCCCGCCGAAGGCAAAACCACCCAGCCCGCCGCCGCAGGGCTTCGTCGTGCCGGAGCTCATCACGATGCCCGACTTCATCGCCCGCGAGCGTCTCGACGACTTCGCCGCCGTCATCCTGGCCGATGTGCCGCGCATGCCCTCCAATACCGCCGCGCGCCTGCTGCAGTTCGTCGAGCGCGGCGGCGGCCTGCTCGCGCTCCACGGATCGCGCAGCGACTCCGCCTTCTACAACGGCTGGCAGACCCAGGAGCAGCACCCCGTCATGCCGCTGGCGCTCGACGAGGCCGGACTCACCCCGGCCGTCCGGGAGCCGGTCATGGTGGACACGCTCTCCATCATTCACCCTGCACTGCAGCCGCTCGCGCCCGATAGCGACATCGCCACGACCGGCTTCATCCGCCACTGGCCCGCCACCGCGGCCTCGGCCCGCACGCGCATCGGCGCCCGCCTCTTCAACGGCCAGCCGCTGCTGGCCGACCACACCGTCGGCAAGGGGCGCATCCTGCAATGGACGGCGCCGGTCGATCCCGCCGCCGGCAACCTCGTCTCGCGCCAGTCCTTCCTGCCGCTGATGCACGAGCTGGTCTACTACCTTGCCAGCCCCGTCGTCCCCGACCTCAACCTGCCGCCCATGCGCGGCGCCACGCTCTCCCTCGGCAGCGGCCAGAGCGAGGCCGGCGAGACCAGCGAAAACGGCCTGCGCGCCCTCTACTACCGCGGCACCGAGCAGCGCGAGGCGCTGCTGGCGCGCACCGACCCGCAGATCAACTTCAACTGGGGCCAGAAAGGCCCCGCCCCCGGCCTGCCTGCCGGTAGTTTTAATACCGTCTGGACCGGCTCGCTCAAGGTGCCTGTTTCGGGACGCTACCGCCTCTTCACCCGCGCCGAGGGCGACATGACCGTCCAGATCGACGCCGGCCTCGACAGCCGCGCCCGCGCGGCCTCCAGCCTGCGCATTGACCTCGACGCCACCCGCCGCCACGACCTTGTCGTGCGCTACACCTCGGTCAAGAACCGCGCCTCGGCCAATCTCCTGTGGGAGGGCCCCGGCATCGGTGCCCGGCATGTTCCGGCCACCGCCCTCTCGCCCGTCCGCGTCCGCAGCGACGGCTGGAGCGAGACGCACGAGACACGCGTATACCCGCCCAGGGGCGAGCCGCTGGAGGCGCTGCTGCAGCAGTCGCAGGACACCCTGGCGCTCCACATACCGCACCGCCTGACCCCCGGACTCTACCGCGCCGAGGTTCCCGCTGTGTGGGTACCGCTCTTCAGGGATCTCGCCGTGGTCTCCAACGGCATGGCGCAGATCACCTTCTGCGTCGCCACGGACGGCAACGAGAGCCGCCTCGCCACCGTCACACCGGATGAGGCCGCCTTCACGCGCCGCTATGCCGACCTCGTGCTGGCCGCCACGGCGGACGAGATGCACCGCGCCCTCGGCGGCGGTGCCACCGGACGCGAACTCTGGCGTCCCCTCGCCGTGGCCCTCTTCTTCCTGCTGCTGGCCGAGACGATCCTGACCCGCTGGATCGCCATCCAGCGCAAGACCGGCGCCGAGGCCCTGCCGGTCTTCGATGAGCCCGCCGGCCCCTCCGCCGCCTCGTTCCGCGCCACGATGGGCACCCTGAACAGGAGTCAACCATGAACCCCGGCCTTCCCCGAACTGACCTGCTTCCGGCCGGCGTCCCCACCCTGCTGATCCTGCTGATGACGCTGGCGGCGGTCGGCCTCTGGCTGCTTGTCCGCCGCATCACGCGCCGCGACCGCACGCGCCTACCGCGGCATGTGGTGGTGGCGCTGCGCATGGTGCTGGCCGCCATGGCCGCCTGGTGCGCCATCCAACTGCTGGGCCGCACCGTCGTCTTCGGCTGCAACTGGCCCGTCTGGGGCGCCGCCGCCGTCCTCGGCTTCGCCGTCGAGGGAATGGCCGCCGCCTACGACCACGAGCGCCGCCTGGCCGGCAGAACTGCCGGCCCCATCCTGGTCGTGCTGCGCGCGCTGGCGCTGATTATCGTGGCGCTGATCATCCTGCAGCCCACGCTCATCCGTACCGTCACGCGCCGCATCGAGCGCTGCGTCGCGCTGCTGCTGGACGACTCCGACTCCATGCGCTTCGACGACACCTCCTGGAACACCAGCGAGCGCCTGGCCCTGGCGCGCCAGTTCGGCCTGCTGAAGACGCGCGAGCTGAAGCTGCCGGCCCTCGAGCCGCTGACCACCCTGCCGCCGCGCCTGCGCCCCTGGGCCGCCGCCGAACTGGCCGACACCCGCGCGCCAGCCGCCTTGCGCGAGCTGCTGGACGAGGGCGAGCGTCACGCCAGGGCGCTCGATGGGCAACTTAACGACGACCCGTTTGAAAAGACCACCAACGCCCCGCTGCTGACCTTGCAGCGGCATGTCCGCAACACCCTGCTGCCGGCCTTTGCCGAGGCGCAGGCGGCCCGCCGCTCCCGCAGGCTCGACCAGGCCATGCTGCTGCGTCTGCAGGATGCCCTCGACATGGTGGCCACGCTGGCACCCGACGCGCGGCAGGCGGCCGACGAGCAGGTCTGGCTCGCGCTGGACGAGGCACGCCGCGCGGCCGTGGATGCCGCCTGCACCACCAACCGCGCCACGGTCGCCGGCCGTCTGCTGCTGGAGCCGCTGCCGGACGAGCGCCACTCGCTGCTGGCCGCCCTCGCGCGCCGCTACGATATCAGGACCTACCGCCTCGGACGTGGCCTGCAACCCCTGCCCCTCGCCGCCGACGCCACCCCGGATGTGCTGGCCACCAACCTGCCCGCCCTGCCGGACGACGACGTGCAGCAGGCCTTCCGCTCCGCCACCGACTACGCCACCGCCCTCGAGCAGGTCATGCAGGAGATCCCCTCCGAGAAGCTCGCCGGCGTGCTGATGCTCACCGATGGCCGCCACAACGGCGACACCGCCCTCGAGCCGGTCGCCCGCCGCCTCGGCGCGCAGGAGGTGCCCGTCAGCACCCTGCTCGTCGGCAGTACCGAAGCCCCGCTCGATCTGGCCCTCGCCGACATCGTGGCGCCGGAGTCGGTCTATCTCGGCGACAAGGTGCGCCTGCGCACGCAATTCACCGCCACCGGCGCCGCCGGCAGGCAGGCGCGCATCCGCCTGCTGCACGACGGCGAGAAGGTGGATGAGACCCTTGTGACCATCGCCACCGCCGACGAGCAGCGCGAAATCCGCCTCTCGCACCTGCCGGGCACCAACGGCCTGGCGCGCTACACGGTCGAGGCCGAACTCCTCGAGGGCGAGCGCTTCCCCTCCAACAACGTCTGGCATGTGGATGTCGCCATCAGCGACGACCGCACCCACGTGCTGCTGCTGGACGACTATCCGCGCTGGGATTTCCGCTATCTGCGCAACCTCTTCCACGGACGCGACAAGTCGGTACACCTGCAATATGTCCTGCAGCACCCCGACCGCATCGCGGATATCAACCCCACCAACACCCTGCCCGCCGCCTCGGCCTCGCGCCCCTTCGGCGAGTCGGAGGCCGGCGCCCTGCCCGAATCGCGCGAGGCGTGGCGCGAGTTCGACGCCATCATCCTCGGCGACCTCGACGACACCGTCCTGACACCCGAGGTGGCCGGGATCATCCGCGAATGCGTGGCCGACCGCGGCGCGCTGCTGGTCATCACCGCCGGCCCGCGCGCCATGCCGCACGCCTTCGCACCCGACTCGCCGCTGGCCGAGATGCTGCCCTTCCACATCACGCCGCGCGCGGAGCCGGAAGCCTTCTGGACGCCGCCCGACTCGGCCTTCCGCATTGTCCTCACGCCTGCCGGCCTCAACCATCCGGTGATGCAGCAGTCCACCAGCCCCACCGAAAACGAGTCCATCTGGCAGAAGCTGCCCCCCTTCACCTGGCGCCTGCCGCTCAAGGCCGTCAAGCCCGGTGCCGAAGTGCTGGCCTACGCGCGCCCGGAGGACGAGGCGCCCGCCGTCACCACCGCCACCACGCTGCTCAACGCCGTCGAGCAGATGCGCGCCGAGAAGCTCAGGCAGGAGCAGCACGCCCTGGTGGTGGTCCAGCCCTTCGGCCGCGGCAAGGTGGTGGCGCTGGCTACCGACCAGTCGTGGCGTCTGCGCTACCGCGTGGGCGACACCCTGCACCACCGCTTCTGGGGGCAGATCATCCGCTGGGGTCTCGGCGAGCGCCTGCGCGACGGCACACCGCAGTTGCGCGTGGGCACCGACCGCATCGTCTATGCCCCCAACGAGCCCATCCGCCTCGTGGCCCGCGTGCTCGACGAGGAGTTCGCCGCCGTCAACAACGCCCGCCTGATGGCCACGCTGCAGCAGACTACCGAGGGCGCCACCGGCGAGATCGCCCGCCTCACCCTGGAGTACCGTCCCGACTCGCAGGGCCTCTACGAGGTGGCGCTGCCGCCCCGTGCCGAGGCCGGCCACTACCAGGTGACGGTCGAGCGGCTCGACGCCGCGCGTGGTGCCACGGCACCGGTCACAACCCGCTTCCGCGTGGTCACCTCGCGCCGTCCGGTGGAGATGGCGCGCGTCAACGCCACACGTGAATTTGCCGATGGCCTCGCACGTTGGAGCGGTGGCCGTGTTGCAGGACCGGCCGAGGCCGCCGCGCTGGCTGAAGCCTTCGGCGAAGGGAGCCGCACCGTGCGCGAGCCGCTCGAGATCCCGCTCTGGGACCGCCCCTGGCTCTACCTGCTGCTGGTGGCGCTCGTGATGTCCGAATGGATCCTGCGTAAAACGAGAGGTCTAGCATGAGTCCGCCCTTTGTACCGGCAGAAGATGTAGTTCTGCCCCCGCAGCTTACCTCGCGGCTGCGTAGCCTGATCCGCCGTGTGCGCCTTCTCCAGACGGCCCGCGGCTGCGCGCTGACGCTGGCCGTCGCGCTGACCGCCCTGCTGCTCAACATGGCCGTGGATGCCGCGGTCATGATCCCCTCGGACAACTTCCGCTGGGTGCTCACCCTCGCCGGTGTCCTCTTCACCGTCACCACCGCCTGGGCCACCCTCGTGCGCCCCCTGCGCCAGCCGCTCTCGCTGGTACGCATGGCCCGCGTGCTCGAGACCCGCTATCCCCAGCTCCAGGAACGCATCAGCTCGGTCCTCGAGCTGCTCTCCATGGGCGACGCGGCCGCCCTGATCGGCTCGCAGCAACTGATCGACCTGCTGGCGCGCGAGGCGCGCCTCGACCTGGCCCGCTTCTCGCCGCGCCAGGAGTTCAAGAGCGATAGCCAGCGTCCCGCGCTCATTGCCGCCGGTGCCGTGCTGCTGATCCTCCTGATCCTGCTGCTGATCTGGCCGCGCCAGACCACCCTGCTGCTCAAGCGTGCCGTGGCGCCCCACCGCTCCTACGACAACCTGCACGCCGCCAGCATGACCGTCGAGCCCGGCAACACGCGCCTGATGGCCGGCCACCCGCTCACCATGCGGCTGCACGTCCCGGTCGATCACGGCCACCGTGCCGAGGTGATCATCGAGCGCTTCGGACGCTCCTCGGCCATCGAGCGCATGCGCCGCATCACGCCCGACGATGCCGAGGGCCACACCTTCGCACTGACTCTGCCGGCGGTGCATGAGAGCTTCAGCTACCGCCTGCGTCTGGGGCCGGGGCTCACCCGCCGCTACCGCGTAGATGTCGTCCCCGCACCCTCGCACGGCGACCTCACGCTCAGCTACCGCTTCCCGCCCCACACCGGCCTGGCGGATACGCAAATCGTCGCCTCGGCCGTCCCCCCCATCCGCGCCGTGGCCGGCACCCGCGTACACCTTGCTACGCGCCTCAACCGCCCGCTTGAATCAAACATCCTGCTCGACGGACGCCGCCTGCCCCCGGGCGTCGTCAAGGGCAGTGACGTCCAGTGGGACTGGCGCCTAGCCACCAACACCGCCACCCGGTGGTCGCTCGCGCTGCGCGACAAGTACGGCTTCACCAACGCCCTCGCATGGGCCCCCTACCATGTCGAGCCCGACTACCCGCCCGACGTCCAGCTCACCTACCCCTCCGGTGCCAGCTATACCCTCCCCACCTACGGCATCCTGCGCATGAGCTACGCCCTCTCCGACGACTTCGGCCTCGGTACCGTCAAGCTCAACGTCAAGGGCGAGGGCGAGTACGACGAGTGGGCCCTCGATGTGGATGTCGAGCCGAAGGGCCCCAACCGCTGGGTGGTCAACCGCGAGCTGGCCCTCGCCGAGTTCCAGCTCGGCGGCATCAAGAAGCTCCGCATCTGGCTCTCGGTCGAGGACAACCTGCCCCCCGAGCTGGGCGGCCCCAACCGCTCCCGCAGCCGCCTGATCGCCCTCAACCTCGACGACCGCCAAACCCGCAGTCTGGCCGACCAGGTGCGCATACCGCAGCGCGACAACCTCACCAACCTGATTGCCGAGGCCAGCACCAAGCTCGACGAGGCCGCCCTGGTTATCAGCCAGATCAAGGATGAGGCGCTCAGCGCCACCAATCTATCCTCCGAGGTTCAGGAGCAGGTCTCCGCCGCCGCGGCCAAGGCCGCCGAGGCCGTCGAGCAGCTCGAGAAGGCCGCGCAGGAGACCGCCCCCACCCTCTTCGCCGGGGTCGTTCCCGAACTGCGCGAGACCACCCGCGAAGAGCTGGCCCCCGCCCTGATGGAGACCGAGGCCGTGCTGCTGGCCGAACCAGAGGCCCGTAAGCAACAGGCGGAGCAGGCGCTCGAGACCCTCAGGCAGGCCGCCGATGAGACCAGGGAGCTGCTCGATGCCGTGGCCGCCAAGGACGAGCTGCTCGCCCGCGCCGCCGCCATCGAGCACCTCGCCAGCCTTGAAAAGCAGCAGGCCGACCAGGCCCGCGAGCGCCAGATGATCGGAGCCGAGATGGCCGAGTGGCAAAAGCGCCAGGAGGCGCTGGCCGCGCAGTTGAAGGAGACGGCGCAGCAGCATCCCGAAATCATGGGCGAAGCCCAGCCCGCCGCCGAGGCGCAAGCCGCTACCGAAGCCCAGCCCGCCGAGGCACAAGCCGCTCCCGAAGCGCAGGCCGCCACCGCAGGCCAGCAGCCCCCTGCCGAAGCGCAACCTGCCGAGGCACAGGCTGCCGCTGAAGCCGCCCGGCCTCCTGCCGAAGGCCAGCCTTCTGCCGAGGCGCAGGCCGCCACCGGGCAGCCACCCGCCCCCGCCGCCGCGACCCAGCCCCCTGCTGCCCGCGGCCAGCCGGAGCTTCCGCCTACGCCCACGATTGACCAGGTGGTGGACGCCATGCTGGCGGCCAACAAGGCGCTCGAGCAGCCGCGCGAGAAGCCCATCGACGAGGCTGCGCTGCTCAAGGCGCGCGAGACCGAGGCGCTGGCGCGCCAGACCCAGCAGGCCGCCAACCGCGCCCGCGACGCCGCCCGCGAGGCGGGCCAACTGGCCCGCGACCGCGATCTGCTGGCCACGGCGCAGCGCAAGGCGGCCGAGCTGCAGAGTACCGCGAAGGAGGCCGAGGATGCCGCCCTGCAGGTTAAGGTCGAGGCCGAGACCACGCGTGCCGATCTTACCCCCACGGTCGCCGACGAGACCCGCCGCATCGCCGAGGAGGTTGCCAAGGCGGTCGAGACCGCCGAGGGTGCCGCCCGCATGGCCCTCGAGGCCGGCCGCAGGCAGGCCACCGAAGGCGACCAGAAGGCCGTGCAGGATCAGGCCCGGCGCGCACTGGAAAAGGCCGCGCAGGCCCTCGAGGCCGCAACCAAGTCCGCCGAGGAGGCGCGTCAGGCCGGAGCCAGGGCGCAGGAGGACAAGGATCCGCTGGCCGCTTCCAGCAGCCAGGAGGCCATCCGCGCCGCCGAGCTTACCGAGCGCGCCGCCGCGCTGGCCCGCGAGGCGGCCGAGTTTGCGCAGACCCGCCAGCCCCCCGCCGCCACCGAAAAGGCCGCCGAGGCGCTGGCCGCCGCGCGCGAGGCCCAGACCAGCGCCAACGCCGCCAAGAAGGATGCCGATCGCGCCCTCAAGTCACCAACGGATCTGGCACAGCAGACCGCCCGCGAGACGCGCGAAATGGCCGATGCGCTGAAGGGTGCCGTCACCGCCGCTGAAGAGGCTAAGGCCGCGCACCTGGAACAGCCTACCGACGCCACCCAGGAGGACGTCAAGCAGGCACACCAGCAGGCCGAAACCCTGCAGGCGCAGGCCAGACAGCAGGCCCGGGAGGCACACCAGGCCCAGCAGCGTGCCCAGCAGGCCGGCGAGGCGATGTCGGCCGAGGCCGCGCGCCAGGCGCAGCAGGCTGCCGAGCAGGGCGGGCGTGCCGCCGACGCCATGCGTCAGGCCATGCAGATGGCCGAGGCCGGCCAGAAGCCGCAGGCCGAAGCCAGGCTGGCCGAGGCCGCCAAGCTGGCCGACGCCGCGCAGCAGCAGGCGGCGAAGGCCGAGGAGCTGGCGGCCACGGCCGCCCGTCCCGCCGCCGAGGTGGCGCAGGAGGCAGCGCGTGCCGCCGGGAAGCTGGCCGAGCAGGCCGCCGCCAGCGCGGCCGCCGCCGAAAAGGGTGTCGCGCAGCAGAAGGCCGGCGAGCTGGCGACGGCCGGCAAGCAGGCCGAGGCGGTCCGCGAGGAGGCTACCGGATTGATGGAGGAAGCGCGCGGTCAGCAGCAGGCCCAGCAGCAGGCGCAGCAGCTCGGCAAGCAGCGCGGTGATCCGCTGGCCACCAGGGCCGCGCAGCAGTCGGAGCAGGCGCGCGCCCTGGCCCAGCGTGCCGCCGAACAGGCCAAACGCAGCGCCGATCTGGTGCAGCAGCCCAACCAGTTGCCCGCCGCCGAACAGGCCGCCAAGGAGGCGCGCAAGCTCGCCGAAGAGTCGGCCAAGGCTGCCGACCAGGCTGCGCGCCTGGCCGAGCGCGCCGCGCAGACGCCCATTGAGCAGGCGCAGGCCGCCGCCGACCAGGCCACGCAACAGGCCGAGGCACTCGCCACCGCCATGGAGCCGCTGGCCAAGGCGCTCGGTCAGTTGCAGCCCGAGGCCGCAAAAGAGGCGGCCGCCGCCGCACAGGCCGCCGCCGAGGCGGAGCGCGGGCGCACGCAGCAGGTGCAGGAGATGGTGCGCGATGCCGTCGAGGCCGCCAAGGCGCGCAAGGACGATCTGAGCACCGTCGCCGCGCAGCAGGCGCAGCGCGCCGCCGAAACCGGACGCCAGGCCGCGGATCGGCTGGCCGAGGCGGCCCGCCACGCTGCCGAGGGACAGGTTGCCCAGGCCGCCGCCCCCATCAAGCAGGCCATGCAGCAGGCCGAAGAGGCCGCCAGGCAGGCTGCCGAGGCGCAGCGTCTGGCGGAACGCGCCGCGCAGTCGCCGGCGGGTCAGGCCAAGACGCTGGCCGACCGCGCCCGTACCGAGGCCGGGGAAGTGCAAAAGGCGTTGCAGGAGCTTGAGCAGGCTGCCGCCGCCGCCGGGGAAGACGGCAAGGTTGAGGAACCCGTGCGTCAGCAGGCGCGCGAGATGGCCGAGGCCCTCGCCGCCCGCGAGGCGCTGGCCAAGCGCGACCAGGCCGAGGCCGCCCAGACCGCGAAGCTGGCCGAGGCGCGCCGCGAACCGCTGGCGGCCATGGCCGCGCAGCAGGCCCGCGAGGCCGCCGCCGCCAATCTCAAGGCCGCTCAGCAGGCGCGCGAGGCGGCCAACCGCCTCGCCAACCAGCAGGCCGGGGCCGCCCGGGACTTGCTGGACAAGAGCGAGCCCCTGATGCAGGCGGCGCTTGAACAGTCGGAAGCGGCTCAGGAGACGGCCAATCAGGCACAGGTGGATCCACTCGATCAGGCACGCCGCCTGGCCGGACGCGCGGGCGATCAGGCGCGTCAGACCGAAGATCTACTGAAGCCGATGATTCCCGTGGCGCCCAAGCCCTACGTTGACGAGTATGGCGACCTCGTCGAGCCGCCGCCACCGCGGCTCACCCCCGCCCAGGCCCTGGCGCGTCAACTGGCCGAACAGGCGCAGCAGGCCGGACAGGCCACCGAGCTGACCGAGCTGGCCGCCACGCGCCTGCGTCCGGAGCCCGAAGCCGACGGGGATCTGCCACTGCCCACCTTCACCGACGCGAACGACGCCGTGGCCGAGTCCGCCCAGGCCGCCGAAATGGCGCGCGAGACCGCCGAGGCCGCCGAGAAACTGGAGCGTCAGGCCGGCGCGGCCATCGCCGGCGCCCTCGAGAAGTCCACCAGGCAGGCCCGCCAGGCCGGCGAGCAGGCCGAGAAGGCCGCGCAAAAGGCCGCCGCGCAGGCTGCCGCCGCGCAAGAGGCGCAGGCGCAGGCCCAGGCCGCCGCCCGGCAGGCCGCCGCCGCGCAACAGGCCGAAAAACAGGCCGGCGAGGCCGGGCAGGCTGAACAGCAGGCCGAACAGCAGGCTGCGGCACAAGCCGCCGGGGAGC
>JAAYLN010000190.1 GCA_012521875.1 Lentisphaerota bacterium | reverse complement strand
GGGAGCATTGCCGCCCTCATGGGACTTACTGTTGGACTGGAGGGTATAACCCATTTCCCCAAGGAGCCTCGCGACCGTGACATGGCTCGTCTCGAATCCCTGCCTGTTCAGTTCCGTGCTAAGGTTCCTAAGGCTCCTGCAGCTCCAGCGGAGGGGCGACATGGGGTCACCTTTGACATAGGGCTTGATCAGGGCGTCGAGCGCAGGCACGATCTCCGGGTTCCGTTCCTCGACACGTTTCGCCCCCGCCCCCGGCCTGCGCTGGCGGCCGGCGGGCAGGCCGGGAGCGGCCTGAGCCCCCCCGGACAGTTCTTGCAACCCATTGTAGATCGTAGGCCTGGATAGTCCTGACGCAGTTGAAGCGAGCGATATGTTGCCGATGGTCTTCGCCAGGGAACTGGCGACAAGCCTTTTCGTACGCTCGTCGAGGTGCCCACTAAGGGCGTCGAAGAAGTCCTTGTAGTTGACATTGTCCGAAACGGCTGCCATGTTTATCCTTCCGGTTTTTCAAGATGAGTTCGTCTGAAAAGTCAACGAGGATAAGATAGCACACGGCTCCGCCGCTGTAAACTTTATTCTTTTACGGCTCCTTACTCTTTCGCTTTCGACAAAGTTACCGACAAAGTTCGCGACAAAGCGTGTCTCTCGCCTGTTCCAACCGCCCCGCGGGGGCGGTGGCAATACTGAACCCTGAACCCTGGCCAACCGATTACCGGTTGCGCTGCGCTTGCGCTTGATAAATCCAGCCGCGTGTGAGAACATGGCATCTTATTTCTGGCAGAGGCCCCGGCGGGGCTCCAGACGGGATCCCGCAGCCCTGCCATGGCGCTTGCGCCGTCCACCGGCGAGCGCGGCCGAAAGGAACCCCCGATATGGCAATCACTGATTTTCTCGAACGCAACGCCAGGCTCTATCCCGATGAGGTCAGCCTGGTCGAGATCAATCCGGGCAGCCGCCCGGAGCATGCCATGACCTGGCGTGAATTCAACCTGATCGAGGCGGCGGCGGCGGAGAAGTACCGCCGCGAGATGACCTGGAAGGCGTTTGACGTCAAGGCCAACCGCTTTGCCAACCTGCTGCTGACCCGCGGTGTGCGCAAGGGCGACAAGGTGGCCCTGCTGCTGATGAACTGCCTCGAGTGGCTGCCGATCTACTTCGGCATCCTCAAGGCCGGCGCCATTGCCGTGCCGCTCAACTACCGTTATACCGCCGAGGAGATCCAGTACTGCCTGACGCTGGCCGAGGTCAACACCCTGATCTTCGGCCCCGAGTTCACCGGGCGTGTCGAGCAGATCGCCGACCGCCTCCACGGGGTGCGGACGTTCTTCTATGTGGGCCAGGATCTGCCCTCCTTCGCCGACAGCTACGACAGGCTCGTGGGCTACTGCTCGTCAACCGCGCCGGCCATCGAGCTCACCGACGACATGCATGCGGCGATCTACTTCTCCTCCGGCACGACCGGCTTCCCCAAAGCGATTCTCCATAACCATGCCGCGCTGGTCGGTTCCTGCCGTACGGAGCAGAACCACCACGGGCAGACGCACGAGGATGTCTTCCTCTGCATTCCGCCGCTCTACCATACCGGTGCCAAGATGCACTGGTTCGGCAGCCTGCTGGTGGGCGGCAAGGCCGTGATTCTGCGGGGCGTCAAGCCCGCCTGGATTCTGCAGGCCGTCTCCGAGGAGAAGGCCACCATCGTCTGGCTGCTGGTGCCGTGGGCGCAGGACATCCTCGACGCCATCGAGAGCGGCGAGATCCGGCTCGCCGACTACCGTCTCGAGCAGTGGCGGCTGATGCACATCGGTGCCCAGCCGGTACCGCCCAGCCTGATCCACAAGTGGATGAAGGTCTTCCCAAACCACCAGTACGACACCAACTACGGGCTTAGCGAGTCGATCGGCCCCGGCTGCGTGCATCTTGGCGTCGGGAACATCCACAAGGTCGGGGCGATCGGCAAGGCGGGCTATCAGTGGCAGACGCGGATCGTGGACGAGAAGGGCGCGCCGGTCGAGCCGGGCGTGGTTGGCGAGCTGATTGTGCGCGGTCCCGGCGTGATGCAGTGCTACTACAACAACCCCGAGGCCACGGCGGCGATCCTGAAGGATGGCTGGCTCTACACGGGCGACATGGCGCGGGTTGACGAGGATGGCTTCATCTACCTGGTCGACCGCAAGAAGGATGTGATCATCTCCGGCGGCGAGAACATCTATCCGGTGCAGATCGAGGATTTCCTGCGTGCGCATGACCAGATCAAGGACGTGGCCGTCATCGGAATCGCCGACCAGCGGCTCGGCGAGATCGCGGCGGCCATCATCGAGCTTAAGCCCGGGGCCACCTGCACGATGGCGGAGATCGAGGCCTTCTGCCTCGATCTGCCGCGCTACAAGCGTCCGCGCCGGATCATCTTTGCCGAAGTGCCGCGCAATCCGACCGGCAAGATCGAGAAGCCGAAGCTGCGTGAACGCTACAGCGGCGCCGAGCGGCTGGTGGAGGCGCAGACCACCGCATGATGGAGCATGTGAAACATTGCAACGCCTGCTGTTTTGAATCAGGAACTCAGGAAATCAGGATTTTGTTGTGAAAACCACGCACTCTTGCATCCTTCCTGAGTTCTTGAGTTCCTAATTTAACCGCGCGGAGAGAAAGAAAGGGATTATGATTTCGCTGGATAAATTCTCGATAGGCATCGGCGACCGTTTCGGTCATCAGGCGCGTGCGCAGCTCCGCGCCATCAAGGCGCTGGAGGCGCAGGGCGTACACGTGACGCCCGTCTGGAACAAGTCGAACCGCGAGCACATGCTGACCGGTTCCCGGCCGGACGACACCCGGCGCGCGGCCGATGCCGCCGTGGCCGCCGAGCAGTGGAAGAGCGCCTACTTCGTCGATGCCGACCATATCGGCCTGCAGAACGTCGATGGCTTCATTGACGCCTGCGACTTCTTCACGCTGGATGTGGCCGCTTCCATCGGACAGCCGGTCGCGGCGGACGAGGCGCGGGAGTTTGCCAGGTGCCACGCCGGTTTGACCGGGTCTCTGGCAATCGACGGCATCGGGCGTCCGCTGGCGCTCGATGCTGCCGCGCTCGGGGCCATCGCCTCGCGGTACCTCGCCGCGATCCGCGCCGCCGGCGAACTGTACCGTCATATTGCCGCGCGGCGCACGGCGCCCTTTGTCGTGGAGGTCTCGTTTGACGAGACCGACAAGCCGCAGACGCCGGTCGAGCTGCTCGTCATCCTGGCCGGTCTCGCCGACGAGAAGATACCACTGCAGACCATCGCCCCCAGATTCACCGGTGCCTTCCACAAGGGTGTTGACTATGTGGGCGATCCCGCGGACTTCGCGCGCGAGTTCGACGAGGATATCTGCGTGTTGCGGTACGCGGTGGCGCGCTTCGGACTGCCCGCCGGGCTCAAGCTCAGCGTCCATTCAGGCAGCGACAAGTTCTCGATCTACCCGCACATCGCGTACGCGCTGCGCCGCCATCAGGCGGGCATGCATATCAAGACGGCCGGCACGACCTGGCTTGAGGAGGTGATTGGTCTCGCCGCCGCCGGCGGGGATGGCCTGGCGCTGGCCAAGGCGATCTACCGCGAGGCGTTTCCGCAGTACGAGGCGCTCCGCGCACCGTATGCCACGGTGGTGTCGATAGATACTGGGCGCCTGCCGTCGCCGGACGAGGTTGATGGCTGGAGCAGCGGCGAGTTTGTCGGCGCGCTCGAGCACGACCCCGCGCACCCGCGCTTCAACCGTGACTTCCGCCAATTCATCCACATCAGCTTCCGGGTGGCCGCCGGGATGGGGGCGCGCTTTACCGGGGCGCTGGAGGAGCATGCGGCGACGATCGGCACGCATGTCACCCGCAACCTGCTCGACCGCCACCTTAAGCCGCTCTTCCTGGAGCATTGAGTCCCGCCATGTCCGACCTGCGCACCCTTGAACTCGCCTATCTGCCGCCGCTGGATCCCTCCAGCGATTTCGAGGCGGTCTGCCGCGGCCTGGCTGAGGACGGTATCTCGTGCATCGTGTTGCAGGAGGTGTGCGGCACGCTCAGCCTGGCCGAGCCCGGCGTGGAGAAGGAGATTGCGCGCGTGCTGCGCGAGACCGGTCTCAGGGCCATCGCCTGCCACGGACTTGAACATGCCCCCTATGTGCTGCGCCAGCCCGATCCCGACGCGCGGCGGCGGATGGTGGCGGCGCATATAGACGTGATGCGGCGTGCGGCGGATCTCGGCGCGACGACCTATGTGCTGCATCTGGGCGACTATCCTAAGGAAGGGGGCGAGCGGGATGTGATCTGGGAGCCGGTAACGCGGGCTGTAGACGAACTGGCGCCGGCGGCCGAGGCGGCCGGCATCAAGCTGGCCCTGGAGAACAGCCTGCGCCTGACCTACCTGGCGCGCACGGTCGACGAGCTGGCCGGCTTTGTCGGGCAATACGACCATCCCGCGGTTGGGGTCTGCTTCGACGTGGCGCACGCACATATCCATGATGGTGTCCAGGTGGCGCTCGACGCGCTGCGGCCGTATGTTGTAACCATGCACCTGCACGATAACGACGGCCGCCATGACCAGCACTTCATTCCGGGGCGCGGTACACTCGACTGGGCGGCCTTCGTACCGCAGATCGCCTCCTGTCCGCGTCTGCTGCACCTCGAGACCGAGGCCATCAAGCCCCCGTTGGGCGGCACGCTGGCCCAGACCGAGCAGCATCCGCCCGGCGAGGTCCATGCCCGCTACCTCGGGATCCTCAACGCACCGGGGAGCGGGTTGCGGGTGCCGGCATGACATCCCGCCGTGACACGACCTTCAACTGGAAGCGCAACCTCTTCTTTATCGCGCTCGCGCAGTTCCTCTCCATTGCGGGGTTCGGCTTCTCGCTGCCCTTCATCCCCTTCTACATCCGCGACCAACTGATGATCACCGACGAGGCCCAGCGGAGCCTCTGGGTGGGGCTCTTTACCGCCTCGGGAAATCTGGGCCTCTTCCTCTTCGCGCCCATCTGGGGCTTCGTGGCCGATATCTACGGGCGCCGGGCGATGCTGCTGCGCGCCAATTTCGGCTCGGCCATCCTCCTGCCGCTGGCCATCTTCATGCCGGACATCGTCTGGCTGGTGGCCCTGCGCTTTTTGCTGGGCGTCTTTGCGGGAACGGTGACCGCCTCGCAGACGCTGGTTGCCAGCAACACACCGCCGGAGAAGATGGGCTTTGCGATGGGGACGATATCGTCGTCTGTCGGCAGCGGCAATCTGGCAGGGTTCCTGTTCGGGGCGCTGGTGGTGGAGCGTTTCGGCTACACGGCCGGCTTCATGACCAGTGGCGCGATGCTGGCGCTGGCGGGATTTCTGGTGCTCTTCGGCACGCGTGAGAACTTTGTCCGCAAGACCAGCTTGCGGCAGGCCACTCTGGGTATGCACCTGACCCTGCCGCGCTTCGGAGGGGTGTGGCTGCTGCTGGGCCTGATGGCCGCGACAGGCTTTGTCTCGGCCTTCGAGCGTCCCTTCGTGCCGCAGATGACGGAGTTGATCGTCGGTGACGAGGGGGCCAAATTCTGGACCAGCATCGTGCTGGGCGGCTCGGCGGTCGCGGGCATCATCGCCGGCGCCGTGATGGGGCGGCTGGCCGACCGTACCTCGCCGGCGCGGGTGGGGATGTGGTCGTCGGTGCTGGCTGGGTTGACGGCCATACCGCTGGCGCTCTCGCGCACCATCGGCATGCTGATCGGCTCGCGCATGCTGATGGCCTTCTTCTCGGCGGGGCTTGATCCGGTCTTCCAGATCTGGCTGGCGCGGTGCGCGCCGCCGGACAAGCGCGCGCTCTTCCTGGGCTGGGGCACGAGTTTCCGAGCCTTCGGCTGGTTCGTCTGCGCTGCCACGGCGGGCGGTGTGGCCATGCTGGGCGGTGTGAGGATGGTCTTTCTGGTCACTGCCGGGCTCTTTTTCCTGCTGGTGCCCTTCATCAAGCTCACCTCCCGCCGTCTCTCCACGATGGCCGCCGAGGCCGCCGCCCCTGCGGGGCGGCAGCAGTAGGCAGTAGCAGTGGGCAGTGGCAGTAGGCAGTAGGCAGTGCCGCCGCCGTGGGCGGCGGGGGCGGCATGCGTGCCGCCCGTACAGGCGCTGCTTTGTCGAAAGCGAAAGAGCAAGCGGCAGATGTGTCCAGACCAGGCTCTTTCGTTCTGAGCCCCGGCACTGCCGATCCTGCCGGGACTACCGGCACTGCCGGCGGGAGGGACGTGCGTCTGCTCATCGGTCTATGCGCCGTTTCCGCCGGGGTGCGTCACCCCGCGCCGGAAGAGTAGCAGGACTAGGCCGGAGAGGAGCGCGGCGCCGGCGAAGGCCGCCAGTGTTGCATGTGAGCCGTGGGCCAGGGCGCCGATAGCGGCATAGACGGCCGAGACACCCAGATTGGCGGCGAGCACGGGCAGCACGGCACCCTTCCATGGCAGGCGGGCGAGGCCAGCGAAAAGCACCGCCGTCTCGGCCAGCACGGGAACCGGGCGGACGGCCGCCAGCATCCAGACGCCCCAGCGGCTGTGCAGGCGCTGCAACAACTGGCGCTCGTGTTCCCGTAGCCGACGCGCCGTGAAGCCGGAAGCCCAGAACCCGAGCGCGTAGCCGACCACCGCCGAGATGGTCATGCCCGCGAAGGAGACCAGCGTACCGCGCAGGAAACCGAGGCAGCGCCCGCAGGCCGTGCTGACCAGGCTCGAGGGCGTCGGCAGGATGATGTCGCCTGCCAGCAGCCCGCCGAGCACGGCAGCGGTGGCGGCGGGATGGTCGGCAACGTCCGCCACCACGCCTTCGGTCCAGCGCTCGATGTCATCACCAAAGAGCAGGAAGGGTATTATGATGGCAGCGAAAAGGCCGGCGGTTAGCAGAATGAGACGCCATGGGGGCGCTTGACGTGCGTTTGGTTCCATATAAAAAGCATACCCGCCGGAGCCTTGTATGTCGAGCGGTGTCGAGCGGGAGCATTCGCGGGCTTGCCTTGCACCGGAGCCCCTGATATATTCAAACTCAACAGTAACCCAGTAAGCAAGGATCAAGAATGAAACTTGGCGTGGTGTCCCGCAGCTTTCCCAAGATGACCACCAGCGAAACGGCTGAATTCATGGCGCAGAACGGTTTTGTCTGCACCGAGCTCTGCTTTGCGCATACCGACGCGAACTACTGGTCGTACAATGGCCGTCGCGACCTCTCCAGTATGACCGATGAGCGGAGTCAGATGATAGTCGAGGCCTTCCGCAGCCGCGGTATCGAGGTCAGTTCTCTGGGTGTCTTTACCAACCTGATCAATCCGGATGCGTCCGAGCGTGCCGCCAATCTGGCCTACTTCGAGCGCCTGATGCAGATTGCCGCGTTCAACGGCATCCCCTGCGTGGCGACCGAGTGCGGCTTTACCCCCGGTCAGCGCGGCATCAATACCGAAACCTACGAGCGTGATTTCAACCAGCTCGTCGAGAGTCTGAAGTGGCTGGTGGAGAAAGCCGGGCACTATGACCTCGAGGTCGCCCTCGAACCCTGTATCATAGATGTCGTGCCGAGCGCCAAACGGACGGCTGACCTAATAAAGCAGGTGGGTTCGGATCGCCTGCGTGTTCTGCTTGATCCCGCCAACCTGATCCCCAACAACACCGAGGAGGAGATGTTCCACCATCTCGCTTCGAAAGTGGCCTATTTCCACGGCAAGGACCGCAAGGTAAACGATGTGCGCGGGCGCGCGCTGGGCGATGGCGACATCGACTGGCCGCTGTTCCTCAGCCTCTACCACCGCCATGCCGAGGGACTCCCCTTCATTCTCGAGTATGTCGGCCCTGACGACGTTCTCGCGATTCGTGACCGCGTGCTGCAGGCGGACGCCGCAGCCAGGAAGCTCGTCGCAGCGATGAAGTGAGGAGGGCAGGGGATCTTAGCCACGCAGGATGGCCGCAACGCAGTCGGCGAGGGAATCGAAGGAGGGCAGCGCGTGTGCCCGCAGGTATCCGGCGAGAGCCGGATCGGGTGGGTTGCCGTTGGTCACCAGTGCCGCCTGCACACCGGCGCGCAGCCCGGCCTGCAGGTCGCTAAGGCGGTCGCCGATCATCCAGCAGGCGTTGGGATTAAGCTCGAACTGGTCGATGCACTCCAGGATGAAGCGCGGCGACGGCTTGCGGTAGGCGCTGGGCTCGTCGGGACGTTCCGCAGCCATGCAAACGGCGTCGAAGAGGTACTTGCCGCCCAGCAGTTTAAAGAGGCGGCGGTTGATGGCGTCGAGCTGTTTCCAGGTGTAGTAGCCGCGGCCGATGCCGCTCTGGTTTGAGAAGAGGAAGAGCCGGTGCGTGCGGTGGGCACGGTGCAGTGCCTCGCGGGCTCCGGGCAGCAGTTCTACCCCGTCGGGACGATCCAGATAGCCTGCGTCGTGGATGATGGTGCCGTCACGGTCTAGGAAGAGTGCCGCCCGTCGGGGCGCCGTGGCGTCACGATTGTTGCGCATGTGCCAGAACCTCCTCCGGCGTGGCGGTGGCGGTGCCGAGCTTGGCGACCACTACGCCTGCCGCGACGTTGGCCAGCTCGACGGCAGCCTCGGGGGTGGCGCCGGCCGCCAGTGCCGCCGTGAGTACCGCCGTGACCGTATCGCCGGCGCCCGAGACATCGAAGACTGCCCGTGCGGCTGTTGGCACATGCTGCTCGATGCGGCCCTCGCGCGAGATCAGCATGCCGTCGGCTCCCAGGGTGATCACCAGCAGCCGTGTGGCGTGCCGCTCATGCAGCCGGCGGCAGACCTCCTCCGGCGGAAAGACCTCGTCCGTGCCGGCTCCCACCATCTGGGCCAGCAGCATGGCCTCGTTGCGGTTCGGGGTGACCAGGCCGAGTCCGTTGAAGTTCAGTCCCGGGCGCGGCTTGGGGTCGAGTGCCACCAGCTTGTCCGGGCCGGCGAAGGCCTGCACCTGGCGGATCAGTTCGCTGGTGATGACGCCCTTGGCGTAGTCGGAGAGAATCACGGCGTCGGCGGCCGCGATCCGTTCCGGCAGGTTGTTCCGCACCCACTCCCCGGGTAGGGCGTAGATTTCGGGTGCAGCCTCGCGGTCGAGGCGGCAGAGCTGCTGGTTACGGCACATGACACGCGTCTTGACTACCGTGGGGCACGCTTCGGACGCGAGGGTAGTGTCGAGCTTCAGGCCGCGTCCCTGCAGTACCTCGGCTAGCCGCCGGCCGTTGTCATCCGTGCCCGTGGTGCCTACCAGATCGACCTGCACGCCGAGCGCGCCCAGATTGAGGGCCACGTTGGCAGCCCCGCCGGCGGTGAAGCTGTCGCGCTCGACCTTGACGACCGGCACCGGCGCCTCGGGCGAGATACGGGTGGCGTCGCCCCAGATATAGTGATCCAGCATCAGGTCACCGATTACCAGAATCCGTACCTTGGCGATCTTTTCGAGCAGTGTTCGCATGGACATATTGTCGCCTTGAAGGGTTGCCGGCGTCAAGCTGCATGTGGTTCAACATGGCTCGATACGGATGTGGATGGCGGGGGCGGAGTCGCCGCGCACCGCCAGCTCGCGGGCCACGCGGTAGCCGGGCACCCAGGCCAGCGTGTCGCCGCAGAAGAGCAACGGCAGTTGGTCGCGCGCCTCGCGGGGAAGCTTGGCATCCACGAGGATATCCTGGAGCTTGCGGGTTCCAGCCATGCCGGTCGGGGCGATGCGGTCGCCCGGACGGCGGGTGCGGAGCGTGAGGGGGTGGTTGCCGACCGCTTCGCGGTCAAGTGAGCAGGCCGCCGGCCATTGGCCGAGATGGGCCGGTTCACGCAGGATGCCGCAGGCCAGCCGCGCCGTGATGCGCAGACCCGGCCAGGCGGCCTCCCCCGGAACTGGCAGGTGCAGCGGGGCGGCGACGGGTGGGGCTGCGCGTGGCGGGGCCAGAACGCCGAGGTGCCCGGCGCGCACGCCGAGGTGCAGGTTGCCCGGCAGCGTCAGGCGCCACTCTGCCGGCTGGTCGAGAGCTTCGCGGAGGGCCTCGATGGGGGCGAAGCCCGTGGCCGCCGCATGGCCTTGATCCATGAGCCAGCGCCGCAGGATGCGGCGTTGCAGGGCCACGGGCTGGGTGGCCAGCCCGTAAACAGGCAGGGTGGGGGAGCCGGCGGCGTGTCCGGGGAGAGGTTCTGCGGCATGCCGCGCGAGCCAGTCGCCTGCCAGCGCGTCGAGCGCTTCGTCGTCCGCCCGCAGGAGCTCGGCCGACTGGACGAGCCGGGCGGTGACCGGGCTGCCCAGTTGTTTTGCCATGTATGGCAGGATCTGGTGACGTACGGCATTGCGCGCGATACTGGTGTCCAGGTTCGAGGCGTCCTCGCGCCAGGGGAGCCCCTGTGCGCGCAGCCACTCCCGCAGGGTGGCACGCGGGATGCCGAGCAGGGGACGGATGAGGTGCAGCGTCCGGCCGCGGCGCGTCAGGACGGAGCAGGGGCGCAGGCCGGCCAGGCCGCCGGCGCCGGCGCCGCGGGCGAGGCGCAGCAGGAGGGTTTCGGCGACGTCGTCGGCATGGTGTCCGGTGGCAATGGTGTCGAGCGCCGCTGCGCGGGCACTATCGAAGTAGAAATCGAGCCGCGCCTCGCGGGCCGCCATCTCCAGCGAGAGACCGCGGCCGGTCTTGACTTGCCCGGTGGCCGAATGGCAGGCGAGGCCGTGCT
>JAAYLN010000189.1 GCA_012521875.1 Lentisphaerota bacterium | reverse complement strand
CAAATAAGCCAGACAGGCGTCCTGCGTCGCAAACCGGCGATCCAATTCGGCCATGCTGGTCGGATAGTCGTTCATGGACGGGCATACTACATGTTGTGGCAGGTTGAGTCAACTGCATACCCAGTTATGAATTCTAGTATAAGCAGGACGCATCGTCAAGCGCGGCATTTTCCGAAAGGCAGGGCGAGCAGTCCCCGTCACGCCGCTACGCGGTGTAACCGGCGATCCGCACGATAGAGAACGTTACCGCCTGGGACGGCGGGCTCCATGTTCCGGCGCCGCGTTCACCACCCACCGTCTGTACCGTCAGCCGTGTGCAGGTGCGCCGGGGAAAGCTCACGGTACAGCGAAACGAAGGGTGGGGCAAGCGTCCCCGCTTGCCGCAACTTGCCCGGACGAGCAGACGCTCGTCCCTCCCGTGGCTGAAGGTACAGACGGTGCCGGGAGAAGGCGGAACGCGGGCGCAATCGTCCTCGAGACCTCCGGTACTGCCGATGCGGATCGACAGGTTCGACGGTTAACGAAAGGATCGATGGACAAACAGACGAACAAGAAGGCGCGAAGCCACGGCATGGTGCAAAAGTCTCGCCACTGGTGAGACAATTACGCAAGATAGGGCAACCGCTGGTTGCACAAATCGGTCGGATCAACAACCTGCCGACGCCCGATGCTCCCCACAGGGACAAAGTGCGGAGACAAGGTGTACGAGCCACCAACCACCAACCACAAACCATCAACCACAAACCACAAACCACCAACCACTGAATGCCGATTGACATTTCCCTGCCCGGTCTTATCATTATCGCCAAGACACACCATGAGCCAGGACATGAAATCGGCCATCTTCCACGGCATCCGCCCCAATGATCCCGACGGGCGCCGCGGGCTGCGCAATCCCGAGCGGGGCTTCCGCTTTGAAATCCTCGTCGGGCAGATACCCTCCGATATCGTGACCGGCGCCTACCTGCGCGACCAGTGGCCCTTCCCGCGCTACACCTGCGACGGTGTCGCCGTGACGCAGGCCTACTGCTACCTGCTGCAGTTTGCCGAATCGGAAATCCCGCAGGAGAAGATCGACGCCCTCGAGGCCGATTTCGCCCGCGCCCGCAAGGATGGCGTGAAGTTCCTGCTGCGCTTCGCCTATGAGTTCGGCGGCATCCGCGGCACAGGCCCGACCACCGAACGCATCCTGGCGCACATCAGGCAACTGACACCCGTCGTGCGGCGCAATACCGACGTGATCTACGCGCTCCAGATCGGCTGGGTCGGCGCATGGGGCGAGTTCCACTCCTCGACGCACAAGATCGAGCAGCGGCCGGCCGAGTATGCCCGCATCGTGGCCGCGACGCTCGAGATGCTGCCCGAATGCCGCCGCACCATGATGCGCTACCCGAACCGCCGCAGCCTGGCCCTCGCCGAGCTGGGCGACGACCGCGAGGTCACGCCCGAGACCGCCCTGTCGCAGGCGCCCCACGCACGCATCGGCCACTTCAACGATGCCTTCCTCTCCACCTACGCCGACGCCGGCACCTTCGGCGACCCGCCCCTCTTCACCCTGCGCGGCGATCCCACCGTCGAGCGCGTCGGACGCGAGAGCGCCTTCCTGCCGATGGATGGCGAGCTCTACTGGACCGGTGGCGCCAACCCCGACCGCGCCT
>JAAYLN010000188.1 GCA_012521875.1 Lentisphaerota bacterium | reverse complement strand
CTGCAAGACGCAGAACTGGAAGAGGCAGTAGGAAAGAGTGAGTAGTGAATAGGGAATAGTGAGTAGGGATCACATTTCACTACTCACTACTCACTACTCACTACTCACTACTCACTACTCACTTGGTCCGTACCTTTCAGCGGCGGTGTGCCCTCAGGTATTGTTCAGGATGCAGGCGTACGGCGTTTTCGAGGCGTGAGGCGAGATCCTGGGTGATGCGCAGGACGTCGGCATCGCGGTCGTCGGTGGTGTCGTATAAGAGGGGTTCGGAGATGATATAGCGGTAGTCGAGGGTGCCGAGGCGCAGGGCGTAGCCGAAGATGATCGGCGCGCCGGTGAGGCGGTGCAGTACCGCGGGTGTGGGATAGGTGGCGGCGGGGCGGCCGAAGAAATCAACCACGATGCCGCCGGCGCTGGCATGCTGGTCGGTGAGGAGCGCGAGAATGCGGTCGCGGCGCAGGGCGCGCACGAGATCCATGGGACGGGCGAGATGCTTCTTGACCGTCTCGAAGTCGCCGCGCATCTTGTGCTTTTCCATAAGCTGCTGGATGCGGGGGTTGTCCATGGCGCGTGCCACACCGGTAAGGGGCTTGTAGCGCGTGAGCACCTGCGCCCCGAGTTCCCAGTTGCCCAGATGGCCGCTGACCAGGATGATCCCCTTTCCCGGCGTCTCTAGCAGTTGGCGTGTGGCTGCGGGCATGTCGAAGGCGTCGTCGGTGAAGAGCTCGCCGGAGGCCAGCAGGCGCGGGGCGAAGAACGACTCGGCAACAACGCAGCCCAGATGGTTGAAGGAGGCGCGCGCGATGCGGTGCGCCTCGCGGGGAGTGGCGGCGACGCCGCTGCGGAGCAGGTTATCCACCGCTATGCGCCGGCGGCGGCGCAGCAGGTAGAAGCCGAGCGCGGAGACGCCGCCGGCCAGGCGGCAGGCCGCCCCGTGACCGAGGCGCAGCATCAGCGCCAGGCCAAGGCGGGCGGCACCGTACTCGCAGGCGTGGCGGAGGCGCAGCAACACGGTGGGGTGTCTCAGGCGGGCGTCAGGCGATCGACGCCGTTCATGTAGGGCACGATGGCCGGCGGCAGGCGCACCGAGCCGTCGGCCTGCTGGCCCTGCTCGAGGATGGCGATCACCAGGCGCGGCAGGGCCACGCCGGAGCCGTTGAGCGTATGGACAAAGCGGGGCTTGCCATCGGCATCGCGGTAGCGGATGTTGGCGCGGCGGGCCTGGAAGTCCTCGAAGTTGCTGCAGGAGGAGACCTCGAGCCAGCCCTTCTGACCGGGTGCCCAGAGCTCGATGTCGTAGCACTTGGCGGCGGAGAAGCTGATGTCGCCAGAACAGAGCTCGATGACGCGGTAGTGCAGATCGAGGGTCTTGAGCACATCCTCGGCGTGCGAGACCAGCAGCTCCAGCTCGTCGTAGGAGGTGGCGGGATCGACGAAGCGTACCATCTCGACCTTGTCGAACTGGTGGACGCGCAGAATACCGCGCGTCTCCTTGCCGGCCGAGCCGGCCTCGCGGCGGAAGCAGGGGGTATAGGCGGTGAAGGCGATAGGCAGGGGACGGTCGATGATCTCCTCGCGGTAGTAGTTGGTGACCGGCACCTCGGCGGTGGGGACGAGCCAGAGGTCGTCGCGCTCGCAGTGGTACATGTCGTCCTCCATCTTGGGAAGCTGACCGGTACCGCGCATGGCGTCACGGTTGACGACGAAGGGGGGCAGCATCTCGGTGTAGCCGTGCTTCTCCGTGTGGAGATCGAGCATGAACTGGATCAGGGCGCGCTGCAGGCGCGCGCCGGCACCGAGCATCAGCGGGAAGCCGCTGCCGGTCATGCGCGTGGCGCGGGGCAGGTCGAAGAGCCCGAGGCGCTCGCCGAGCGCGACGTGGTCGAGAGGCGTGAAATCGAATTCCGGCGGAGTGCCGATGATGCGGACGACACGGTTGGAATCGGCATCGGGGCCGGTGGGGATGGTCGGGCAGGGAATATTGGGAATGGAGAGCAGCAGTGCGGACTGGCGCTCGTCGACCTCGCGGATCTGCTGGTCCATGGCGGCGATCGTATCGCCCATGGCGCGCACCTCGTTCTGGAGGACGGTGGTATCCTCGCCGGCCTTGCGTTTCTGGCCGACCTCCCTGGAGATGGCGTTGCGGCGGCTCTTGAGTTCCTCGACACGCGTGACGAGCGTGCGGCGCTCCTGGTCGCAAGCCAGTAGCGCGTCGACGGGCGCGGTGTCGTGATAGCGACGCTTCAAGCCGTCGCGGAGTTCGTCGGGATTCTCGCGGATGCGTTTGATGTCGAGCATGGCAGGGCCTCAAATAAACGAAAATGGCCGGCGACAACGCCGGAACAGTGATTTAAGCAAGTATGCTACCGGATTGGGACGCGGATTCCAAGCGGGAAGCGCGGGAAGCGCGGAACAGAGCGCGCGGGAGTTTTTTTGACAGGATTACAGGATTTCCCGCTGCGCGGGCGCATTTTTACAGGATGT
>JAAYLN010000187.1 GCA_012521875.1 Lentisphaerota bacterium | reverse complement strand
TCCAGCACGCCGATGTATGATCCGTCGGCGTTGAAGGCGCGGCATTCCAGCTTGAGGCGGCCACCGCGCACGCTGACGAGGCAGTACTGATGCACCAGCCCCCCCACGATGGGAGTGGGAGGTCCCAGAACGCCGCGGCTCTCCTGCCTACGCTTGCTGCCGGGCAGATCGTGGGCGCCGCCCACCGTCATTTTTCTTTTTTATGACGGCGCTCACGCTTTATGATAAAATGCGTTTTTATCACATCTTCACACGCACACGACGCACATGAGCAAAAAACAAACCGACAAGCAGGCCTGCCCCAAACTGACACTGTCGACCGACAGCCTGCGCAACGCGTTCAACTGGCATCTGCGCTACAGTCTGGCCAAGGATCGCTACACGGCCACCGACCGCGACCGCTATGTCGCCCTGGCCTCGACCGTCCGCGACTACATGGTCGAGCGCTGGATCCTCACCCAGCAGCGCCACCACCGCAACGACGTCAAGCGCGTCTACTATCTCTCCCTCGAGTTCCTGATGGGGCGGCTCCTGGCCAATAACGTCATCAACATGCGCATGGAGCAGCACTGCAGCGAGGCGCTCTCTGAGCTCAACATGGATTGGGAGACCCTCTGCGCCTACGAGGCCGACGCCGGTCTCGGCAACGGCGGCCTGGGACGTCTGGCGGCCTGCTTCCTCGACTCGCTGGCCACCATGAACCTGCCGGCCATCGGCTACGGCCTGCGCTATGACTACGGTATCTTCAAGCAGCGCATCCAGGACGGCGCGCAGGTCGAGGAGCCCGACCACTGGCTTGACCAGGGCTACGTCTGGGAGATCGCCCGCCCCGAGTGCGCCTGCGAGGTCAACTTCGAGGGCCGCGTCGAGGCCACCACGATCAACGGCGGCGTCCACTGGCGCTGGGTCGACACCTACTCCGTCAAGGGCGTGCCCCACGACGTGCCCGTGGTGGGCTACGGCGGCGAGTCGGTCAACACGCTGCGCCTCTGGCAGGCGCAGGCCACCGACGCGTTCGATCTGGCGGATTTCAACCGCGGCTCATATATCGAGGCGGTCACGAACAAGGTGCTGGCCGAGAACCTCACCAAGGTGCTCTACCCCAACGACAACGTCCAGCAGGGCAAGGAGCTGCGCCTGCGCCAGCAGTACTTCTTCGTCTCCTGCTCCATCCAGGACATCCTGCGCCGCTTCCGGGCCGACGGTCTCCCCTTCACGCGCCTGCCGGAGCGCATCTTCATCCAGCTCAACGACACGCATCCGGCGCTGGTGATTCCCGAGCTCATGCGCATCCTGCTCGACCGCGAGATGCTTGGCTGGGACCAGGCGTGGGAAATCACGCAGGCCTGCACCGGCTACACAAACCACACCGTGCTGCCGGAGGCGCTCGAGCAATGGGGCGTCGACCTCATGGAGCGCCTGCTGCCGCGGCACATGCAGATCATCTACGAGATCAACGGGCGCTTCCTGAGCGAGATCGCGGCGCGCCACCCGGGAGACGTCAAGCGCCTGCAGCGCATGAGCATCATCGACGAGAGCAACGGCAAGCAGGTGCGCATGGCAAACCTGGCCATCATCGGCTCGTGCTCGGTCAACGGCGTCTCCGCGCTGCACAGCCATATCCTGCGCACGCGTATCTTCCCCGATTTCGACGAGCACTACCCCGGCAAGTTCAACAACAAGACCAACGGCGTGACACAGCGCCGCTGGCTGCTGAAGTCCAACCCCGCCCTCGCGGAACTGATCACCGAGCGCATCGGCGACGGCTGGATCCGGAACCTCGACGAGCTGCGGGGACTGGAGAAATACCTTGACGACCCCGAAACGCTGGACAGGTTCCGCCGCATCAAGCAGGACAACAAGGTGCTCCTCGCCGACATCATCCGCGACACGCTGCACATCTCCGTCAATACGGACTCGCTGTTTGATGTGCAGGTCAAGCGTCTGCATGAGTACAAGCGCCAGTTGCTGCTGGCCCTCTACATCATCGTGCTCTACAACCGGATCCTCGCGAATCCGTCAATCGACATGCAGCCGCGCACCTTCATCTTCGGCGCCAAGGCGGCTCCCGGCTACAACATGGCCAAGCTGATCATCCGCCTGATCCACGGCATTGCGTCCGTCGTCAACCCCCACCCCATCGTGGGACGCCTGATAAAGGTGATCTTCATCCCCGACTACAACGTCTCGCTGGCCGAGCGCATCATCCCCGCCGCCAACGTCAGCGAGCAGATCTCGCTGGCCGGCACCGAGGCCTCGGGCACCGGCAACATGAAGTTCATGCTCAACGGCGCCCTGACCGTCGGCACGCTCGACGGGGCGAACGTCGAGATCGCCGAGGCGGTCGGCAACGACAACATCTTCATCTTCGGCATGGTCGCCGAGGAGGTGGCCGAGCGGCGCATGACCTACTCGCCCTACGATGTCTACAACAGCGACGAGGAAATCCGCCTGGCCGTCGACCGCATAAGGCAGAACGTCTTCTCGCTGCTGGAGCCGGGCCTCTTCGACCCCATCATACGCTCGCTGCTGGATCATGGCGACTTCTACATGCTGCTCGCCGACCTGCGCTCCTACATCACCACCCAGGACGCGGTCAGCCAGCTCTACCGGGATCCCAGGGCCTGGGATCGCAAGGCGCTGCTCAACGTGGCGCGCGGGGGACGCTTCTCCTCCGACCGCACCATCGCCGAGTATGCCAGCGACATCTGGAAGATTGTCCCCAGCCTGCCTGAATAGAACGCCCGATGACCGCGAGAATCGAACGTCTGGTAAACGAGGCTATCACCCGCGACATCCAGCCGCAGCCCGTCGCGGTGACCTACGACGAGTTCGACGAGAAGCTGGCCGAGCCGATGCGGATCGGCAAGCGTCTCGCGGAGTACATGGACGCCCAGCCGGTCGTGATCGGCCCCGATAACGATCTGGTCGGGCTGCTCGTTTTCGACGGCAGCGTGGAGTCGGACATCTTCCCGCGCACCGGTCACCGCAAGTGGTGGGAGGCCGGCGCCCGCTACTACACCAAGCCGCAGGACAATCTCTGCCTGATGGAGTGGCAGCACTCCAACGCCAACTTCGCCAGGCTCATACGCGTCGGCTTCAACGGACTCCGCCGGGAGATCGAGGCGTCGCGCAAGCGCTGGCTCGGCCACAGGGAGCGCCTCGAGTATCTGGCCGGCATGGAGATGGCGATCCGCGGCATCGAGCGCCGCGCCTACAACTGCGCCTGCGAGTGCCGCCGCCAGGCGGCGGCCTGCGGGGATCCCGTCCGCAAGGCGCGCCTGCTGCAGATGGCGGCCAACTGCATGCAGGTGCCGATGAACCCGGCGCGCACGTTCGAGGAGGCCGTGCAGTGCCTCTACTTCTCATTCGACTTCCTGGCGGACAGCATCGGCCGCCCCGACCAGTACCTGTGGCCCTTCTACCAGGCCGATCTCGCCAACGGCACGCTCACGCGCGACCGCGCCCGCGAGCTGCTGCAGGAACTCTGGGTGCGCATCCACGGCTACACGCGCCACTCATCCGGCAACTACGACAAGGGCGGCGAGAGCCACTTCGCGGTCGGCGGCTACACCATCGACCGCGAGTGCGCCTGGAACGACCTCTCGCGCCTGATCGTCGAGTCCATGATGGAGTGCGACCTCTACCGCCCGCAGGTCTCGCTGCGCTGGAACCTGAAGACCCCGCGCGAGGTGCTGCGCTTCATGATGGACTGCGAGCGCAACGACAAGAACAAGCGCATCGCCTTCGCCAACGACGAGCCGCGCATCGCGGCCATGCTCAAGATCAACAAGCTCCCCTGGGAGGTGGCCTACGACTACATCATGGTCGGCTGCAACGAGCCCGCCTTCCAGGGCGGCATCTCGCTGGGCGGATGCGACGGCAACGTGCTGCGCTCCATCGTCAACACCCTGAACGACCGCCGCGCCGATGTGCTGGCCTGCCGGAGCTGGGACGACTTCTACGCCATCTACGAGGAGGAGCTCTTCCGCGACCTCGAGACGATGGTCGACTGGTCCAACCGCTTCAACATGCTCCGCTCGCGCGACTGCAACGTCCTCTCGTCGCTCCTGCTCGACGGCTGCATCGAGCGTGCCGAGAGCGCGACACGCGGCGGCGCCAGCCTCGCGCGCACCTGCATCAGCCTGATGGGCGGCACCAACACCATCGACTCGCTCTGCATCATCCGGCAGTTCATTTTCGAGGAACAGCGCTGCACCATGCGGCAACTGGTCGAGGCGCTGGATGCCGACTGGCAGGGCCACGAGAGCCTGCGCGCCGAAATCCTGCGCGACGGCAGGTTCTACGGCAACAACGACGACTTCTCAAACCAGATGGCCCGGAAGTTCCACACCAGCCTCTACAACTTCGCGGCGGATCGCACGGACATCTGGGGCTTCCCGCTCTCCTTCGGCAACCTCACCGGCTACAACCCGCACTTCGCCTCGTTCGGCGCCCTGACGCAGGCGACGCCCGACGGACGCGTCGCCGGTGCCGCGTTGCTCTTCGGCAGCGGCCAGTCGGATGGCAAGGATCACGACGGCATCACCTCGCACCTGCTTGCCGTGGCCCACATGGATCCCACCGGCATCATGTGCGGCAACACGATCATGAACCTCTCGGTAGACGAGCCGACGGTACGCAACGACGCCTCGTTCGAGAAGCTCGTCACGCTGATCGAGACCTACTTCCGCGAGGGCGGACTCCACGTCCAGCTTAACCACGTCGCGAAGGAGGATCTGATCGCCGCCAAGCAGAATCCCCACGCCTACAAGTCGCTGCGTGTGCGCGTCTCCGGCTTCTCGGCCTACTTCACCGGACTGCGCGAGCAGATTCAGGACAACGTGATCGCGCGCACCGTCGAGAAAGTGAAATGAGCAACACACTTTGGGGCCACTACTACCGCCCGACATTCTGGCGCAGGCGGCCGACGCCGTCCGTAACGGTGCCAACGCCATTGTCTTCGCCAACGACGACCTCGCCTTCGAGATGTTCGTGCGCCACGGCAAGCAGCCGGAGGACATCACCGACTTCGTCCCCATCGGCTGCTACGAGCCGGCCATCATGGGCAAGGAACTCTGCTGCAGCATGAGCGCGCTGTGCAACATGGTCAAGCCCTTCGAGGAACTCATGGCCACAACGCCGGCACCGCAAGGCATGGATGAGGTTTTGCAGGGCTACCAGGCGATCCTCGGCAGGCATCTGCGGCAGGCGATGAACGAGACCCGCGCCTGGGAGCTGGAGTGGCCGCAGGTGAATCCCTCGCCCGTGCTGTCGTCCACCATGGACTCGTGCTTCGCCAAGGGACGCGACGTCTCCGCCGCAGGTACCGAGTACGGCACCTCCGGCATTATGTGCGCCGGCATCGGTACGGTGGCCGACTCGCTGGCCGCCATCGAGTATCTGGTCTTCGACCAGAAGCTCTGCAGTTGGGACGAGCTGCGCCGGGCCTTGCAGGACAACTGGCAGGGGCATGACGAGCTGCGGCTGACCGCGCTCCGGCGCGCGCCGAAATGGGGCTGCAACGACGAGCGGGCCGACCGTTTTGCCGTGGCGGTCAGCCGGTTTGCGGCCGATTTGATCAACAATACGCCGAACAGCCGCGGCGGTCATTTCCAGATGGGCTGCTGGTCTATCGACCACGCGGTCTACATGGGCGAGCACTGCGCCGCCACTCGCGATGGACGCCGCAACGGCGAGCCGATCTCGAAGAATGCCGGCGCGACGGCATGGATCGCAAGGGTGTCACCGGACTGCTGAACAGCGTCACCAAGCTCGATGCCACCAGCTTCCCTGACGGCACGGTGGTGGACATCACCCTCCACCCCACCCTGGTGCGCGGTCCCGAAGGCGGCAAGTGCATCACCGATCTTCTGGCCACCTTCTGCCGCAAGGGTGGCTTCTTCATCCATTTCAACGTCTTCGACGTCGAGACCCTCAAGGCCGCGCAGGCCAACCCTGAAAAATACGCCAATCTGCAGGTGCGCGTCTGCGGCTGGAATGCCCGCTTCATAGACCTGTCGCGCAAGATGCAGGACTGCTTCATCCGCGAGGCCGAGGCACAGGCGCGGGCATCATGACCACCGGGCTGGTATCGGGCATCAAGAACCTGGAGACGCACGACGGTCCCGGCATCCGTACCACGCTCTTCCTGCAGGGCTGCACGCTGCGCTGCGTCTGGTGCCACAATCCCGAGAGCATCGCCCGCGTGCCGCAACTGCTCTACACCGACATCCGCTGCCAGTCCTGCGGCCGCTGCGTGGCGGCCTGCCCCGGCGGTGCGCATACGCTGGATGCGGACGGCAGGCACATCTTCGACCGCGGCAAGTGCCGCAGTTGCGGGCGTTGTGTAGAGGCCTGCCTGCTGGACGTGCTGCGCTTCTCGGCGCGCGAGATGACGGTCGGCGAAGCCATGGCGCTGCTTCTCGAGGACCGCGATTTCTTCGAGCAGTCCGGCGGCGGCGTGACCCTCTCCGGCGGCGAGCCCCTGTGCCAGGCGGAGTTCTGCGCGGAGCTACTGCGGCGTCTGCGTGCCGAGGGCGTGCATACGGCGGTCGATACCTGCGGCAATGTGCCGTGGGAGAATTTCGCGCGCGTGCTGCCGTACACCTCGCTCTTTCTATACGATCTCAAGCTGATGGATAGCGGGCGGCACCGCACCTGGACAGGCTGCGACAACAGGCTGATCCTCGAGAATCTGCTTCGCCTCGCCGAAAACAATGTTCCGATCGAGGTACGCATGCCGCTGCTGCCGACGCTGACGCTGACCGCCGACGAATGCCACGCCGCAGGTGCCTTTCTCGCCGGACTGCCGCAGGCCGTGACGGTACGCCTGCTGGCCTACCACGACTACGCGCGCGACAAGTACCGCTATGCCGGCATGGATGACACCATGCCCCGGCTGCCACTGCCAACGGCCGATGACCTGGAAGCCGCCGCCACGCTCCTGCGCTCATACGGCGTGCGGGTGGTACACCAGTTCATGGAGCCCTGACGGTACAGGGGTGTGCTCCACAATAGTGGATGCGCACCCAGAATTCAGAATTCATTTTAGATTTGTGATTTGTGATTTTGTTGTGCTCCGCTCTTAATCATCCTCGGCAAGTCCGCTGTCGTCGATTGTCGTCGAGATCCGGGGAGGCTCCCGCAAAAGCGCGCCAGCACAGGTGGGGCGACGCCGTCCCGGCTAGCCGCAGCGATGGAGTGATGGAGCGCGCAAGGGCCAAAGGCCCGCACTATCCCAGCCTAGGGTGAAGCCCTAGGAAAATTGGCCAAATACAAACGAGGGCTGAAAGCCTGGCCTATCATCGGGCAGACAGACCCTTCTTCCCTGAACTATATCCCGCCCCTACAGGGCTAGTCATTTTTAGCCCCTTTACCCAGGGCGTTGCCCTGGGCTGGTATATTGCGCCCCTTCAGGGCTTTCATCAACTTTGTCGCGAGCTTTGTCGGTAACTTTGTCGCCTTTGTCGAATGCAGCTTGTGGTCTCTCACGGAGGCACGGAGGCGCCAAGAAGTTCTGGTTCTAAAGTTCGGGAGTTCTGAAGTTCTAAAGTTGGGCTGGCATCTGCACCGAGCCACTCCGCCCGCCGCACCAGCACAAGCAGCTCACGGTACGGCAACCAGTGCGCATACTCCGTCTCCTCACCTATGTCCCCTTCGTCCCCTGTGTCCCATTCGTCCCATCATTGTCGAAAGCGAATGATTAAGCGGGTGGAGTAAGACCAGCGTGCCGATTAAGTGTGGGTTTTAGTGGGTACTTCGCGCCTTCACTTTGTCCCCACACCTTGTCTAACGCTACAGGGGAGCTGATGGGTGGTTGTGTTTTCGTCCTCGTCCTCGGCCTCGGCCTCGTCCTCGAGTCCCGGTACTGCCGGTACTACCGATCCTGCCGGGACTGCCGACGGGTATCGACAGGTATCGACAGGTATCGACAGGTATCGACAGGTGGCTACAGGATCGATAGCATCGACAAATGCTGCCCCAGAGTGGCGCGGACATTCCTGTCTGCGCGCGTCCACGAGGGCAGACAGGAATGTCTGCCCCACAATGCCACGCTCCATCGCTGCGGCTAGCCGGGACGGCGTCGCCCCACCTGTGCTGGCGCGCTTCTGCACAAGCTGCCCCAGATGCGGCGCATGATTGGCGAACGTTACCCGCCGGGGACGGCGAGCTTCACGTTACGGCCTTTCCGTTCACCCTTCGGGCGCCAGCACTGTCACCCCGCTGGAAACACCTTGTCCCAACACTTTGTCTCCGTACTTTGTCGGCTACGCTTCGTCTTCACACTTTGTCCCTACGCTTTGTCAAAAGCAAAAGAGTAAGCGAATGCGCTCTGCAAGCGGCATTCCATCTGTGCGGCTCGCCGGTCACGCCGCGTAGCGACGTGACGGGGACGGCTCGCCCTACCCTTCGGTGGCTTCTCCCGGCACACTCATGACGCTCCGGTGAAGTCGGACGAGTCGGACTTGTCTGACCTGTCGGACTCGTCCGACC
>JAAYLN010000186.1 GCA_012521875.1 Lentisphaerota bacterium | reverse complement strand
CACCGGCACCGGCTCCCCCGGCTGGATGCTGACAACGAACCAGAGCCACTCGCCATCGAATGCCTACTTCTGCCCCGGCCCGGCGCAGAAAGTGACGGACAACCTGGTTTCCGAACCCTTCGTCCTCACCGCCACAGTTCAGCAGTTGCGCCTGCACTTCTGGCACACATACGACACGGAAATCTACGATGGCGGCCTGCTGGAGGTCTCGCCGGACAACGGCACCAACTGGTATGAAATAGGCGCCGCAGGCTCCGGTGCCTCCTTTGTGCGGGGCGGCTACACAACCACGATTACGAAGCGGTTCTTTACTCCTGCCAGCAAAGCCGCTGAACTCCACGGCAGACCGGCCTGGAGCGTCAGCGGCGGCAGCCAGTTCACGGAGGTGGTCGTGGCGCTGGACACAGCGGTCTACAGCGGCACCGCGCTGCGCGCGCGCTGGCGGCTAAGCACCGACTATCTCACGGCCAGCCCGGGCTGGTACGTCGACAGCGTGCGCCTCACCGGCTACGACACGGCCAATGACCCGCCGCCGGCGAAGGGCACGATCTTCATGGTGGAGTAGGGGAGGCATGCGTGACACCCGTACAGTTTTAGGATTGCATCGGCGCGGAAACGCGGTATGCTGGTCTAAGTACTGAAATGCTTGCAGGGGCTCTGCAAGCGCCTCTGCAGCAGGATGCCAAAATAGAGGGAGTTGCACGATGGGCACGCAGACCAGTATCACTTTCCAGGGGCTTGGCCCCGGCGCACCAGGCGGACGTAACGCCCTGATGAATCCGGAGCGCGGTCTGCGTTTCGAGATCGGAACCGGACGCATCGCCAGCGATGAGGTGAAGCAGGGCGCGGACTCCGCAAACTGGCCCTTCCGGCAATGGCTCGCGGACGGCGTCTCGGTAGGGCAGGGATACTGCTACCTGACGCAGTTCCATAACTCGCCCATCTCGGATGAGAAACTGGTAGCCATCCAGCGCGATTTCGACATCCTGCGCGGTCTCGGGCTGGGTGCCAAGTTCCTGCTGCGCTTCGCCTATGAGTCCGACGGCGTGATGCACGGTCCGACCGCGGAGCAGATATGCCGTCACATGGAGCAGCTAAGACCGGTGCTCGACCGCAACTGGGATGTGATCTACGTGCTGCAGATCGGCTGGGTCGGGCTCTGGGGCGAGTTCCACACCGCCATTCAGAATACCGAGAACGATCCCGCCAAGACCGCCATGATCGTCGAGGGCACCCTCGATCTCCTGCCGCCCGACCGGCGCACCATGATGCGGCGCATGGCCTACAAGAAGCGCAACCTCGAAACCCTTGGCTGCATGGAGGAGGTGACGGCGGAGACAGCCTACTCGCAGCGCCCGGCCGCCAGGATCGGCTTCTTCAACGACGGCACCCTTGCCGGCGTCAATGACGGCTTCACCTTCCCAGATCCGCCCTACGCGGCGCCGGGCAACTGGGAGTTTGACTACCTGTGCCGCGAGGCGCCCTACCTGCCGGTGGATGGCGAACTCTTCTGGACGCTGCACGACGCCCCCACCGCCGAGGAGAGCCGGCTGCCATACCGCGGGCTTGACATGACCTACTGCTCCGCGCAGAAGGCCATCGAGCGCTTCCGCCTGCACCACTACTCGACCTTCAGCTACGTGCATGGCTTCTCCGGCCTCGAGAAGCCGATCTACGGCACCATCGACGCCTGGAAGGAGACGCCCATCACGGCGGAGGAACTCGATGCCGGCAACTTCCCGTATTCGCCGGATTATTTCGCCGGTGCGGAGCGCACCGCCTTTGAGTATATCCGCGACCATCTGGGCTACCGTCTGGAGGCTCTGCAGGCGCGCTTCGACAGCAGCGTGACGGCCGGTGGCCGTATGCGGGCCGAAGTGACGCTGGTCAACCGCGGCTTTGCCGCACCGGTCAACCCGCGCGAGTTCTATTTCGTGCTGGCCCACCCCGATGGGGCGGTGTATGAGATTCCCACCTTCATCAATGCCCAGACGCTACAGCCCTACCAGCCGGGCGACGAGAGCTACACGCTGCTCGAGCACAGTATCGCGGTGGATGCCCGGCTCCCCGCCGACCTGCCGGCGGGCGAATGGAGCCTCGGCCTCTGGATGCCGGATGCGCGCGCCTCCCTGCGCCTGCGCCCCGACTATGCCATCCGGCTGGCAAACAGGATAGAGTGGTGCGACTGGGAGGGGAGGGGGGTGAACAGGCTCGGTACCGTGCGGCTGGGCCGCGCGGTACCGTGACAGCCAGCGGGACAGGAGACAGGAGACAGGGGACAGGGAAGAAGCAGTAGGCAGTGGCGGATGCGGGCTCAATAGACGCACGGCATGCCGTGTGTACAGAGGAGGCGAAAGGGGGGACACGGAGACGCGCTGGCCGCCGTAAACGGCGGGCACAGGACTGGCACGCGGCGGGGACGCCGCGTATGCAAGCCGGAAGCCTCGTACAGATACAAAACGGCCTGTACGGGGTGGCCAAACGGGCGTTTAAACGACAGTACCGGGTCATGTGTGCGGCTCGCTACCGTGGGCTTGTGTTGGCGTGAGTCGCGGTACACTTAGTTCATACGCTTAGTCGCAACACTTAGTCGAATACACTTAGTCGAAATGTGGGGACAGACAGAGGGAAGACTAAGTGTGAAGCGACTAAGTGGGGGGACTAGGTGGGGGGACTAAGTGTGATTACGACCCCGCACTTGCGAAGGGCGGCATAACGTGGCACACTAGCCCTTCTGAAAACGGAACGTAATCATGACTAACCGTGTAATCGCCATCGACGGGCCTTCGGGCTCGGGCAAGTCGACCGTCTCGCGCGCGATCGGTCAGAAACTGGGCTTCCTGCATGTTGACTCCGGTGCGCTCTACCGCATTGTCACCTGGCAGGGCCTGCTGCATGGGGTCGATCCCAATGATGCGGCCGCCGTGGCGGCTTTTGCCGGCAGGCTGGCGGTGGAGATGACGGCCGTTGACGGTGCCGTGCGCTTCTCCGTGGGCGGCGTCGAGCCGGGGGATGCCATCCGCACGGCGGAGATCAATGCCGCCGTGAGTCCCGTCTCCAAGGTGCCGGAGGTGCGCGCGAAAGTCACGGCATGGCTGCGCGACCTGCGGCGGCTCGGCGATCTGGTGGTCGAGGGGCGCGACATCGGCTCGGTGGTCTTTCCCGATTCGCCGGCGCGCTTCTATCTCGACGCCGCGCCGGAGGAGCGCGCGCGGCGGCGCCATCTGGAGGAGCAGGCCAAGGGGTTGCCGAAACAGGACCGCGAGGCCGTCATGGCCTCGCTGCTGAACCGCGACCGCATTGACAGCTCGCGCGCCGTGGCACCGCTGAAGGTGGCGGAGGGCGCGCTGGTCATAGATAGCACGCGGATGCCGATCGAGGAGGTGGTCGCGACCGTTATCAGCCACCTGCCGGAGGAGTGGCGAGAGCCTTGACAATCGCCACGCTGGCGGAGCAGCCGAGGCGTGTGGCACCGGCGGCCACCATCGCCAGGGCGTCGTCCAGTGTGCGGATGCCCCCGGCGGCCTTGACCCCGGCCTTTCCGGCCACGGCCTCGGACATGAGCCGCACATCGGCCGCTGTGGCGCCGGCGGTAGCGAAGCCGGTCGAGGTCTTGACGAAATCGACCCCCGCCTCGACGGCCAGTCGGCAGGCGAGGCGCTTCTGGTCGTCGGTAAGGTAGCAGGTTTCAAGAATCACCTTGCTGATGGCGCCCGCGTCGCGGCATGCCGTGGCCAAGGCGGACATTTCGTCGCGCACAAGCGCCGTATCGCCGGCCCGCAGGGCGCGCACATTCATCACGAGATCGATCTCCTGTGCGCCGTTGTCGAGTGAGTTGCGGATCTCGTGGAGTTTGACTTCCGGGGTATTCTGGCCCAGAGGGAAACCCGCCACGGTACCGACGCGCACAGGCGTGCCGGCCAGCAGACGCAGACAGCGCACAACCTCGCAGGGATGCACCATGACCGAGCAGAAGTGATACTGCATGGCCTCACGGCAGAGCCGTTCAACATCGTCCGGCGTGCCCGAGGCCTTTAGAAACGTATGATCGATCATGGCCGCCAGTTGGGCGGCCGTAAGGTGTGGTGTCTGCATCATATATCCCATCATCAACCAGAAAACCCGCTTTGTCGCGAGCTTTGTCGGTAACTTAGTCGCAAGCAGGTTTCAGACCATGCGGGGCTCTTGCAAACCCTTGCAGGCACACGTAGCACGGGCATCCTGCCCGTGCTTCATGGGCGGAACGCCCATGCCGCGAGGCGTGATGCAAGAGCCCCAAGAGCATCTCAATCGCGCGCCTTTGCGGCACCGTCGCGGCCTTCGCGCTGATGCTTGCCCTCGCCGCGGCCTTCGCGATGGCGTTTGCCATCGCCACGGCCCTCGCCGCGTCCCTCGCGCGGGCGCCTGCCCTCGCCGCCCTGCCGGTTGCGGAAGTTCTCACGCATGCGCTTCATGCGCTCCTCGCCGATTTCGCGCGCCTTCCTGATCTGGGCATCGTCCAGATTCTCGCGCACGATGAGGATGCGCTCGACAGCCAGCTTGGAGAGTTCGGTATTGATCCTGCCCATCTCCTCGACAGTCTTGAGCGCCTCGTCGGCCTTGCTGTCGCGGTTGCCGAGCAGTCCGGCGATCTGGCTGGTCTGCTGCAGGTTCAGCTTGTCGAGCTCGGCCTGCAGGTCGATCTGCCTCTCCTGTACCTTGCGGAAGCCCTCCTTGAGAGCCGTGGCCTTATCGTCGGAGAGTCCGATCTCCTTGACGACCTGCGGATCCTGCAGCATGCGGAAGAGCATCTCGTTCTGCATGCCGGCACCGCCGCGACCCGGACCGCCACGCTGACCCGGCGGCATGCCGCGCCGTTCGCGCTGCGCCACGCCCGGGCCGCCCCCGAAGGGACCCTTGGGCGCACCCTCCTGCGCATATCCCTGACCCGCCAGCAGCACACCCAGTGCCACGGCCAACGTATAGACTGCTATCTGCCTCATGGTGTTTCTCCCTACATTACAAACGTCAAACGCGGGAACCGTACCGCACCCCCAGGCGCAGATGTGCCCACATCTTAGCATAACGCGGCAGGGTGGGGGATTATTGTGAGGGGACAGGAGACAGGGGGCAGGAGACAGGGTTCAGGGGGGCCGCCGCCCCTGCGGGGGCGGCGGCAGTAGCAGTAGGCAGTGGCAGGGACGATTATTGCGACCACACAGTGGCTCGCAATTTAGAGGGTAAAAGCGCAGCGCTGCCCTTTCGCCGTAACGTTTCCGGAACTCGACGACAGCCGACGACAGTCAACGACAATCGACAACGGCTTGCATCCGGCATACATACGTCTTTTCAATAACTATGTCACGCCCCTTCAGGGCTAGTCGTTATTTTGGCATATCCCCAGGGCGTTGCCCTGGGCTGGTATGTCACGCCCTTTCAGGGCTTTCATAAGCTTTATCACGAGCTTTCCCACAAGCGAAAGAGTAAGCGGGTGGAGTAAGACAGCGTGCCGTTTAAGAGTGAGATTAAGAGAGGGTTTAAGTGTGTGCTTCGCTCTTACACTTTGTCCCCGCACTTTGTCTCCACGCTTGGTCGGCTACGCTTCGTCTCTGCACTTCGTCCCTACGCTTTGTCGAAAGCGAAAGATGAGGCGGCTGTACTGTGTATCAAACCAGTGTTAGGATACTACGTGTTAAGTGTTAGGAGCAGGCGCGGGGATGGATGTAGACAAACCTAATCAACATTGTATCAACGAACGTGTATAGAGATATTTAGAATGTTGATATTCAATGGCTTAAGGTGTTTTTTGAGCCTGTTAATAACCTGTTTATATGCTTATGACTCTTTAAACTTGCCGGAAGTGTCATTATATGTGAATTTCATTGTACGGGCATTTTCTACCCGGGCCGCTCCACGGCTGCCGGAAGCCCTGTTGCGCATGCCTTGACGGCATGATTACACTTTTCTCTTTGGTTTGGTGATGTGAGTATGGATGCTGTTACACTATGGGGTCGCGCGTGCGACGAGTTAAAGAAGGTTTTGAATGAGGACACCTTCTCACGCTGGATCGATATCCTCAAGCCGGTCGAACTCGATAACAACTTTCTGACGCTGGGAGTCGAGAATGACTTCCACCAGATGTGGATCACGGAAAACTATCTTCCCCTGATCCGTCAGGCAATGAAACTGGCCGCACCTGAAACAGACATCGAAGTAAAGTTCATCATCCAGAGTTCGGAACCGGTGCCACTACCTGTGCCACCGCCAAAACCTGCGGCGCGCACTAGAAAGTCCAAGTCGGACTCCCGCAAACCGCAGTCCATCGGCATCCTGAACCCGAAGTATAACTTCGACGAGTTCGTGATAGGTCCCTCCAACAGCTTTGCGCATGCGGCCGCGCTGGCCGTGGCCCAGGCGCCTGGGCGCGCCTACAATCCGCTCTTCATCTACGGACAGACCGGACTTGGCAAGACCCACCTGATCCAGGCGGTCGGCAACCGCGTTCTGGAATCGCCCGACAAGACCGTGGCCTACGTCTCCAGCGAGGCCCTGCTGAACGAGTATGTTACCGCATTGCAGAACCGCAGTACCGTGGATTTCCGCACCAAATACCGCAATGTGGACGTCATGCTGATCGACGACATCCACTTCCTGGCCGGCAAGGCCAGCCTGCAGGAGGAGTTTTTCCACACCTTCAATGCCCTTTTCGAGTCGCGCAAGCAGATCATCATGACCTCCGACCGGCCTGCCAGCGAGATTTCAGGGCTGGAGAAGCGCCTGGTATCGCGTTTCGAGTGGGGACTGGTGACCGAACTGGAGTGTCCCGACTTCGAGACGCGGCTGGCGATTCTGCGCTACAAGCAGGCCCACTTCGAAAAGCCGCTGCCCAACGACCTGCTGACCTTCATTGCCGAAAATATCCAGTCAAATGTGCGGACGCTCGAGGGGGCGATGCTGCGTGCCGTCTCCTACAGTTCACTCACCAGCGAGCCTCTCACGCTCGATTCGCTGCGCTACCTGCTTCGTGACCTGCTCGACAAGGAGCGTCAGCAGGACATCACCTTCGAGGACATCCACAAGACGGTCGCCGACTTCTTCGATATCCGCGTTACCGACCTCTCCAGCAAGCGGCGTCCGCGCTCGGTGGCCATGCCCCGCCAGATAGCCATGTACCTCTGCCGGCGCCTGACACGCGCCTCGCTGCCCGAGATTGCCGAATCGTTCGGCAAGACCCATGGCACGGTACTGCACGCCTGCAAGACCATCCAGAACCGCATGTCGGTAGATGACACACTGCGACAAAATGTCCGTACCTGTGTCCGCAAGCTGGGCCACGACCCCGTGGCACTCGAAATCTAACCTTTCCGGGGTTGTCAATAACCTCTCAATCACCCTGTAAAAACATTGTGATTACGCCCGCGATTATTGACACCTAAAACGACCACAACTCAACAACCCGCCACTTGTTGCACTTTATAAACACGCTTGTTGAAAGGCTGAAATGAACAGAATTCCCTTGGTTTTCGCCAAATCCGCAGAGTTATTGCCACTATTGACAGGCTCTAATAGATACTGGTTTCTTTTTTAAATATACTCATTTATAATAGGCAACAACCAACAGCCGGTAGTTTGCAAATGCCGGCATTGAGGAGAACATGATGAAGTTTACCATTTCACGCACCACGCTACTTGAAGCCCTGACCAAGGTACAGAACGTAGTCGGTTCACGCGCTACCATCCAGATTCTTTCAAACGCGCTTTTCCGCGCCGAGGGCGGCCACCTTTCGGTGACCACCACGGACCTGGACATCAGCATCCGCTGCCGGGTCGAGGCGCAGGTGGCGGTGGAGGGTAGCACCACGCTGCCCATTCGGCTGCTGTCGGGCATTGTGCGCGAGTTGCCGGAACCGAGCATCGAGATTGATGTCAGCGAAGAGGATATCGCGACGATCCAGTGCGGTACATCGTTCTTCAAGATCCTGGGTCTGCCGCACAGCGATTTTCCGCCGATACCCAGCGAGGATGGCACGGTCAGCTACCGGGTCGAGGCGCAGGTGCTGCGCGATATGCTGCGCAAGACGGCCTATGCGGTCTCGACGGACGAGACACGCCGGGTGCTGACGGGTATACTGATGTCGTTCAAGGAGGGCAAGCTGACGCTGGTGGCGACTGATGGGCGGCGTCTGGCGATGATCGAGCGCGAGATTGAGTTTCCGGTGGAAGCCGAAGGTGATTTCGTGCTGCCCAGCAAGAGCGCCGGCGAGCTGATCCATATCCTTGGCGACGAGGGTGATGTACGCATCTTCATGCAGAACGGGCAGGCGGTCTTCGAGGCGGGCGACACCACGCTGAGCACCAAGCTCATCGACAACATCTATCCCAACTACCGCCAGGTGATCCCCTCCGGCTGCGACGAGCGGGTTGTGGTGGGGCGCGAGGAACTGATGAACGCCCTGCGCCGCGTCTCGATGATGCGGTCGGAGAAGTCGGTCTCGGCACGGCTCACCTTTGCGGACAACCGGCTGCTGATTGTCTGGCAGAACATCGAGCTGGGCGAGGCACGCGAGACGGTTCCGATCAAGTATTCCGGCAAGGAGATCTGCGTTACCTTCAACCCCGAATACATAATTGATCCGCTGCGCAACCTCGAATCCGACGAGGTCTACATCGAGATGAGCAACGGGCACAGCCCGGCCATCATCAAGTGCGACCAGCCCTTCCTGTATGTGCTGATGCCGCTGCGGGTGAACTAGGCAGAAAATGATTGATTTAGGTAGCGCCACAATGTATAGTGGCGCTTTTTCCGACCATGTCTGCCACATGGTGTAACGGTAGCACAGCAGTCTCTGGAACTGCTTGTCTAGGTTCGAATCCTAGTGTGGCAACCAATCCCCTGTCTCTTATGCGCCTTTAGTCTGTTTATTGGCGGATCTTGTACCGCCCAGCGCCTCTATCAGGCAGACTTCCAGCAGCCACTCCTGCGGCAGCGAGGATGAGACCAGCTTCTCGCGCATCTCCAGCAGCAGATGGCGCGCCATGCGCAGATCGCGTAGTGTCCATTTAACGGCCTGGGCCACGAGGTTTTTCAGGCGGAAACTGTGCATCTTGCGGAAATCCTGATCGCGGGCGCTTAGCCAGGCATCAACTTCCGGCGGCACGGGATTCCAGCGCAATCCGTTATAACTATCCGGCGTGGCCCACTTGCGGCTGAGTATCTCGCGGATTGCCAGCAACTCATTCACACGCGCCTCAAGCGAGTTGGAGAGGCGGATAGGGTGTTCCGATTGTGCCAGAAGCATGCGCAACTGGCGCAGAAGTTCCGGCAGATCCCGCTTGCCGAAGGCATCGATAAAGTTCCAGATCTCGTTAACCCCGCCACCGGAGACAATGACCTCGATATCCTCTTTCGTCACCTTTCCGGCACCGCCGCGGTAGCAGCGCAGCTTCTCGAGCTCGCTGGCGATGCGGCGCGAATCGTAGCCCACACGCGCCAGAAACTGCTCGCGGATCGGCCCGTCCATCGTGAGCTCGACTACGGGCAGCCAGCGGTCAAGAAACTCCTTGGCGCGGTTCTTGCACTCCCAATCCTTGAGATTGTTGCCGAAATCACGCACCTCGCCGGCGGCATTGAAGGCCTTGAAGAGAGCCGAGGCGCGGTGGATGCGGGGAGTGGTCAGCATCAGGTAGCGACCTTCCGGCAGCCCGGCCTTGATGGTGTTGGTGAGGGTCGCCAGTGGTGCCTTGATGGATTTCGAGCGTGACAGGCGGTCGTTGGCGATAAAGGCGGGCTCGCGCAGCCAGACGAACTTGTCGCTGGCGAAGAGACCATCCATCATCAGGGCCTCCTGGCACTTGGCGAGGCAGGTCAGGCACGCGTCGATGGTATCGACGCGTCCATCGATGATCTCCAGTCCGAACATGCGGTTCTCTTCGGGCACCAGGCGGTTGATCAGCTCTTCCGCCTCCAGGGCGACCTGGAAGTCGTCCTCGCCGCAGATCAGGAAGCAGTTGGCGGATTTGGATTTTGCGCTCAACTGTTCAGGGCTCCGTGGGTGGAGTTACGGGGACGGCGCCCGCGGGGCTCATCGAGTATGCGGCGGGCATGGCGCGCGAAGTGACCGCGGATGTCGCTGGTGTAGCGTGCCAGGCGTGGTGCCGCCACACCGCGCGGGTCGCCGCAGCGCCAGAGGGCGCGCAGCAGGTAGAGTTCGCGCAGGCTGCGGTTGCGTGTGGTGTTGTCGGTCGTGCTCTCCGGAATGTCGGCCAGTTCCTCCTCGATCATCGTCCAGGCGTGGTGGGAGATGCCGGGCGATTCGAGCAGGCGCTCCAGGGCGGCGGCAAACTCGGCGTCGGGGAAGGTCTCGCAATAGACGGCGATGGCGCGGATATGCGAGAGTGCCGGATCGGGGCCGAGCTGGCCGATCTTCTCGAGCACGGCGCCCTTGGCCTCGCCAACACGCGCCAGCGCCAGCAGCAGGATGATCTCGTCGAGCGGGCTGACGCTGCGTCCGAACTGGCCCATGCCGCGGTAGTTCCAGCCCTCGTCCCATTCAGTCGCGGCGCGCAACTGGCGCATCAGCCAGTCGGCGCCGGTGTTGTCGCCGATCACCGCCAGCAGGCGCGCACAGCGTCCGCGAATATCCGGATCGGTCTCGGAGGCGAAGCGCTGCCGCAGCAGCAGGCGCGCGGCTTCGGGATAGGTGAGGAGGCCTGCGATCTCGGCATGGATGTCCAGCGGGCCGCGGGCGGCGCTGTTGAGAACCGGGCGGGCCACGGGTGCCGGGTCGCGGTGCAGCAGCACGGTCTGCGGCAGGAAGCCGGTCTCGATCAGGCCGCGTTGCAGGGCGCGCACGTCGATGCGGCGCACCTCGCCCTTGCAGGCCAGGGCCATGACGGCGGCCAGTCCGGCGGCATAGGCATGGTTTTGGACGTCGCCCTGCATGCGGAACACCGGCATGACGTCGCGCTGGCCGCTGATGGCCAGACCGGTCACCAGCAGGGCGGAGACGCCCCTGGGCAGCAGGGCGCGCAGCGGCAGCCAGGCGTCGAGGCAGGTATGGTCCGGCGGTTGCACGAAGAAGATCGGATGGACGGTGAAGCCGTGGCTGTCGAAATTGCTGCGGCTGAGGCAGATGCTGTCCGACCAGGTGCGGCCGGCATAGACATCCAGCGGCGTGACCGTGGCATCGCCGACAATCTGGCGGCGCTCGCGCGTGCCCGGAATGGGCGAGAGGTCGAAGGCGTGGCGGAAACGGCGATGGGCGACGATGAAGGCGCGCGTGGTATCGAGCAGGTCGCTGTCTTCGATGAAGGTATAGTCGGTGTTGTGGTAGCCGGGCACGAAGGGTATCGAGGGCAGTCCGCTGCCCTGGATGGCGAGGTCGACATCGCTGACCGTCAGGCATTCGGCACCCGCGGCGGCGGCGACATCGGCGTTGCCGGTGGCGTCGATTACGACCGTGGCACGCACGAGGCCGCGTCCCCAGGGGGTATTGACGATCACGCCGCCGAGGTGCGAGCCGCTCTTCTGGACTCCGGAGACCGTGGCACCGAACCAGAGCGTACCACCGGCCTTCAGAAATTCGCGGCGCATCCACTCCGCCTTGTGCACGGGATTCCAGCGCCCGGGATGGAAGGCCGGGTCGTTGCCGCCCAGCTCGCGCAGTCCGCGCGTCATCTCCTGCGTAAAACCGCTGTCGCAATTACCATACCAGTAGTGCGTGATGCAGCCGAGGGTGCCGAGACCGCCCAGTTCGTGGAGCGTCTCGAGCAGCAGCACGCGGGCGCCCGCCCTGGCGGCGGCGATGGCTGCGGGGGCGCCGCCCGTGCCGCCGCCGGCCACGACGACGTCATAGGTGCCGAGATGCGGCAGTGTTGCCGGGTCGTGGGTGATCCAGTCGGTGGTGGCCGCCGGCGGGCGCGGATGGTTGGCGGGCTCGTGGAGCAGCGGGTCGCGGATGCCCGTCAGCATGGTGCGGCAATCGGCGAGGATAGGGCTTTCACCCTCCTTGGTGGCCTGCCCGAGGCGCTCGCCGATGGTTATGGCAACGGGTGCGAGCGCCAGTTGCGCGGCAGCGTCGCGCGGTAGCGCGGCGCAGGTGCCGAGGATCGAGAGTCCGGTGATAGGGGTGCGGAAGGCGGCGAGGTCGACGGTTGCGGCACCGGTCCATTCATAACTGGTGCTGCTTTCCATGGCATCGGGGAGCATCCAGTCGGCGCGGTCGCTGCTCCAGAGGGTCTCGGGATCCCAGGTGTGGTCGCGCAGCGTCTGCTCGGCCGCTGCCACGGCTTCGGGTGTGAAGGCCGGCAACGTCAGCGCCATCTGGTGGCGGTAGGCCTGGCAGGCGACCATCCGGTCGCGGTCCTCGAAGCGGATTTCGCCCAGCGCCTCGGTCTGCACGTCGGCGGGGGCGGCGTCCGGCGCATCGGGCGCCGCGGCGGGCCGGCCGCCGCCGCCGATGATGACGCGCGCGAAGCGCAGTGTGCCCTCTGCGGGCCAGGGGGTGAAGGGGACGCTGGCGAGACGGGCGCAGAGGGCGGCGGGGGTGGCGTCGATGACCTGGCGCGCGGTGACCGCGAAGGGGCCGCTGGAGCTGGTGAAGAGCACACCCGCGAGACGGCCAGCGGCATCCACCAGCAGGTCGGCGGGCACCACGCCGAAGCGGAAGGTGACGCCGGTTTCCAGCAAGGCCTCGTCAAGGATCCGCTTTACGGTGATCGGCTCGACAAACGTCCGGCGCGTGCCCTCGTCCGTGGTGAAGAGCTTGCGGGCCAGATCCGTCTCCAGCGGCACATCCCCGGCAAGCCAGAGCCTGCCGGTGGCGCAGAGATCCTCGCCCAGATAGGGCTCGGCGGCACCCAGAAAGATCCGGCAGCCCTGACGGGCGGCGGCCGCGGCCGCCGCGACACCGCCGCTGGCGCCGCCGACGACAATCAGATCAACCTGGGCAAAGACGGGGACTTGATATTGCATGAGATTCCTCTACAGGTAGCCAAGTATGGACTCCCCGCCGTAACTTTGCAAGCGCGGGGATTTTAGTGAGTGGTGAGTAGTGAGTAGTGAGTAGTGAGTGGTGGATATTAACGTAGGGCGCAGAGGCGCAGAGAATTTTGATTTGTGATTGGGTTGCGCTCTCGCTTCCGCTCGCTAAAGCCTGCGGTGCAGCGACCCGAAGGGCAGGGCTAGCCGTCCTTGGCATCCCCCTGCCAGAAAATCCTGTAAATCCTGAAATCCTGTCAAAATAACAAGTCGCGGCAACCGTATCGCGAGTGAATCAGCGCGGTGTACCCACCTCTCCCCCTCTGCGCCTCCGCGTCTCTGCGTTATTATTTTTTTGCTTCCTACTCACCGCCCTTGTACTCGCGGTCGTTTTCGCGTAATCTGAATGCGGAAAGGAAAACCATGCAGAACAGTTCATTTTGCCGCGATACTGCGGCAGTGCCTGAAACTCTCCGGATACTTACCTATAATGTCCGCAACGGGCAGGGACTGGATGCGCCGGAGATAATGGACGTCGCGCGCATCGGCCGTGTGATCGCGGCGCAGCAGCCGGATGTGGTAGCCCTGCAGGAGCTGGACCGCAAGACGCGCCGCAGTGCCGAGCGCGACATACTGCGGGAACTTGCCGAGGCCACCGGAATGACCGGCACCTACGGCCAGGCCATCGCCTATCAGGACGGCGCCTACGGGATCGGGGTGCTTTCGCGCCGGCCGCCGCTGCGCGCGTATCAGCGCGCCCTGCCCTGTCCGCAAGAGGCGCGCACGCTGCTGGTCTGCGAGTTCGGAACCTTTGTGCTCTTCTGCACCCACTTGTCGCTGAATCCCGGGAGCCGCATGGCGGCAGTGGAAATCATCAACGCGGAGCTGGAGGCCTTCACAAAGCCCGTATTTCTCGCCGGCGATTTCAATGCCGCCCCGGATGCCGGTGATCTCCGCGCCCTGCAGGGTGCCTGGCGCCGGATCAGTCCGCTCGAGCCCACCTTCCCCGCCGACCGGCCGGAGATCATGATCGACCATATTTTCGCGGCGCATGATGCTCAGATTGAGGTTATCGAGACCCGCGTGATAGACGAGCCGGCGGCCTCGGACCACCGTCCGGTCCTGGCTGTGGTGAGGTTGGTGGCTGGTTGATCATACGACCCGGTTGTAAGATCGGGGAGGGTAAAAGGAGAGAGGAGAAGGGGGGCGTAATCTGTTGTGACAGGGGTGTGCATGGGGAGCAGGCTAGTCTGAGACGCCGCTGCCGCTTACTCTTCCGCTTTCGACAAAGTGTGGAGACAAGGTGTGGGGACAAGGTGCAAGCGCGGAGCACCCACTCTAAACCTGCACTTAAACCCACACTTAAACTCACTCTTAATCGGCACGCTTACTCCACCCGCTTACTCTTTAGCTTTCGACAAAGTTACCGGCAAAGCTCGCGACAAAGTAGGGTGTAAATCGGCACGCTGGTATAACCACCCCCACACGCCTTACTCCACCCGCTTAATCTTTGCCGTTATCTCCCGTTGTCGTGATCATCATCTCCTTCCTGTAAATCCTGTCATCCTGTCAAAAAACAGTTTTCGAGGACGAGGACGAAAACCCACCCACCAGCTACCCTGCTGCTTTCGACAAAGGCTGCCTACGATATTCCAAAGGATGGCTCGCGGCCGGTCTGCCCGAACCCCGGCGTTTGTGGCGATAATTACGGACACGTGTTACCCGCAAACGCCAACGCCATCGGCGCGGAGACGCCCATGCCCGGTCGCAAAAATGAGAAACGCGGGGTGAAATTTCAAAAATGACAATCAAAATCCGCAAACAACACCGTTTTTCGCCTTTTTACGGGCTGATTTGGCCGATTTGGGGTTTGGCACAGGGAATGCTTTAATATAATGCATGGGATTAAAGCCGGTTTTTCCGAGTGGTTATCCGGCTGCGATCCTTAACCACGCCGAGCTCGTGACCGGATTATTCCGAGTGGCTTTCCGGGTGCGGGCGAAGCACAAAAAAAGGACAGAACAATGAACAAGAAGGGTTTCACACTGGTTGAGAT